>CAZFUQ010000027.1:0-19611 GCA_964521905.1 uncultured Cellulosimicrobium sp.
CACGACGACCGTGAGGTCGTCGATCCGCTCGCCCACCAGGCCCGCGGTCCGCTTGGACTTGAGCACCTCGGCGAGCACCGCACGGTCGGTCGCCTCGAGGACGAGGCCGTGCGTCGGGTGCTGCGCGAGCGTGAGCCGTCCGTACCGCGACATCGTCTCGGCGACGTCGACGAGCAGCGCGTGCGGCACCGGGTAGCGCGAGTACTCGATGAGCGTGTTGACGACCTGCTCGGCGTCGTGACCCGCGGCGCGCGCGTTCCACAGCCCGAGCGGCGTGAGCCGGTAGGTGTGGACGTGCTCGGGGGCGCGCTCGAGCTCGGCGAAGGGTGCGATCGCGCGGCGCGCGTCGTCGGCGCGCGGGTGGTCGACCTCGAGCAGCAGCGACTTGTCGCTCTGGACGATGAGGGGTCCGTCGGTCATGCGTCTCCTTGCCGAGTTCTACCGGGAGGTCTGGTCGTCGGGGGTGACGGACGCGATGCGGTGCACCGCGACCGTGAGCTCCGCGTCGCGCGCGGGGTCCTGCGCGCGCAGGCGTCCGGCGTCGAGGGTCAGGGGTCGCACGCGGCGACGGGTCGGGGCCCCGGACGACCCGACGACCTCGAGCCACACCATCGCCCCGTCGGCGATCGCCTCGCGCAGCAGACCCAACGCGGCCACCGGGTCGCTTGTTCCCCCGGCGGCGTGGTCGCCGCTGCGCCCGTTCGTGCCCGACGGCGCCCGGCCGCCCGGTCTCGTCCCGTCGCCGTCCGTGGTGCCCGCCGGGGACGACGCCCGCTCCGCCGCTCGCGCGTCCGCCGCGCGCAGCCGTGCGACGAGGTCGGCGTACCGCTCCTCGGCTCCCCGGCCGCCCGGCCCGCGGGACTCGTCGACGCGCGCGCCGGAACCCGGGACGACCCCGGTGCGCGCGTAGCCGCCCCGCCGCCCCGCCGCCGCACGTCCCCGCCGGGGCGAGCCGACGACGTCGGGCACGCCCCGCCGCCCCGCACGGTCCGCGACGAGGACGCGCCCGTCCGGGCTCTCGACGACCGCGGGCACCCCCCGCGCGCGCAGCGCCTCCTGCAGCTCGCCGGCGGGCGCGACGGACACGAGCACGGTCGGCGCGAGCAGGACCAGGCCCAGCGGGCGCAGCGCGGGATCCTCCACCAGGCCCGCGAGGAGGACCGGGTCCTCGGCGCGCACGTACGACGACGCCGTCCCCACCCGCACGCGCCCGTGGCGCCGCGCGGTGTCGCGCACGAGATACTCGAGGGCCTGGGGCACGGGGGTGCGCGCGTGCGACGCCAGCTCGGTGAGCAGCTCGTCGGCGGTCGCGCCGCGGTCGAGCGCCCGCAGGACCGAGTCCGCGCTGAAGCGCACGGTGGTCGCCGCGCCGCGCGACTCGACGTCGGCAGCGACCTCCACCAGCCGTTCCAGCGCGCCCGACGGCCGGCCCGGGACGATGCCCGTGAGGTCGCCCTGGAGGAGGAGGTCGTCGACCTCGGGCGGCAGGACGGCCTCGAACGCCGCGCCCGGGCCGGCCGTCGTCGCGGTGTCGTCCGCGGCGAGCAGCGCGCGCCCCGGGGGCGTGAGCGCGCCGGCGCCGGTCACGCCGAGCAGCGCGGCCTCGCGCAGCAGCCCCGCGACCGCCTGCTCCGGCGGGACCGCGCGAGGCGTGCGCCACCGCAGCACCTCCACGACGCCCGCCGCGTCGAGCGCCTGCCCGGGCACCAGCGCGAGGACCTCGAGCACGGTCCGGCGCAGCCGCGGCACCCACGGGCGCCACAGCTCGGGGTCGAGGGCCGCGCGCAGCGCGCCCTTCTCGTCGCGGCTGCCCACGAGCCACGGCGTGCGGCGCGAGCGCCACCACCCGCGCGAGAGCGTCGCCCACCGGTCTCCGAGGTCGTCGTCGAGCCAGTCCTCCGCCGCGGTCGTGGGGGCGAACGTCGGCGGGTCGTCGCCGTCGTCGGACACCAGGCCCGCCGCCGCCGCGAGCTCGACGACCGCGGCCGCCGTCGGCTCGTCGACCTCGAGCGCGAGGGCTGCGCGCCGCAGGTCGCGCACCCCGAGCCCGCCGGCCCGCAGCACACCCGGGGCGTGCTCGGTCCAGCGGGTCACGAGCCGCGCGACGAGCCGGACGGCCTCGAGCCCGGCGCTCGCGGACTCGGCGTCGACCGTCGCGGCAGGCAGCGCAGGGGCGTCGGGGACGGGCGGGGCCGTGCGGACGTCGCGGTGCGTGCGCCCGCCGCGCAGCGCCAGCCCGACCTCGCGGGGCAGGACGACGTGGCGCTCGTCGGTCGCGCGCAGGTACCCGTGCTCGACGAGCCAGGACGTCGCGCGCCGTGCCGACGGGTCGGACCGGGGCGCGACCCCGACGGGCGGGCCCCACGAGAGCGCGTCGAGGATGGCCCGAGCGCCCGGGGGCGCGTCGGCGGGCAGGTCGCCACCGGGGAGCAGGACGGGCGGCGGGCCGCCGGGGGAGGCGTCGACGACGGGACCGAGGCCGGCCGGGTGCGGGCCCAGCACCTCGGCGAGGCCCGGTGCGGGCCGGAACCCCGAGGACGCCGCGCCGGGCGCCCACACGAGCGCGAGCTCGTCGAGCAGCGCGAGCGCCGCGGCGACGGTCCTGCGGTCGACGTCCGTCGCGCGCGCGACGGCGGCTGCCGTCGCGGGCGTGCCGACCGACTCGAGGACGAGGACGGACTCGAGGACGTGGAGGGTGAGCTCGTCGAGACCGGCGAGCGCACGCTCCAGGCTCGTGCGGTTCATGGCGCGCGCGGCGAGCGAGGGCAGGGTCGAGGGGGAGGGAGCCGCGAGGTCGGGGCGCCGGGCGAGCAGCGCGACCAGCGCCGCGTCGTCACGCCGGCGCAGCGCCTCGCTGAACGTCGGGGGCCGCACGGGCCGGGAGGTGGCCATCCGTTCGATGTTACGCGCGCCCGGGGCCGGTCGGCCCCGGGCGCGCAGCGGTGCTCACGTGGTCACGACGCCGCTCAGCCGAAGCTGAGCTTGACCGTGAACCGCGCGTGGTCGCCCTCGACCGAGGTCGTCATGCCCACCGCGCGCAGCGGCTCGAGGTAGGACATCCCCTCGGCACCCTCGCCGTCCAGGTTCGTGCGGAGCACCTCGGCCAGGCGGTCGAGGTCCACGAAGACGACGCTGCTCGCGCCGTCGTCGTCCACGACGCTGCGGTAGGCGTCCGAGGAGCCCAGGTCGCCGCCCGCGGCGAGGAGCCCGGCGTAGTCGTCGTTCGTCGCGAAGACGTGGCCGTCACCGGCGGAGGCCGTGGCGAGGGGCTCGCCGCCGGCGTCGACGACGAGGGAGTCCAGACGGTCCGCGAGGTCCTGCAGCGCGGCGCCGTCACCGACCGTGCGCACGCCCACGTTCACGTCCTCGACGCCGGCGACGGACGCGAGGTCGTCGAGCCCGGTGGCGTCGACCGCGACCACGACCTGCTCGCCGAGCAGCGTCTTCAGGTCGTCGGGCAGGTGGATGTCGTACTCCTCGGCGAGGAGCGCGACGGTGTCGTCGAACGTCGGCGCCTGCGCGGACGTCGAGCCGCCCCACGGGTCGTCCACGTCCGTCGAGCCGCCCCACAGGTCGTCGGTGCCGAGCTCGTCGGTGCCGAGGTCCGTGCCGCCCCACAGGTCGTCGGTCGCGGTCTCGTCGGTGCCGGTGGAGACGCCCGTGCAGCCCTCCATGAACGAGTCGAGGTACATCTGCTCGTACTCGGCGCGCTGCTCGTCGGTGAAGTCGTAGTCGTCGAGGCCGAGGTCGTACTCCTGGGCCGCCGCGAGGCAGTAGTCGTACATCTCCTGGTCAACGCCGTCCGGGGCGACGTCGAGGCCGACGTTGCTCGTGGTCGTCGCGCCCGACACCTCGTTCGACATCTCGAACGCGTCCGCGCCCAGGTCGCCGTACGAGTCGGCGAGCTCGGCGAGCTGCTCCCAGACGTCGTCGACCGCGTCGGGGTCGACCGAGAACGCGACCGCCGCGAGCGTCGTCGCGGGCAGGTCCGCCGTCGCCGCCCGGCCGCTCGCCGCGTAGGGGGCGAGCACGTCCGTGCCCGCGCCCGCGAGGGTCGTGAGCTCGAGGTTGTCGGCGCCGACGCGCAGCGCACCGGTCACCGACGTGTACTCCTCGAGCGCGGCGAGGTCCGTCGAGCCCGGAACCTCCTCGCCCAGCGCGTCCGAGCCCTCCTCGACCAGCGCCGCGACCGCGTCCATGTCGGCCCAGAAGGAGACCAGCCCCGGGTCGCCGAGCGCCTTCATGTCCGCCGCGAACACGTCGTCGTCCGCGAGCGAGGCCTTCTCCGCCTCGGCCGCCACGTCCGCGGCGGCCACGCCCTCCTCGGTCACGACGGCGTAGCCCGCGGTGAACGCGACCTGCTCCGCCGCCAGGCCCTCGCCGCAGCCGAGACCCGTCTCGATCGCGGTGCGTGCGGCACCCTCGTCGGTGACCGCGAGGACGAGGACCGGGCTGGGCTCGTCGTCGCCCGGGATCGCGGCGACGGCGGCGCGGTCGCCGATCCACGGCTCGACGTCCGTGGTGTAGTCGATCTCGCACTCCCCGCTGCGGGTGAGCGCCTCGGCCAGGAGCTGCTTGAGGTCCGTGTCGTCGCCGAGCTCGACGTCGAGGTCCGCCGCGAGGTCGGGCACGCGGTCCGCGAGGCGGAGGAGGTTGATCTTCTGCGCGGCGGACGGGTCGAGGTCGACCCGCACGTACCCGATGGTCGACGCGGGCAGCGCCTCCTCGGGCTGCGCGCCGCCGCCGTCGATCGCCGAGTACGCCCAGGCCCCGGCGCCGCCGAGGAGGACCAGGCCACCGACGACGGACCCACCGACGACGAGCCCCTTGCGCGAGCGTCGGGCCGGGGGCGCCGGCGGGACCGGCCCGGCCGCCCACCCCTGCTGGGGAGCCGGCGGGTAGCCGCCCGGCCCGGGCGGGTAGCCGCCCTGCGGCGGGGGGTAGGCGCCCGGTGCGGGCGGGTAGGAACCCTGGGCCGGCGGATACCCACCGGGTGCCGGCGGATACCCACCGGGTGCGGGCGGGTAGCCGCCCTGCGGCGGTGGCGGGTACGCGCCGGGCTGCTGCGGCGGGGGCTGCGGCACACCGGACCCGGGCTGGTGCGGCGGTCCGGGAGCGTGCGGCTGATCGGTCAAGGGATCCCCCTGGTGGTGGGCGGTCGTGGGTGACGGGACTCTCGTCGGGGCCTGCCCGGCGGGTCCGGTGACGACCCGTCCGGGACGCCGCGTCGCGATGGTCCGACCGTACCCATCGCGACCCCGGTGAGGAACCGGCGTCCATGGTGAGATCTCCCCACCCGTGCCGCCGACGGCCGGGGCGAGGGCGCGCCGTCAGCGCCCGGTCGCCTGCGGGACCACGCCGGCGTCGGCGCCGACCCGCAGCGCGACCTCGTCGAACCACTCCGCGAAGTCGGCGACCGTGCGGTGGAGGTGGCCGAACAGCTCGAACGAGACCGTGCCGAAGAGGGTCGTCCAGGCGGCGAGAGTGCGTACGACGGACTCCGACGGGACGTCGGGGCCCACGAGCCCGCGCGCGACGACGTACGCGCGCGCCGGGGCGACGAGCGCCGTGGCGTCCGCGGCCGACGGCGGTGCGGGAGCCGGCCGACCGCCCGCGGACCAGGCCTCGTCGACGAGCCGGACGAGCACCCGCACGACCCTGGTCGCGGGCTCGACGGTGTCCTGCGGTGCCGCGTACCCGGGGACCGGCGTGCCGTAGAGGAGGGCGAAGTCACCGGGCCGCTCGACGCTCCACTCCCGCAGCGCCCGGCACGCGGCGAGCCACCGGCCGGTGAGGTCGTCGCGCGCGACCGCGGCCTCCGCTGCCTCGACGGCGGCCCCGAGCTCGTCGTAGCACTCGACCAGGAGGGCGGTGAGCAGGGCGTCGCGGCTCGGGAAGTAGCGGTAGACGGCGGACGACACCATGCCGACGTCGCGGGCGACGGCGCGCAGCGAGAGCGCGGACGGGCCCTCGGTCACGAGCCGCGCGCGGGCGGCGTCGAGGATCGCGCGCGTCAGGGTCTCGCGCGCCAGCGCGCGGGCCGTGCGGGGAGCGGTCACCGGGCCAGCGTGACAGAGGAGAGCGCTGCACACAAACGCGAGCACTGCTCTTGCCCGCGGCTCGCGACCGTGCCATGCTCGCTCGTGGTGAGAGCACCGCTCTCGGAAACGGAGACCCATGTCCACCGCACCGTCCTCCACCGACCGCCACGTCGTCGTCGGTGCCGGCCCCGTCGGCCGGCACGTCGCCGCCGAGCTCGTGGCCCGCGGGTCGCACGTCACGGTCGTCACCCGCGGCGGCCGGGACACCGGCCTCGCCGGTGTCACCCACCTCGCCCTCGACGCCTCGGACGCCGACGCGCTCGGCCGCGTCGCCGACGGCGCCGACGTGCTCTACAACTGCGCGAACCCCGGCGACTACACGCAGTGGGAGCGCGTCTGGCCGCCGCTCGCGGCGTCGCTGCTCACCGCGGCCGAGCGCAGCGGCGCCGTCTACGCGATCACCGGCAACCTCTACCCGTACGGCCCCGTGGACGGGCCCATGACCGAGGACCTGCCCGACGCGGCGACCGATCACAAGGGGGTCCTGCGCGCGCGGCTGTGGGCCGACGCCCTCGCGTCGCACCGGGCGGGGCGCGCTCGCGTCGTCGAGGTGCGCAGCTCCGACTTCGTCGGCCCCGGGGTCGCGGGCAACGGGCACGTCTCGCGCGTCGTCCCGGCCGCCTCGCGCGGCCGGGCCGTGACGATGATCGGTCGCGCCGACCAGCCGCACTCGTTCACCGACGTCCAGGACGCAGCACGCACGCTCGTCGCGGCCGCCGCCGACCCCGGTGCGCTGGGCCGCACGTGGCACACGCCGAGCAACGCGCCCCGTACGCAGCAGCAGGCGCTCGCCGACGTCCTCGCGAGCGTGGGGCTGCGGCGCGTCCGGGTCCGCTCGCTGCGCGGGACGGCGCTCGCGGCCGCCGGCCTCTTCTCGCCCCTGCTGCGCGAGCTCCGCGAGCTCGACTACCAGTGGGAGCGGCCGTACGTCCTCGACGACACCGCCGCACGCGCCCGGTTCGGCATCGAGCCGACGCCGTGGGACGAGGTCTGCCGTCGCACCGCTCGCGGGTGACGGCGCGACGCGTCGGGGGACCCGAGGGCGTGGTCGGTGGCCGTCCCGCGGTACGGATGCGACGACGTCGCCGCGTGGCCGGTAGCCTGGGGGTTCTGGTTCCTACGAGCACGAACGAGGTTCACGTGCCCACCGGCAAGGTCAAGTGGTTCGACACCGAACGCGGCTTCGGCTTCATCGCCAACGACGACGGCGGCGAGGTCTTCCTGCACGCCTCCGCCCTGCCCGCGGACGCTCCCGCGCCCAAGCCCGGCGCGCGCGTCGACTTCGGTGTCGCGGACGGGCGTCGCGGCCCCCAGGCGCTGGCCGTCAAGCTCCTCGACCCGGCACCCTCGGTCGTCAAGGCGAAGCGTCGCACGGCCGACGAGATGGCCGTCATCGTCGAGGACCTCATCAAGGAGCTCGACGGCGTGGGCAACGGGCTGCGCCGCGGGCGCTACCCCGACAAGAGCAAGGCCACCAAGGTCGCGGCAGTCCTGCGCGCGGTGGCGGACGAGATCGAGGTCTGACGATGGTCGCCGTGGCAGCCGCCGAGGAGCGTGTCCGGGGAGTCTCCGCCCGTGCCGCGCGCGACGCCGTGCTCACCGGCGCGGTCGAGGTCGCGCGCGCCGCGGCGCAGGAGGTCGCCGAGAGCCCGCAGGACGTCGGTGAGCACCTCGGCACGATCGCGGAGGCCGAGCGCCTCATCTCCCACCGGTTCGCGTGCACGATGCGCGGCTACCGCGGCTGGCACTGGACGGTCACCCTCGCGCGCGTCCCGCGCGGGCGCACCGCGACGGTGTGCGAGGTCGAGCTGCTGCCCGGCGACGGCGCGCTGCTCGCGCCCTCGTGGCTCCCGTGGTCGGAGCGCCTGCGCCCCGGCGACGTCGGCCCGGGCGACGTCCTGCCCTTCCGTGCGGACGACCCGCGCCTCGAGCCGGGCTACGTCGCGACGGGCGACGAGGAGCAGGACTCCGTCGCGATCGACGAGCTCGCGCTCGCCCGCGCCCGGGTCCTGTCCCCGCAGGGGCGTGACGAGGCCGCCGAGCGCTGGTACCGGGGGTCGCGCGGCCCGACGGCGCGCGGTGCGGTCACCTCGGCCGCCGAGTGCGGCTCGTGCGGCTTCCTCGTCCCGCTCCAGGGCAGCCTCGGACAGGTGTTCGGCGTGTGCGCGAACGAGTGGTCGCCCGACGACGGCAAGGTCGTGAGCCTGGACCACGGGTGCGGTGCGCACTCCGAGACCGACGTCGAGCCGCAGCGCAGCGAGTGGCCCGACGCCGACCCCCTCGTCGACGAGCTCCACGTCGAGATCGTCTCGCTGCTCGAGTCCGCGGCCCCGACGGCGGAGACCGTCGTCGAGCCGGCACCGGACGACGCCGCGGCGGAGCCGTCCTCGCACGACGTGCCCGCCGAGCCGGTGCCCGCCGACGAGCCCGCGGCGGGCGAGCCGGAGGCGTGACGGACGACGTCTTCGGGACGGCCGCACTGCGCCGCGCGGTCCTGGAGGCGTGGCGGTCCTCGCCCACGCGGCTGCGCGAGGACGCGAACACCGAGGAGGACCACGCCCACGGCTCCTACCGTGGCCGGGTCGTCGTCGAGCTCGCCCAGAACGCCGCGGACGCCGCGGCCCGCGCGGGCGTCCCGGGTCGACTCCGCCTGAGCCTGCACGCGCCGTCGGGCACGGACGAGCACGCGGTGCTGCGCGTCGCGAACACGGGCGAGCCCCTCGGCGCGGAGGGGGTCGCGTCGCTCGTGGCGATGCGGGCGTCCGCGACGGGGGCCGCGAGCTCCCGGCGCCCGACCGTCGGACGCTTCGGCGTCGGCTTCGCCGCGGTGCGCTCGGTCGCCGACGAGATCCGCGTCGGTGCGGGCGACCGCGCCGTCGAGCTCTCTCTCGCGCGCACGCGCGCAGCGCTCGAGGACGCCGTGGCCGACCTGCCGGACCTCGCTGCCGAGGTGGCCCGGCGCGGTGACCGGCTGCCCGTGCTCCGCCTCCCGTTCCCCACGCACGTCGCCGTGCCGCCCGGCTACGACACGGTCGTCGAGGTCGAGCTGCGCGACGCCGAGGCGCTCGCCGCGGTCCGTGCCGAGCTGGCCGACGTCGGCGACCCGCTCCTGCTCGCCCTCCCCGCGCTCGCGGAGGTCGTCGTGTCCGACGACGGCGTCGACGGCCTCGAGGAGCGCCGGATCGCGGACGTCGCCGCGCGCTGGACGGTCGTACGGCGCGACGGTCCGCTCGACCCGGTGCTCCTCGCGGACCGACCCGTCGAGGAGCGCGCCGCGACGCGCTGGTCGGTGACGTGGGCGCTCCCGCGCGGCCGTGCCGAACGCCCCGCCGTGCTGCACGCCCCGACCCCCACCGACGAACGCCTCACGTTCCCCGCGCTGCTCCTCGCGACCTTTCCCCTCGACCCGTCGCGCCGGCACGTCCCGCCCGGCCCGCTCACCGAGCACCTGGCCCGGGCGGCGGGCGACGCCTACGCGGAGCTCCTCGCGGCCGTCGCGCCGGAGCGGGGCCCGGACGTCCTCGCCCTGGTGCCCACCGGGCTGCCGGCGAGCGCGGTCGACGCGTCGGTCCGGACGGCGGCCGAGGACGCGGTCCGCCGCACGCCGATCCTCCCGCTCGACCCGCACCCGGACGAGCCGACCGGGCCCGACGGCGTCCCGCCCGGGCCACGCCTCGTCGCGCCCTCCGAGGCGCGGCTGCTGACCGGGGACGTCGCCGACCCACGGGTGCGTGCGGCGCTCGGCGTCGCGAACCTCGTGGAGGTGCCGGCCCCGCTGCGCGCGGTGGCGCGCTCGCTCGGGGCCGAGGCGCTGGACCTCGCCGACGTCGTGGACGACCTCCCGCTCGTCGCCGACCCGGCCCGGTGGCGCGCGCTCTACGACGCGCTCGCCGTGCACGCGGGCGACCGCTCGGTGCTCGAGGCGCTCGGCGCGGTCCCCGTCCCGCTCGTGGACGGGCGCGTGGTCCGTGGCGCGCGAGGGCTGCTCCTCCTCGACGGCGAGACGCTCGACCCGCGGGACGCGGCGGCCCTCGGCCTGCGCGTGGTCGCCCCGCTCGCGGCCCACCCGCTGCTCGAGCGGCTCGGGGCGCGGGCGACCGACCTGCGGGCCGTCCTCGAGGACGCCGCCGTGCGCGAGCGCGTCCTCGCGGCGGCCGACGCCGCGGAGGACGGGGAGGACCCGTCCGGCGACGTCGACCGCCTGCTCGGGCTCGTCGCCGCGGCCGCGCGCGAGGCGGGGGGACGGCGGGACCTCGACCTGCCGTTCTGGTGGGGTGAGCTCCCGGTCCCGACGACGGACGGTGCCCTCGTCCCCGCACGCGGCTGCGTCCTGCCGGGTTCGTGGGCGGCGGACGTCCTCGACGGGCTCGACGTCGTCGTGCCCGAGGTGGTCGGACGCTGGGGCGAGGCGGCGCTGCGCGCGGTGGGGGCCGCCGTCGGGCCGACCTCCGTGCGGGTGCGGGACGTGCTCACGCCGGCCTCGACCGACGACGAGCCGGACCTCGACCCGCACGCGCCCGAGGGCTGGTTGTCGGACTGGTCCGGCTACCTCGCGCACCTGACGTCCGTGCTCGGCCCCGAGGCGTACGTGGGTGACGTGCTCGCGGTCGCGGACCTGGACGCCGTCGCGGACGACGCGTGGCCGGACGTGCTCGCGCGCCTCGCCGCGGACCCCGACGCGCGCGCCGCGATCCTGACCCCGGTGCGGGTGGAGGGCGGCGGGGGAGCACGGAGCGCGCCGTCCTACACGGCGTGGTGGCTGCGCGGCGAGCTCGGTGGCCCGTTCGCGATCGGTGCGGTCCCGTTCGTCCGGCCTCGGCCCGACGACGTCGCCGGCCTCGACGGCGAGATGCTCGCCGCGCTCGGCGGGGTGCGTGCGCTCGACGCCCTCGACCCGGACGACTGGGCCGACCTGCTCGACGGGCTGCCTGCCGCCGGGGAGCCCGTCGCGGCCCGCGACGCCCTGGCCCTGTGGCGTGCGCTCGCCGTGCTCGCCCGGCGCGGGGAGCGGCTCGACCCGGCCCCGGACCGCCTGCCGGCGCTGCGGGGGACGGCGGTGGTCGTGGTGGACGCGGCGGACGTCGTCGTCGCGCCCGACCCCATGTGGGCGCAGCTCGAGCCCGTCCTGCCGGCCCCGGCCGACCTCGTCGCGGAGACGGCCGACCTGCTCGACCTGCCCGTCGTGGCGTCCGGGGCGCCTGCTCCCGACGATCCCGGCACGCCGCGGGCGACCGGGCCCGCCGTCGGCCTCGTGGCGCCGGGCGCACCACGGGAGTGGGTCGAGCACGACGTGCTCCGGGTCGGTGGAGAACCGGTCGACTGGTGGGTGTCGGGGGTCGGTGGCGAGCAGCGGGTGCACGCCACGGGCGTGGACGGTCTCGCCCGCGGCCTCGCGAAGGCGGTCGGCCGGTACCAGGACCGGCACGCCGTGGCGCAGGTGCTGGCCGATCCGGGGAGCGTCGAGGCGGTCGTCGCCGAGCGGGCGTTCGACCCGCGTCCTCAGCCCTCGGGGGCGGCGCGGTAGCTCGCGCGGTTCCGGTGCTCCCACACCAGGCCGAGGAGGCCGAGGACGAGCCCGGCACCGCACGTCGCGACGGCGCGCGGCCCGAGCACCCCGGTCACGAGGAGGACGGTGCTCACGACGAGGGCGAGCGTCCACAGGCCCATGCCGACGAGGATCACCACGCGCAGGTCGACGCGGCGCGGCGCCGGGTCGGGACGCCGCCGGTCGGGGCGCAGGAGGAGGGTGACGAACGAGGGCACGCACGCATCGTATCGGGGGCGGCGCTTTTCACCCGCTCGGCCCTGTCACAGGAGTGACCGCCGCCACATCCTCTTCTGGTGTGAGCACACCAACGGTCTCCTCGCGACGGCGCGCTAGGATGCACGCGCCGCAGCACGGGCCCGGTCGGCTGGACGCTCGTCCAGAGGGATCGGGGGTCGTTCCGCCGACGCGACGACCCCGACCGACTGCCACGGCTCCGACGGTTCCGCAACCGGAACAGTTGACCTGGACGACTGTCCAGCCCTTTCCGTAACCGAGGCCTGAGCGCCGAGAGCCGCGAGATCGCGCGCCTGTCGATCGTCCGGACAGAGGTGTCCGGGCCCTGCTTCTCACCCGGGTGAAAGCAACCGAAAGACCTCGTTCCCGCAGTTCTTGAACCCTAGGATGAGTCGCCATGCAGGGTGTGGATCCGACCGGAGGTGGACGCATGTCCCACAGCGTCACCGAGGACAGCAGACGTAGTCTGCGGTCTCTCCTGTCGACCTCCCCGGCGGCCAGGGTCCGGGCCGCGCGTGCGGCGTTCGCCGCCCGGGGGTGGGAGGTCGCCTACCGGCGCCGGCTCTTCCTCACGGACACCGCGGTGATCGTGGTCGCCATCCTCGTCGCGTACTTCCTGCGCTGGGACCAGTTCATCTCCGAGCCCGTCCGCAGCGAGGTGCGGGTGCCGTACGTCGTGCTGAGCCTCCTCATCGGCCTCGCGTGGTCGCTCTCCCTCGTCACCGGCCGCACCCGCGACCCCCGGGTCATGGGGAGCGGTCCGACCGAGTACCAGCGGGTGTTCGACGCGTCGTGGCGGCTCTTCGCGATCCTCGCGGTCCTCGCCTTCCTGCTGCGCTTCCCCGAGGCGCGCGGCTACCTCGCGTTCGCGTTCCCGATCGGTCTCGCCGGTCTCCTGCTCGGGCGCTACGCGTGGCGCCAGTGGCTGCACCGTCAGCGTGCCCACGGGCTCATGCGCTCGGCGGTGCTCGCGATCGGGCACCGCGACCAGGCGGAGCGGCTCATCCGCGACCTCAACGGCCGCGACGAGTCGGGCTACCGCGTCGTGGGTGTCTGCGTCCCGTCCGGAACCGTCGGCGCGGGTGAGGAGATCCGCGGCGTCCCCGTGCTCGGCGAGCTGCGTCACGCGGGCGAGGTCGCGACCCGGGTGGGCGCGGACGTCGTCGCCGTCTCCGGCTCCGACGCGATCACGGCCGACGTCGTGCGGCGGCTGGGCTGGGAGCTCGAGCCGTACGGGGTCGACCTCATGCTCACGGCCGAGCTCGCCGACGTCGCCGGCCCGCGCATCACGATCACCCCGGCGGAGAGCGTCTCCCTCCTCCACGTGGACGCGCCGCGCTTCACGGGTCCCAAGTTCGCGGTGAAGTCCGCCACCGACTGGGTGGGCGCGGCGCTCGTCACGCTCGCGGCGCTCCCGGTGCTCGTGCTCGTCGCCCTGGCGGTGCGCCTCACCAGCCGTGGTCCGGTCCTGTACCGCCAGGAGCGCGTCGGTCGCAACGGCAAGACCTTCTCCATGTTCAAGTTCCGCTCGATGCGGATCGGTGCGGACCACGAGGTCGCGCACCTGGCCGAGCAGAACGACGGCGCCGGGCCGCTGTTCAAGATGCGCGACGACCCGCGCGTGACGCGTGTCGGGCGCACCCTGCGTCGCTACTCCCTCGACGAGCTGCCGCAGCTGCTCAACGTGCTGCGCGGAGACATGAGCCTCGTGGGCCCGCGGCCCCCGCTGCCCCGCGAGGTGCAGAAGTACGAGAAGAAGGTCCGGCGTCGCCTCCTGGTCAAGCCCGGCCTCACGGGGCTGTGGCAGGTCGGCGGCCGGTCCGACCTCTCCTGGGAGGAGAGCGTCCGCCTCGACGTCTACTACGTCGAGAACTGGACGATGTTCGGCGACTTCCTCATCCTCGCGCGCACCGCGCGCGCGGTGTTCTCCGGCACCGGGGCCTACTGAGGCCCGGGCGCGGCTCGAGGACGGGCGGAGGTGGTGCGCGGTGCGGGTCTCGGTCACGGGGTGCGGTCGCCGCGGCGTCCTCCACGCGGCGTGCCTCGCGGCGACGGGCCACGAGGTGGTCGTCCACGACACCGACCGGCGGGCGCTCGACGTCCTGCGTGACGGCCTGACCGGGACCCCTGAACCGCGCCTGCGCCGCCTCGTCGCGCTCGGTCTCGTCAGCGGGCGGCTGCGGGTCACCTCCGACCGGACCGCGGTCGCCGGCGCGCGCGCCCACGTCCTGTGCGTCGGCGCGGGGGCACACCCGGACGCGGACGGCACCGGACGCGTCGTCGCGCTGCGCGACGCGCTGGACGACCTCGCCCCGCACCTCGGCCGGGGCGACCTCGTGGTCGGGCGCGCCCGCGTCCCCGCCGGGACCGCCGCGTGGCTCGCCGCGGGGCTCGCGTCCGACGGCGTCCACGCGACGGTCGTGTGGGTGCCGGACGAGCACCGCCCGGGTCACGCCGTCGTCGACCTGCTGCGCCCGGAGCGCCTGGTGTACGGCGTCCCGGACGGGCCGGAGGGAGAGCGGGCGGTCGCGATCCTCGACGTGCTGCACGCGGTCCAGATCGCCTCCGGCGCGCGCCGCACGACGACCGACGTCGCGTCGGCGGAGCTGCTCGGGCACGGCGCGGGCACGCCGCGGACGACCGGACGCGTCCTGCCGGGCGTGGCGTCGAGCACACCGGGCCCGACCCTCGAGGCCGCGGGAGCCGCCTGACGAGGGCGGACGGAGCTCCCCCGGGAGCGCGGCCGCAGCGTGCCGTTACCCCGCGATCACGGGTTCTGGCAGCATTCTCCCCATGTCCACCCCCACCTCCGTCCACGAGGACGAGAAGGCGCCGTCTCCTGCGACCGGCGCGATCGACCGCTTCTTCAAGATCACCGAGCGGGGCTCGACGATCGGCACCGAGATCCGCGGCGGTCTCGTCACGTTCTTCGCGATGGCCTACATCGTCGTGCTGAACCCCCTGATCATCGGGACCGTCCAGGACGGTACCGGCCAGTTCCTCGGCGGGGGCGCCGCGCCGGACTTCGGCAAGATCGCCGCCGCCACGGCGCTCGTCGCGGGCGTGATGACCGTGGCCATGGGCGTGTTCGCGAACTTCCCGCTCGGGCTCGCGGCGGGCCTCGGCCTCAACGCGGTCGTGGCCTACTCGATCGCGTCCCTCCCGGGGGTGACGTGGGCGGACGCCATGGGCCTCGTGGTCATCGAGGGCCTCATCATCCTCGTGCTCGTGCTCACCGGGTTCCGCGAGGCGGTCTTCCGGGCGGTGCCGGTCGAGCTCAAGACGGCGATCAGCGTCGGCATCGGCCTCTTCATCGCGCTCATCGGCCTCGTCAACGCGGGCTTCGTCACCGCGGGCAGCGGCACGCTCCTCGCGCTCGGCAACCTCGGCACGTGGCCGATCCTCGTGTTCGTCGTCGGTCTCGTCCTGACGATCGTCCTGTGGGTGCGCAAGGTGAAGGGCGCGCTGCTGGTCGCGATCCTCACGGCCACCGCCCTCGCGGTCGTCCTGGAGAACACCCTGCACATCGGCGCGAAGCAGCCCGACGGCTCGAACCCGGACGGGTTCAACCTCAACGCCCCGACCTTCGACGGCGTCGTGCAGGTCCCGGACTTCGGCCTCATCGGCCAGTTCTCGCTGCTGGGCTCGTTCCAGAACATCGCCACCGTCACGGTGATCCTGCTCGTGTTCTCGCTCCTGCTCGCCGACTTCTTCGACACGATGGGCACCATGGTCGCGGTCGGCGCCGAGGCGCGCCTCAACGACGCGGAGGGCGTCCCCCCGCGCTCGCGCGCGATCCTCGTGGTGGACTCGATCGCGGCCGCCGCCGGCGGCGCCGGCTCGGTCTCGTCGAACACGAGCTTCGTCGAGTCGACGACCGGTGCGGGCGAGGGCGCGCGCACGGGCCTCGCGTCCGTGGTCACGGGCGTCGCCTTCCTGCTGGCGACGTTCCTGTCGCCGCTGGTCGCGCTCGTCCCCTACGAGGCCGCGGCGCCGGCGCTCGTCTTCGTCGGGTTCCTCATGATGACGCAGATCGCCGGCATCTCCTGGAAGGACGTCGAGATCGCCATCCCGGCGTTCCTCACGATCATCGTCATGCCGTTCACGTACTCGATCGCGGACGGCATCGGTGCGGGCTTCCTCGCGTTCGTCGTCATCAAGCTCGCGCTCGGCAAGGTGCGGGCCATCCACCCGCTGATGTGGGTCGCGTCGGCGATGTTCGTCGTCTACTTCCTGCTCGGCCCCATCCGAGAGCTGCTGGGCCTCTAGGCTCGGCTCATGACGAGCGCGGACGACGGTCGGGCGGGGGAGGTGTCGGTGAGCGACGCCACCCCCGCCCGCCGCGCGCCGGCGCTCTACCGTCTGGAGAACACGGTCCAGCCCTACGACTGGGGCTCGACGTCCGTGCTCCAGGAGCTGCTGGGGCACGAGCCCGACGGCCGTCCCGCCGCCGAGCTCTGGATGGGTGCGCACCCGCTCGCGCCGTCGCGCGTGCTGCCCGTGGGCGGCGTCGGAGCCGACGGCGGCACCCTGGCCGACCTCGTGCGCGCGGACCCCGTGGGGGTGCTGGGCCCGCGCGTCCTCGACGGGTACGGGCCGCGGCTCCCGTTCCTGCTCAAGGTGCTCGCGGCGGACCGCGCGCTGTCCCTGCAGGTCCACCCGCGGCCGCACCTCGCGCGCGCCGGCTTCAACCGGGAGAACCGCGAGGGCGTCGCGCACGACTCGCCGCTGCGCAGCTTCCACGACGACCAGCACAAGCCCGAGATGGTGGTGGCCGTCTCGCGCTTCGAAGGGCTGTCCGGGTTCCGGCGTCCCGCACGCATCCTCGAGCTGCTCGACGGGCTCGACGGCGACCTGGTCGCGCGGATGCGGGCCGCGCTCGTCGCGCGCCCGACCGAGGCGGGGGTGCGCGAGGCGTTCACGCTCGCCCTGCACGCGCGCTCGGCGGACGACGTCGCCGCGGACCTCGAGCGGACCGTCACGTCGGTCCGCGCGCGGGTCGAGGGCCGGCCGGCCGGCGGGCCCGGCGCGGGAGCCCGCCGCACGTCGCGCCGTGCGGACGCGACGGTGCTCTCGCTCGCTGAGCAGCACCCGGGCGACCCGGGCGCCGTCGTCTCCCTCATGCTCAACCGCGTGACGCTCGCCCCGGGCGAGTCGATGTTCGTCCCGTCCGGGCACGTGCACGCCTACCTGTCCGGGTGCGCGGTCGAGATCATGGCCAGCTCGGACAACGTGCTGCGCGCCGGCCTGACCACCAAGCTCGTCGACGTCGACGCGCTGCTCGAGTGCGCCACGTGCACGCCCGGGCCCGCCGCTCGCCCGCGGCTGGTCGACGACGGGACCACGCTCGTCACGTACCGCCCGCCCGTGGCGGAGTTCGCGCTCCGGGCGGGGCGCCTCGCGCCCGGTGCCCTCGTGGAGCTGCCCGACGCCGGACCGCGGGTCGTCCTGTGCCTCGAGGGCGGGGCCGAGCTCACGGCGGGGCCCGCGGCGGGGGCGGAGGGCACCGGGGTGCGGATGGTCCGCGGCGAGTCGGTCTTCGTGCCGCACGCGTCCGGTCGGCTCGCGGTGCGCGGACCCGGACGCGTGGTCGTCGCCTACGTGCCCTGACGGGCCCGCCGTGCCCTGACCGACCTGCCGGGCCGACCGGTCGCACCCGCCTGCCCCGGATCGCGCCGGAACGTCCCGACGCGACCGAGGCCGCGAGGGTGACGGACGTCTCTGTTCTTACCTAAGGTAATGAGTTAAGGTAAGTATCATGCCTGCTGCGGACCCGACTGCGCCCTCCCGGAAGCAGTTCCGGCCCGCGACGCTCGGCGGTGAGCTCCGTGTCGCGCTCACCCGCATCTCCCGTCGGCTCCGCGCCCAGCGCGGCGAGGCCGACCTGCCCGAGGGGCAGTTCGGGGTCCTCACCGTCCTGCACAAGCACGGGGCCATGTCGCCCGGCGCGCTCGCGGAGCACGAGCGCGTCCGGCCGCCGTCGATGACCCGGGCCGTGAACCGGCTCGTCGAGATCGGCCTCGTCGCGAAGGTCGAGCACGAGACCGACCGTCGCCAGGTCGTGGTGCGCCTCACCGAGGCGGGGACGCGCGAGGTCAAGGAGACCCGGCGCCGCCGCGACGCGTGGCTCACGCAGCAGCTGACCGCCCTCACACCCGATGAAAGAGAGACCTTGGCCCGCGCCAGTGAGCTGTTGAACCGGATCGCCGCCGGATGAGCGCGACGTTCTCCTCCCTCAAGTACCACAACTACCGCGTCTGGTTCGGCGCCGCGCTCGTCGCGAACGTCGGGACCTGGATGCAGCGCGTCGCGCAGGACTGGCTCGTCCTGACCGACCTGAGCGACAACTCCGGCATCGCCGTGGGCGTCGTCACCGCGCTGCAGTTCGCCCCCGTGCTCGCCCTGTCCGCCTGGGCGGGCGTCCTCGCCGACCGCCTGCCGCGCCGTCGGCTCCTCATGGTCACCCAGGGCGCGATGGGCTTCCTCGCGCTCGCCCTCGGCGCGCTCGTGCTCTCCGGGCACGTCCAGCTCTGGCACGTGTACGTGTTCGCCGGCCTGCTCGGTGTCGTCACCGCCTTCGACAACCCCGTGCGCCAGACGTTCGTCGCCGAGATGGTGCCTGCGGAGAAGCTGTCCAACGCCGTCGGCCTCAACAGCGCGTCGTTCAACGCGGCCCGCCTCGTCGGTCCCGGCGTCGCCGGCCTGCTCATCGCGGTCGTCGGGTCCGGCTGGATCTTCGTCATCAACGGGGTCACCTTCGCCGCGACGATCATCGCGCTCGGGTTCATGCGCACGCGCGAGCTCCACGTGCTGCCGAGCGCGTCCCGGGAGAAGGGGCAGATCCGCGAAGGAATCCGCTACGTGCGCGGGCGCACGGACATCATCGTCATCATGGTCGTCCTCGGCGTCGTGTCGACGTTCGGGCTCAACTTCCAGCTCACGTCCGCGATGATGGCCGGCGTCGAGTTCGGCAAGGGCCCGGGGGAGTACGGCATCCTCGGGTCGATCCTCGCGATCGGCTCCCTCACCGGGGCGCTGCTCGCCGCCCGCCGGGAGCGGCCGCGCGTGCGGCTCGTCATCGGGTCCGCGTTCGCGTTCGCCGTCGCGACCGGGGTCATGGCGGTCATGCCGACCTACGAGAGCTACGCGCTCGCGTGCATCCCCGTCGGCCTCGCGTCGCTCACGATGATGACCGCCGCGAACTCCACGATCCAGATGTCGGTCGACCCGGTCATGCGCGGGCGCGTCATGTCGCTCTACATGATGGTCTTCCTCGGAGCCACGCCCATCGGCTCGCCGCTCGTCGGCTGGATCGCCGAGGCGTGGGGGCCGCGGTGGGCCATCGGCGTCGGGTCGATCACCGCCGGGATCGTCGCGGTCGGCGCCGCCGCGTGGGCCGTGCGCAACTGGCACCTCGAGGTCCGCTACCGGGTCCTGCAGCGCCCGCACCTCGTCGTGCGCTACCTCGACGCACCTGCGGCGCCCTCAGCGCCCACGGTGGACGCGGCCCCCGCCACCCGCCGGCTCGCGGTCGAGGACGCGGAGGAAGCCGTCCGCGCCGCCTGACAGTCGCCCCCCCTACGCACGCGACCCCGCACGCCGAGCCCGACATGAGGGTCGCCATGGACGCCATGGCGACCCTCATGTCGTGCTCGCGGCGGGGTTCGGGGGGGGGCGACGGTCAGGCGGCGCGGACGGCTTCCTACACGTCCTCGACCGCGAGCCGGC
>CAZFUQ010000027.1:19621-26241 GCA_964521905.1 uncultured Cellulosimicrobium sp.
CGACACGGAGCTGGTTGCGGCCGAGCTTGCGGTACGGGAAGACGTCGAGGATCCCGTTCGCGCGCAGGGTGGCGACGACCGCCGTCGCGTCGACGGAGTCGTCGAGGTCGATCGTGCCGACGACCGTGGAGCGTTCGGCGGGGTCGGCGACGAACGGCGTCGCCCACTCGCGCGACCCGGCCCAGGAGTACAGGTGCGCCGCCGACTCGGCGGAGCGGCCCACGGCCCAGGGGAGCCCGCCGTTGCCGAGGATCCACTCGACCTGGTCCGCGAGCATGACGAGCGTCGCGATGGCGGGCGTGTTGAGCGTCTGGTCCTGGCGGGAGCTCGCGGCGGCCGTACGCAGCGAGAGCGACTCGGGAACCCAGCGCGTGCCGCTCGACTCGACCTCCTCCGCGCGCGCGAGGGCGTCGGGCGAGCACAGCGCGAGCCACAGCCCGCCGTCGGACCCGAAGACCTTCTGCGGCGCGAAGTAGTAGACGTCCGTCTCCGCGACGTCCACGGGCAGGGCGCCCGCGCCCGACGTCGCGTCGACGAGCGTCAGAGCGCCGCGCTCGCGCGAGCCGGCGACGCGGCGCACGGGGGCCATGGCCCCCGTCGAGGTCTCGTTGTGCGGCCACGCGTGCACGTCGACGTCGTCCGCCGGGGCGGGGTGCGCGACGGTGCCCGCCGCCGCCGAGATCACCTGCGAGGGCTCGAGGAAGGGCGCGGCCGTCGTCGCGGCGGCGAACTTCGCGCCGAACTCGCCGAACGCCGCGTGCTGGGCCTTCGCGCGCACGAGCGAGGCGGTGGCGACGTCCCAGAACGTCGTCGACCCGCCGTTGCCCAGCACGACCTCGTACCCCTCGGGCAGGGAGAAGAGCTCCGCGAGCCCCTCGCGCGTGCGGCGCACGAGCGACCGGACCGGCGCCTGGCGGTGCGACGTCCCGAGCACGGTGGACCCGGCGTCGGACAGGGCGCGGACCTGTGCGGCGCGGACCTTGCTCGGCCCGGAGCCGAAGCGTCCGTCGCCCGGCAGCAGGTCGGTGGGGATCGTGATCGGGGTGGTGGCAGGCTCAGGCACGACCGCCACCCTACGCGCGACGGGTCCCGGGGTGGAGACGTGTCCGCCACGGCTGGGCACGCGACATCCCTCGGACGAGTCACGGCAGCGCCATAGACTGTGCTCAGCGGCCCGCCGGTGCGGGCGGGCGCCCGCGGCACGACGACCGGGCGCCTCGAGCCGACCAGCGACAGGGAGCGTGACGTGACCGATCTGATCGATACCACCGAGATGTATCTGAAGACGATCTACGAGCTCGTGGAAGAGGGCATCGTCCCGCTGCGCGCGCGCATCGCAGAGCGCCTCGGGCACTCGGGCCCCACGGTGTCGCAGACGGTCGCGCGCATGGAGCGCGACGGCCTCGTCGTGGTGACGGGGGACCGTCACCTGGAGCTCACGCCGGTCGGGAACGACAAGGCGACGCGCGTCATGCGCAAGCACCGCCTCGCCGAGCGCCTGCTCACCGACGTGATCAAGCTCGACTGGGAGTACGTGCACACCGAGGCGTGCCGCTGGGAGCACGTGATGAGCGAGCTCGTCGAGGAGCGCCTCATCCGGTTGCTCGACCACCCGCACTTCGACCCCTACGGGAACCCGATCCCGGGGCTGCCGGAGCTCGGGGAGCAGTTCGCCGAGGTCGACTTCCTCGACGGCGTCGTCTCCCTGCCCGCGTACGTCGCGGAGCACGACGGTGACGGGGGCGAGGTCCGGGTCGTGCTGCAGCGCATCGCGGAGCCGATCCAGGTCGACGTCGAGCTGCTCGCGCGGCTCGCGGAGGCCGAGGTGCTGCCGCGACGCACGCTCGTCGTGCGGTCCGGGGGAGAGGGCGCGCTCACCGTCCAGGGGGAGGGCGCCGCGGTCGTGCTGGACCTGCCCGAGGATGTCGCGCGTCACCTCTTCGTCGCCCGCGCATAGCCGCGCGTTCATCGACGAAAGCACCTCTGACCTGCGGTGATGCGTTCGTCCCGAGCGTTTCGTAATGGGAACGTGACTTTTGCCGGGGCGTCCTGTACGGTCGGTGCTGCTCCACTGGACAGCCGTCCGGGGGAGTCCTCGCGCGGAACGCCTAACCCTGTCACCGCGAGAGGCCAACGACGACCCGATGACAGGGACGGGGGACCCACTTCCGGGTGCTGGAGACAGCGCCCTTGGGGTGAAGCCCGACGGATCTCGATCCGCCGGGCCGGGTGACTCTTCCACCCGAACCCGACAGCTGACCTCGCAGGCGTCCAGGAGAGGCAACAAGTGACCGTGAGCACGACTCGCGCCCGCCACCGCGCGGCGCGGCGTCCTATGGCGCCACTCAGCTCTATCGCCCAGGCCGCGTCGGGTCCGGTGTCGACCGCAGGTCGCCGCACCGCCGTCGTCGCCGTCTCGTCCGGCCTCATCGTCTCGATGTTCGGCGCTGCCGCCCCGGCGTCCGCCGCCCCGGTCGACAACGAGTCCGGCAAGCTCAACGCCGTCGACCTCAGTGCGCTGACCGCGCAGGCGCGCCAGGCGCTCGAGGCCGCACCCGTCGTGACCGTCGCGGCCGACGCGGCGTTCACCATCGAGCAGGCTCCCGTCGACGTGACCCCGGCCCCCGAGCCGGAGCCGGAGCCGGAGCCCGTCCGCACCACGCAGACGAGCCGCACGCAGGAGCGTCAGTCGACGTCCCAGTCCTCCGAGGCGTCCGCCACGCAGGAGACCGCGGTCCAGGTCCCGGCCTCCGCCTACGGATCCTCGATCGTCTCGATCGCCGCCCGCTACGTGGGCGTCCCGTACGTCTACGGGGGCACCACGCCCGACGGCTTCGACTGCTCGGGCTTCACGAGCTACGTCTACGCGCAGGTCGGCATCAGCCTCCCGCGCACCTCGAGCGCTCAGGGCTCGGTCGGCACCAAGGTCTCGCGCGACCAGGCACAGGCCGGTGACCTCATCTGGACCCCGGGCCACGTCGCGATCTACGCCGGCGACGGCATGATGATCGACGCCCCGCGTCCCGGCAAGACCATCCAGTTCCGCCAGATCTGGCAGTCGAACCCCACGTTCATCCGCGTGGCCTGACCAGGCCCACGCCCTGGAGGTCTCACGACCTCCGTCCCACGAACCCCGTCCTCTCGCGAGTCGTCGCGAGAAGGCGGGGTTCGTGGCATTCTTGACTCGTTCATGACCCGTCGCTGAGGGACGACAGGCTAGGCCTCGGCTAGGTTGGTCGTCCGATGGCACCGGGCCGTCGAGAGGAGAGTCGCTCATGACCCGCACGGAATCCGTACTCGTCGGGGTCGACGGCTCGGCGCCGAGCCTGCACGCCCTCGACTGGGCGGCGGCCTACGCCCGGCAGGTGGGATGGCCCCTGCACGTCGTGTGCACCTACTCGCTCCCGTCGTTCACCGCGGCGTCGCTCGACGGCGGGTACGCCGCGCTCGACGACACGGCGATCCAGGAGGGTGCGCGCGCCGTCCTCGAGGAGGCGCGCGCTCGTGCCGAGGCGGCCGGCGTGCGCACGACCGCGACCGTGACGACCGGTGACGCCGCCGGCGTGCTCGTCGAGATGTCGGGCGAGCACTCGCTCGTCGTCGTCGGGACGCGCGGTCGGGGCGGCTTCACCGAGCGGCTGCTCGGCACGGTGTCGTCCGCGCTGCCCGCCCACGCGCACTGCCCGACCGTCGTCGTGCCGTTCCGCCCCGACGGCAAGGGCGACGAGGCCGGCGCGCAGGAGCTGCCGGCCGTGAAGCCGGTGCACCGCATCGTCGTGGGGGTCGACGGGTCGCCGTCCGCCGAGATCGCGCTGCGGTTCGCGATCCGGCAGGCGCAGGCCTGGGGCGCCGAGCTCGTCGCCGTCGCGGGGGTCCCCGTCGGTGCGGGTGCCGGGCTCCTGGCCTGGCTGCCCGCCTCCATCGACCACGAGCAGGTCCTCGCCGACGTCACCGAGGGCCTGAACGTCATCATCGACCGGCACGAGGCCGAGCACCCGGGGCTGAAGATCAAGCGCATCGTGCTGGACGGCACGGGAGCGGAGCTCCTCACGGAGTTCTCGACGGCGTCGGACCTCGTCGTCGTCGGGTCCCGAGGGCGTGGTGGGTTCCGCGGCCTGCTGCTCGGGTCGACGAGCCAGGCGGTGCTGCACCACTCGGCGTGCCCCGTCATGGTCGTCACGAAGAAGTGCGAGGACGAGGAGCCCGCCGCCACGGTCGGCTGAGCGTCCGGCGG
Source organism: uncultured Cellulosimicrobium sp. (assembly GCA_964521905.1). Classification (GTDB taxonomy): domain Bacteria; phylum Actinomycetota; class Actinomycetes; order Actinomycetales; family Cellulomonadaceae; genus Cellulosimicrobium. The sequence goes on from CAZFUQ010000027.1 coordinate 23,856, forward strand.
CCGCCCCGCGGGCCGCGCATCACGTCGTCCACCGGGGCGCCGGGCTCGGCGCCCCGGTGCGGTGCGCTCAGCTCCGGTTGCGGTAGAGGCGCATCGTGACGGGTGCCAGGACGGCGGTGAGCACGACCGACGCGACGAGCACCCACACGATCCCGTCCAGGGCGGGCTCGCCCGCCATGAGTCCGCGCACGGCCGCGACGAGGTGCGTCACCGGGTTGACGTCGACGAACCGCTGCAGCGCGACGGGCATCGTCGACGGGTCGACGAAGATGTTCGACGCGAACGTCAACGGCATGAGGATGAGCATCGACGTGCCCATGACGGCGTTGGGCGACCGGAGCACGAGCCCGAGGGCGGTGAAGACCCAGCTCAGGGCGAACGCGAAGACGAGGAGCAGCACGACCCCGAGCACCACGCCGACGACCCCGCCCGGCGGGCGGAAACCCAGGACCAGCCCGAGCGTGAGCGTGACGACCGAGGCGATCGTGTAGCGGACGGTGTCGCCCAGCAGCGCGCCGACGACCGGCGCCGGGCGACACACGGGCAGGGACCGGAACCGGTCGAACACGCCCTTGCTGATGTCCGTGTTCATCGTGTAGCCGGTGTAGATCGTCGTGAAGAGCACGGCCTGCACGAGGATCCCGGGCAGCAGGAACTGCAGGTAGCTCGTCACGTCCCCTGCGAGCGCGCCGCCGAACAGGTACGTGAACATGAGCGTGAAGATGATCGGCGACACCGTGACGTCGAACAGCTGTTCCGGCACGTGCTTGATCTTGAGCAGCGCCCGCCACGTGTACGTGAGGGTCGCCGACACGGGCGACGGACGGTCGGGCCGGTGCTCGAGGGCGACGGCCGCGCGCAGCGCGTTCGCCTCGGGAGCGCGCAGCTCCGCGGCGGTGACGGTGGGGTCGACGGCCATCAGGCCACCTCCTCGATCGTCTCGTCGTCCTCGGTCGGCTGACCGGTCAGCGCGAGGAACACCTCGTCGAGGCTCGGCTGGCCGAGCGTGAACTCCGGCACGACGATGCCCTGGTCGCCGAGCTCGGGCAGGATCCGCGCCACGGCGAGCGTGCCGTCGTCGGGCACGCGCGCGGAGAACGCGTAAGGGTCGTTGGCGAGCGTGACCTCGGTGCCGAGGAGCGTGCCGACGACCTCCGCCGCGCGGCCCCGCTGCGCCGAGTCCGCGAGCCGCAGGTGGACCGCGCCCTCGCCCACCGACCGCTTGAGCTCGGTCGCGGTGCCCTCCGCGATGACCTTGCCGTGGTCGATCACGGCGATGCGGTCGGCGAGCTGGTCCGCCTCCTCGAGGTACTGGGTCGTGAGGAGGACCGTCGCGCCGTCGGCCACGAGCACGCGCACGATGTCCCACACCTGGTTCCGGCTGCGGGGGTCGAGGCCCGTCGTCGGCTCGTCGAGGAAGATGACCCGAGGGCTCATCACGAGGCTCGCCGCGAGGTCGATGCGGCGGCGCATGCCGCCCGAGTACGTCTTGACCTGCCGGTCGCCCGCGTCGCCGAGGCCGAAGGCGTCCAGCAGCTCCGCCGCGCGCCCGCGCGCCGTGCCACCGAGGAACCCGTAGAGCCGAGCGAGCATGACGAGGTTCTCCGTGCCCGTGAGGTCCTCGTCCACGGACGCGTACTGCCCCGTGAGCCCGACGACGGAGCGCACCTTGTCGGCGTCGTGCACGACGTCGTGGCCCAGCACGCGCGCCGTGCCCGCGTCGGGACGCAGGAGCGTCGCGAGCATGCGCACCGCGGTGGTCTTCCCCGCGCCGTTCGGCCCGAGGACGCCGAACACCGTGCCCTCGGGGATCAGCAGGTCGATGCCGTCGACCGCCTTGGTCACGGACTTGCCGGTCGTGAAGTGCTTGACGAGGCCGCGCGCCTCGACGGCGAGGTCGCCGCGTGCAGTGTCGGTCATGTCCCCTCCGCGGGATGGTCGTTCGCCGGTGCCGACGCGTCGCCCGGAGGAACCGAGCCACCCACCCACCGACCGTCGACGCCGGCAGAACTCATCGGTCGCGTCCGTACCTATCGTGCGCCGGAGCTGGCGCGCACGACCAGTGAGATTCGTCAGGAGCGAGACCCGCCGAGGTAGAGCCATGGTCGCGCGAGGTAGAGCCGTGGTCCGCCGAGGTAGAGCCGTGGTCGCGCGAGGTAGAGGCCTGGTCGTGCCTGACGGTGGCCCGATCTCCCCGCCTGGTCGCTTGGGCGTGGTCATGCCCGACGGCGGTCTGTCGCCTCTCGCGTTCAGCCTTGCGGGCGGGTGGTCCCGACGGTTGACCGGACGGTCCTGGTCGGTCGAGGAGGCAGCCGCGGCGGGGTAGTCGCCCAGGACGCGGCAGGGTCACCTGCCCGACCAAGGCGTGCCGCGGGCAGTGCCCGCC
>CAZFUQ010000028.1:0-3250 GCA_964521905.1 uncultured Cellulosimicrobium sp.
CTCGCCACCGACGGCACGTTCAGCGTGCCCCTCTGATCGTCCGGGCACTTCGCGTCCCGTCGCCGGGCCGCGGACGCTTCGCGGCCGAATGCCCGTCGCGCTGACCGTCGACCGTCGACCGGGGTGAGCGGCACGATCGCTCGCGCCCTGCCGACCGATCGTGCCTGCCATCGCCGGGTGCTCGTGCCCGCCATCGCCGATCGTTCCCGCCTGCTTCGGAGCGCTCGTGCCGCAGTGCAGAGCGGTAGGTCGGAATAACGGACCATCTGGTCCGTTAGACTCTCTGTCAACACCTCTGAGACATCGACACCTTGAGTCAAGGCGAGGAGATTCCCATGAACGACGCCCCTCCCCGGGCCACGGCCAGAACCTGGCTCGGTCTGGCCGTACTGGTCCTCCCGTTGCTGCTGATCACGATCGACGGCACCGTGCTGATCCTGGGCCTGCCCGCGATCTCCGCCGAGCTCAGGCCGACCGGCGTCGAGCAGCTGTGGATGATCGACGTGTACTCGCTCGTTCTCGCAGGGCTGCTCGTCGCGATGAGCACGGTGGGTGACCGCTTCGGGCGACGGCGCAACCTGCTCGTCGGCGCCGTGGTCTTCGCGGTGGCGTCGGTGAGCGGCGCACTGGCGACCGAGCCGTGGATGCTCATCGGAGCCCGCGCGCTCCTGGGTGTCGGTGGCGCGATCATGATGCCGTCGACGCTCTCCCTGGTGCGCAACATGTTCCTCGACCGGCAGCAGCGCCGGTACGCCATGGCGGTCTGGGCGGCGATGGCGTCGGTCGGGGCCGCCGTCGGACCGATCGTCGGCGGCTGGGTCATCGAGACGTTCAGCTGGCAGGCGGCCTTCCTCATGAACATCCCCGTCATGCTCCTCCTGCTCGTCCTGGGCCCGCTCCTGCTCCCCGAGAGCCGCAACCCGGACCTGCGCAGGATCGACGTCGTCAGCGTCGCCCTCTCCTTCGTGGGGATGATCGGTGTCGTCTACGCCGTCAAGTCCCTCACCGGGGGCAAGGAGGTCCTCCTCGGGGTCGTCGTCGGCCTCGTCGGTCTCGTCGCCGTCGCGCTCTTCGTCCGCAGGCAGCTGACGCTCTCGACCCCGCTCATGGACGTCCGGCTCTTCGCGGTCCGCTACTTCCGCGGCGCTGTCGTCTCCGACCTGCTGGCGATCTTCGCGATGGTCGGCGCGCTGGTCGCGCTCGTCCAGCATCTTCAGCTCGTCCTCGGGCTGAACCCGCTCCAGGCGTCGCTCTGGCTGATCCCGCAGGCGGTCCTCTCGGCGGTCGCGGCGTTCGTCGCAGCCACGCTGGTCAAGCGCGTGCTCCCGGCCTACGTCATCGCCGCGGGTCTCGTCATCGCGGCAGGCGGCTTCAGCCTGACGCTCTTCCTGTCGCCGTCGTCGAGCCCGGCACTCATCGGCGCGTCGCTCGCGCTGGTGTCGCTGGGGGCGGGGATGGCGCTCGCCCTGAGCAACGACATCATCATGAGCTCCGTCCGGCCCGAGCGCGCGGGTCAGGCGGCCGCCAGCTCGGAGACGGCCTACGAGCTCGGCACCACCCTCGGCACCGCCGTGCTGGGCGGAGTCCTGGTCGCCTGGTACTCACGGGTGGTCGCGGCCGGCACCGATCTGCTCGACCTCCCGTCGAGTCTGGCCGAGCGGGCGTCGTCGACCATGGCGGAGGCGCTCCTGGTGGCGGCCGAGGTGGGAGGAAGCGCGGGTGCCGCGGTGCTCGGGGTCGCCGCGGACGCGTTCACGGAGGCGATCATCGTCACAGGAGTCGCCGGCGCGGTGATCATGGTCCTCACCGCCGTCTGGGCGGCGTTCACGCTCCGGGGTGCGGCCGCGGACAAGGACCTGGCGGCGGAGCACGAGCACGAGCGCGAGCACGAGCGCGAGCACGAATACCGCTGATCCGGGCGGGAGCGTCGGCGTCCGAGAGACCGTCCGGCAGATGGGCGACGGACGAGGCGTACGGCTGGGCGCGGTTCCGGGAAGGGACCGCGCCCTAGCCTGCTCGCCTCGTGACCGCGGTGCACGGACGTCCGTGCACCGCGACGTCCGCGCGCCGCAGGACGTCTCGCTGCGCGGGGCCGTAGAGAGCGACCAGCGCGTCGGCGAAGGTCTGCTCGGTGAGGCGCATCCGGTACGGCGAGCATCCGCCGGTCGCGTCCGACTCGAGCCAGACGCCGGAGCGCCAGTGCGCACCGCCCTGCACGGGCTCGTCCGCGACGCGGTCCCGCATCTCCTCGCTCGCGTCGGGTGCCAGCGCGTGGAACCGGTCCCGCACCGCGGTCGGTCCTGCTGCGACCAACGGTCGAAGACGCGGCATGGCGGCCTCCGGGGAGATGCGCACTCGAGCGCGGCGATCTGGTCGAGGATCCCGTAGTTGCCCGAGGCGCGGAGCGAACGAGCGGGCTTCCGGGGTGACTGCCGCGCATCACCCGTCTGCGGGGACCCCTCCCGCGCCAACTTCTCCTGCATGCTTCACACCCCTACCTCTGATGCGTTCGACGGGCGATTCACCTCTGCGGTCCGGGACGAGCCAGCAGCATGTTCCCACGACGGGGTCAAGTCGGCTGTGGCGGAGACGGCGCTCACCCGGGAGAGTTGACCTCGTCGGGGGCACGGGGTCTTCACCGTCCCCGTGGGTGGACACCGGATGAGCGTCGGAGAGGAGGTCGGGTGCGTCCGTTCTTGGACAAGGTCATGCCTGAGGTCTGGCAGGCTGCAGCGGCGTTCTCGTCGGCAGTGCGGGAGGCAGCGGCGCAGCAGGGACTCTCGGTGGTGGAGTCAGAGCTCATCAAGGTGCGGGCGTCACAGATCAACGGCTGCGCGTTCTGCCTGGATCTGCACTCGCGCGAGGCGAGGCGGTCAGGGATCCGGCAGCAGACGCTGGACGTGCTGCCGGCGTGGCGTGAGACCGAGGTGTTCGACGAGCGGGAGAGGGCCGTGCTCGCGGTGACCGAAGCGACGACCGTCCTCCCTCTGACCGAGAAGTCCGCCACCGAGCTGTCCGGTGCCCGGTCCGTCCTCGGCGACGCTGCCTTCGTGGCGGCCGAGTGGGTGGCGGTCGCGATCAACACCTTCAACCGGATCTCCATCCTCAGCGGGCATCCCGTGCGTCCGCGCGACGCCGAAGGCACGTTGATCCGATAGCCCGGCCCCGGGGGCGCCCACCTCCGCCTCGACGCACCGGCCTCCATCAGGCGGTCAGAGGGCGAGGTCGAGGCGGCCCTCGGGGGAGGAGC
>CAZFUQ010000028.1:3260-25332 GCA_964521905.1 uncultured Cellulosimicrobium sp.
AATTCCTCTAAAAAATTCCTCTAAAAAATTCCTCTAAAAAATTCCTCTAAAAAAGATGCGGCCCGCGCCGGCGGCGAGGCGGCCGGACTCGACGGCGAGGCGCATCGCGTGCGCCATGCGGACCGGGTCGGCGGCGCGCGTGACCGCCGTGGCGAGCAGGACGCCGTCGCACCCGAGCTCCATGGCGAGCGCGGCGTCCGACGCCGTCCCGACGCCCGCGTCGAGGATCACCGGCACGCGCGCCGTGGTGGCGATCGCCTCGATGTTGCGGGGGTTGAGGACACCGAGACCCGACCCGATCGGGGCGCCGAGCGGCATGACCGCCGCGCAGCCCACGTCCTCGAGCCGGCGCGCGAGGATCGGGTCGTCGTTGGTGTACGGCAGCACGACGAAACCGTCGCGCACCAGCTGCTCGGCCGCCTCGACCAGGCCGAGCGGGTCCGGAAGGAGCGTGACGTCGTCGGCGACGACCTCGAGCTTGACCCACTCGGTGCCGCACGCCTCGCGCGCGAGGCGTGCGGTGAGCACGGCCTCGCGCACCGTGAAGCAGCCGGCGGTGTTGGGCAGGGCGCGGATGCCGAGGCGGTCGAGGAGCGCCCAGATCCCCGCGTCGGGGCTCGCCGCGCCGCCCGCGCGCACGGCGACGCGGCGCATCGCCACGGTCGTCAGGGCGGTGCCGGACGCGACGAGCGCGTCCTCGAGCGTGAGCAGGTTCGCCGCCCCGCCCGTGCCCATGACGAGGCGCGAGCCGACGGTCGTGCCGGCCACGACCAACGGGTCTGCGGACGTGCCCGCGAGGGGCGCTGCGGCGGGGGTGCCGGTGGTGGTCACGGGTCCTCCTCAGCCGCCCTGGACGGCGGCGACGATCTCGATGCGGGCGCCGGGTGCGACGGCGGTCGTCGCCCACGAGCCGCGCGGCACCACGGCGTCGTCGACCGCGACGGCGACACCCTGCGGCGTCCCGTCGGCGACGTACTGCGGCACGAGCGCGGCGACGAGCTCCTCGATGCCGCTGCCGGGAGCGAGCGATCGGGTCTCGCCGTTGACGGTGACCTCGACGGTCGGTGCGGGGTTCACGGGTCTCACCTCGGTGTCGTGGTGTGCAGGGTCGGTGCCGCGGGACGGGCCCCGGCGCTGAACCGGTCGCCCCGTGCCGCGGCGAGCGCGACGGCGGCGCCGGGCGAGGGCGTGGTCCCGGTGAGCGCGGCCACGGCCGCGTCCGCGGTGAGCGGCGCGAGCAGGATGCCGTTGCGGCCGTGACCCGTCGCGAGGTGCAGCCCCGGGACGGCGGTGGGCCCGATGAGGGGAAGGTTGTCCGGGGTCGCGGGCCGGGCGCGTGGCGTGACCTCGACCAGCCCGGCCTCGTCCAGGCCGGGCAGCAGGGCGCGCGCGTCGCGCAGGAGCGCGAACACCCCGCCCGCGGTGGCGAGCCGGTCGTCCGGGTTCTCCTCCGTCGTGGCGCCGACGACGATCTCGCGGTACCCGGCGCGGGGACCGTCGGGCACGGGGTCGCGCGGCACCACGTACACGGGCCGTCCCTGGACGACGCCGCGCACGACGTGCTCGAGCGCGAGCCCGGGGGCGGCGTCCAGGCGCAGCGTCTGGCCCTTGACGGGTCGGGTCGGCACGACGACGCCCGGGAGGTCGGCGACGAGCCCGCCCGACTCCCAGCCGGCCGCGAGGACGACGGCACCCGCCGCGTGCGAGCGGCCCGTCTCGTCGTGCGCGCCCACGACGCGGCCCGCGGCGTCTCGCTCGAGCCGGACGACGCGCGCCGTGACGACCTCGACCGCGGGGTCGTCACGCAGCGCGGCACGCAGCGCGGACGTGGTCGCGCGCGGGTCGACGGCGTGGTCGCCGGGCACCCACGCGGCCCCGGCGACGCGGTGGCCCAGGTACGGCTCGCGGCGCCGTGCGTCGGCGACGGTGATCTCGTGCGAGTCGAGGCCGTGCGTCGCGTGCAGGGCGAGGACGCGGCGCACGAGCGCGAGGTCGTCGGCGTCGTACGCGGCGGTGAGCGTCCCGCTCGTGCGCAGCCCGACGTCGAGCCCGGTCGCCTCCTGCAGCGCCGCGGCGAACGACGGCCACGCCGCGGCGGCCGCGACGTGCAGCCGCACGGCGTCGTCCTCGGCGAACTCGGTCTCCGTCACCGCGGCGAGCATCCCCGCGGCGGCGTACGTCGCACCGTCGCCGGGTTCAGGGTCGAGCACCGTGACGGTCATCCCCGCGTGCGCCGCGCCGAGGGCGACGGAGAGGCCGATGATCCCGGCGCCGACGACGACGAGGTCTGCGCCGTGCCCGTGCGCGGGCGGGGCCGCTCGGACGGCGGTGGTGGTGGGTGCCGTGGTCGGTGTGACGACAGGCATGGTCATGGGGTGGCTCCCTTCGCTGGCATGACCCAGATCAGGTTCGACGGTCGGCTCCTGCGCCCTCTCAGCCCCGTGCGGGGCTCCCGTGCTCCCGGCCACAGTACCGCCTGCGCCGGGCGGGGCGCGGCTAGGCTCCGGCGGGTGAGCACCGAGGCCTTCCCCCTGCCCGACCCGGCGACGACCCCCGGGGCGGTGCGCGCCCGCCTCGCCGCGGCGCGCCTGTACCTGTGCACCGACGCGCGCGAGGAGCACGGCGACCTGGAGGACTTCCTCCACGCGGCGCTCGCCGGCGGGGTCGACGTCGTCCAGCTCCGCGACAAGACGCTCGACGTCGCGCGCGAGCTCGAGCTCCAGGAGCTCGTGGCCCGGGTCGCGGCGGAGCACGACGCGCTGTGGGCGGTCAACGACCGCGCCGACGTCGCGCGGCTCGCCGGCGCGCCCGTCGTGCACATGGGCCAGGGCGACCTCCCGGTGCCCGCGGTCCGCGCCCTCCTCGGTGCGGGCCCGGTGCTCGGGCGTTCCACCCACTCGGCCGAGCAGGCCGCGGCGGCGGAGGCGGACCCGGACGTCGACTACTTCTGCGTCGGTCCGCTCTGGGCGACGCCCACCAAGCCGGGGCGCGCCGCCGTCGGGGTCGACCTGCTGCGCGAGGTCGCCGCGACCGGTCCCACGACCCCGTGGTTCGCCATCGGCGGGATCGACGCGGAGCGGCTCGACGCGGTGCTCGACGCCGGGGCGACACGGGTCGTCGTCGTCCGGGCGATCACGCGGGCGGTGGACCCGCAGCGTGCCGCGCGCGAGCTGCGCGAGCGCGTCGGTGCCGCGGCGGCGCGGGAGCGCTGAGCCTCACGCGGGGGAGAGGACGACCGCCACGAGCGCGCCGACGACGAGGTGCGGTCCGAGCGGGATCGTCGAGCCGCGCCGGGCGCGGCGGGTCGCGAGCAGGACGAGCGCGGCGAGCCCGGCCGAGGTCCAGGACACGACCAGCCACACCAGCGTGCCGGACCCTCCGTGCCACGCGCACAGCGCGGCGAGCGGGGCGACGAGCTTGACGTCGCCGAACCCCAGGCCGGACGGGGCCACGAGGCGCAGTGCCGCCGCCACGGCGGCCGCGGCGAGCCCGGCGAGCAGGACCCGGCCCACGCGCGCCACGTCCCCGTCCACGAGCACGGTGACCAGCAGGACGGCCCCGAGCGTCGGGTAGACGGGCAGGACGAGCACGTCGGGCAGGCGGTGCGTGCGCGCGTCGACGCCGGCGGCGAGCGCGGTGGGCACGAGGACGACCAGGAGCGCCGCGACGTACCCGGGTGAGGCCGCAGGGAGGACGGCGACCGCGCCCAGGAGCACGCGGGCGGCGACGGCGGCGCAGGCGGCCGCGACGAGGACCAGGCACGCGACGGGGTGCGCGGCGACCTCGCGCCACGCGTCGGCCGCGACGTGGTGCGGCGGTCGCCGCCAGACGCGCGTCGTGCGCACGTCCTGCGTCCGCGGTGCCACGCGCTCCTCGGGGGCGGTCATGCGGACGGGGGCAGGACGCCGGCGAGCGTGAGCACGGCGCCGGGCGCCAGGTCCCACCGCACGAACGACCCGGCGGGAGACTCGAGCACGGCGCGGGTCCCCCGCGGGGCGCCCAGGAACCTGCCCGGCCGCAGCACGCCGGTGCCGAGCACCGCGCCGTCGCGCGCGACGAACGCGACGTCGAGCGCGACGCGCATCCCCACCCCGTGCACGGAGGTGCACGGGACCAGGAGCATCGCCTCCGGCAGCGGGGTGCGGGCGAGCATGCCGCGCAGGCGCGCGAGGTACGTGTCGGCGACCGCGGCCGCGGCCACGGTACGGCCGTCGACGGCGAGCGGGGCGGTGCGCACGGGTTGCCTCCGGTGTTCGTTCGTCGTTCGAGCCCTGTCCACCTCGCCGCAGTCGTGGCGATATGCACTGTTCGTCTGGATACCCCAGGATCAGGCGTGCCCGAACGGGCACATACGGATCCGGACCTCGGGGATGGTCCGGACGTTTTATCACGGCTCTCGACCGTTTTGGTGTCTGTATGGCATTGTATGCCTGTGTTTGGGTCCGAGTAGGTGTCCCCTACCGTTTCACCACACCGATCGCGAGGAAACAGCGTTGTTGATCCCGGTCCGATCGGACGGCGCCACGTCGTCCACCCAGGAGTGGTCCCCGGCCGTCGTCGAGGACCTGCTGGACACCGCGCGGTCCGCGGGCGAGGAGGTGCTCCTCCTCTGCGACGCACCCGCGTCGCGCGGCGTCGCGAACGCCGTCCGCGCGCTCGCCGACGGCCCGGTCGCCGTCCTGCTGCTCGAGCGTCCCGCGACCCGGTGGTCGCTGCACGTGACCGCCCTCGCGGCCCTGTCCGCGACCGAGCTCTCGTTCGCCCCGGCGGTGGTGCGGGCCGTCGACGCCGTCGCGCGGACCCGGGCCGTCCTCACCGGCGTGGGGGCGCTCGCCGAGCCGAGCCCCGGCCTCGGCCTGCACCTGCTCTCCTGGTGGCCCACCACCCGGTTCCTGGTCGACCTCGACCGCCAGGAGGTGCTGCGCACCAGCCACGTGCCCGCGGTCGAGTCCCCCCGCGTCGTCGTCGCCCGGAGCGGCAAGGAGGTCCTCGCCGGCGCGGAGCACGCGCTGCCCTCGCGCCGCACCGAGGTCACGGGCGGTGCCTGGCGCGCGCGTCGCTGGCTCGAGGTGAGCGACGGTCCCGAGGACCTCGCCGCGCTCGCCGCCGACGCCGTGGCCGCGGCCCGCACCGACCCGGGCACGCAGCCGTGCGTGGTGTGCGCGCGACCGACGGTCGACGACGCGTGCCCGTTCTGCGCCGTCGAGCGCGACGACGCCCGGGCCGTGGCCCGGAGCGCGCCGAACCCTGCCACCGAAGGAGTGCGCCTGTGAATCCCCGACAGCGACGCGGGCTCGTGCTCGTCGTCCTGACGAGCATCGCCGCCGTCGCCGTGTTCCTCGGCATCCTGACCTACGTCGACGACGTCGGATCGAGGGTCGGGCCGTCGGTCCAGGTGCTGCGCCTGACCCGTGACGTCGGCGCCTACGAGACCGTCACCGAGGACATGCTCGCGACCGTCGAGGTGCCCGAGCGGTGGGTCTCCGGCTCGACGCTCCTCGGGGACGACGAGGGCGACGTCGTCGGCAAGGTCGCGAGCTCGACCTTCGAGGCGGGCACGACCGTGCAGCGGGGCATGATGGTCGACCCGCCCGCCCTCGAGCCGGGGTACCGGGAGATCGCCGTCATGGTCGACGCGGAGACCGGGGTCGCGGGCAAGGTCGGGCCCGGCGACCGGGTCGACATCATCGCGACGGTCGGGGGCACGGACACCGACCCGGCGAGCTCACGGGTGTGGGTCTCGAACGCTCAGGTCATCGACGTGGGGGTCGCCCGCGCGGTGGACGACGAGGACGAGCAGGGACTCGGGTTCGACACCGGGCGCGGCGTGCCCGTGACCTTCGCCCTCACCACGAACGACGCCCTCAAGGTCGCGTTCGTCGAGAGCTTCTCCGTCAAGCTGCGCCTCGCGCTGCGCGGTGCGGGGGACACGAGCGAGATCTCCGAGGACCAGTGGGTCTACACGGCGACGGGGGAGCAGGGATGAGCGTCAGGACGGTCCTGGTCACGGCGGACCCCACGGTCCGCGAGCGAATCCAGAACCTGCTGCTGGAGAGCGGCGGCGTCGAGCTGGTGCGCGTCACGGAGGACGCGGACGAGGTCGCGGACGTCGTGGCCCGGGCCGGCGACGTCGGCGTGGTGCTCGTGGACGAGAAGGTGCGCGACGGCCAGGGGCACGCGCTCGCGCGCCAGCTCGGCGTGATGATGCCGCTGCTCGGTCTCGTCATGCTGGTCGAGGAGGCGGGGCCGGACGAGCTCGTCGCCGCGATGGACGTCGGGGCACGTTCGGTGGTGGCGCGCACCGCGCCCCTCGACGAGCTCGTCTCGCGCCTCGAGTCCGTCGCCGCGTGGACCGCCGCGGCGACCAACGCCGTGGGCGGTGCCGAGCACGTCGGGCACCGCGGCCGCGTCGTGGCCGTCGCCGGGGCGAAGGGCGGGGTCGGCGCGAGCGTCGTCACCCTGCTGCTCGCTCTCGCGCGCCGGGGGACCGGGGTCGTCACGGTGGTCGACTTCGACCTCGCCGCGGGCGACCTCGCCGGCTACCTCGGCGCGACGACGCGCAAGTCCGTCGTGGACCTCGCGCCGCTGGGCGACGAGGTGTCCGGCCGCGTCCTGCGCGAGACGACGTACCCCGTGCCCGGCGGCCTGCGCCTCGTGCCGGCGCCCGAGGAGGGCGAGCACGGCGAGGCCATGTCGCCCGAGGCGGCGCGCGCCGTCGTGCACGCGCTCCGGTACGAGGCCGACCTCGCCGTGGTCGACGTCGGCACCGGGCTGGACGAGCCCCGCGCCGCGGTCCTCGAGCACGCGGACCGGGTGGTGCTCGTCCTGACCCCGGACCTGCCCGCGCTGCGCGCCGCCCGCCGCACCCTCGACCAGTGGGAGCGCCTCGCCGTGCGCAAGCGCACGGACGTGGCGATCGTCGTGAACCGGCGCACCCGGAGCGACGAGGTCACCCCCCAGGTGGTCCAGCGCGTGCTCGGGTGCCCGGTGACGGCCGTCGTGCCCGACGGCGGCACCCCGTTCGAGACGGCCGTCAACGCCGTCGAGCTCGTCACGGCGCGTACGGCGGTGCACGTCGCGGTCGCGTCCGCGGCGCTCGCGGTCGTGCGCGACCCCGCCGACGCGGAGCCCCGGCCCGGTGCGGCCGTCGAGGAGGCGGACGTCGCACGGCGCCGCCGTCCGGGACGGGCGGACCGGCGCGGGGCGCGCGCCCGGCGGCACCGCGGTGCCGCGAGGCGCTCGGCACGCGCCGCGCCGGACCGTCCCGAGGGCGGGAGCGAGCCGGCCGGCACGAGGGCCGCCCCGTCGGGGCCGCCGGCCGAGGAGCCCGACCGGGGACGGGACGACGCCTCGGCCGCGGGACCGGACGAGGCGTCGGCCGAGGGAGCGGTCGTGACGGGCCGCGAGTCGGGCCAGGCCGCGGTGGAGCTGCCGGTCGTCGTGCTCCTGGGGCTCACGGTGTTCCTCCTCTGCGCGCAGGCCGTGATGTGGGCGGGCGGGCTGGTCGTCGCCCGTGGCGCCGCGGACGAGGGGTCGCGCCACGTCGGGATCGTCGGGATGCCCGCCGCGGACGACCACGAGGAGCGCGCCCGCATCGAGCGGCTCGTCGCGGAACGGGTCCCGCCGCCGTGGGACCGGGACGTCGAGGTCGAGCTCGTCGGCGACGAGGTCGTGGTCACGCTCGACTCGCCGACGGTGATCCCCGGCGTCCGCCTCAGCGCGGACGCACGGGCCGAGGTCTTCGAGGAGCCGTCATGAGGGCGCCCGAGAGGGGACAGGTCGCGGTCGAGCTCGTGGGCGTCGTCGCGCTCGTCGTGCTCGCGACGGTCCTGTGCGTGCAGGGGGTGTTCGTCGCCCAGGTCTACTCCACCACCCAGGCCGCCGTGCGCGACGCGGCACGCGTCGCGTCCGTGGGAGGCGACGGACGGGTCGCGCTCGACGCCCGCCTGCCCGGCTGGGTCCGGGTCGAGCGGTACGTCGTCGAGCGAGGTCGCGACGACGTCGAGGTCGAGGTCGCCGTGCGGCTGCCGGTGCTCGGCCCGTCCGTGACCGTCGACGGGCTCGTCGTCGAGCGCTCGGCGACCTTCCCGAGGATGGGCGCATGAGCCTGCGCGACCGCCTGGCCGACGGCGGTGCGCGCGCGACGGCGCCGGAGGAGCCCGACCTGGTCGCCCGCTACCGCGCGCGGCTGCTCGAGGAGATCGACGTCGAGGAGGTCTCACGGCTCCCCGCGGTGCAGCGCCGGGCACGCCTCGAGCGCGTCCTGCTGTCGGTGCTCGTCGCCGAGGGGCCCGTGGTGTCCCCGCGCGAGCGCTCGACGCTCGTGCGACGCATCGTCGACGAGGTGCTGGGGCTCGGGGTGCTCGAGCCGCTGCTCGCCGACGAGAGCATCACGGAGATCATGGTCAACGGGCCGTCCGAGGTGTACGTCGAGCGGCGCGGGCGCCTCGAGCGGCTCGACGTGCGCTTCGCGTCGGAGGAGCAGCTCCTGCAGACGATCGACCGCATCGTGTCGAGCGTGAACCGGCGCGTGGACGAGTCGTCCCCGATGGTCGACGCACGCCTGCCCACGGGCGAGCGCGTGAACGTCGTCGTGCCGCCGCTCGCGATCGACGGCGCGAGCCTGACGATCCGCCGCTTCCCGCGACCGTTCCGGCTGCCCGAGCTCGTCGCCCGGCACAGCCTGGACGCCGTCACCGCGCGGCTGCTCACCGCGTGCGTGCGCGCGCGGCTGAACGTCGTCGTGTCCGGCGGGACGGGCACGGGCAAGACGACGTTCCTCAACGCGCTGTCCGGGGCCATCCCGGACGACGAGCGCATCGTCACCGTCGAGGACGCCGCCGAGCTCTCGCTGCAGCAGCCGCACGTCGTGCGCCTGGAGTCCCGGCCTCCGAACATCGAGGGCCGCGGCGAGGTCACGATCCGCGACCTCGTGCGCAACGCGCTGCGGATGCGGCCCGACCGGATCGTCGTCGGCGAGGTCCGCGGCGGCGAGACGCTCGACATGCTGCAGGCGATGAACACGGGGCACGAGGGCTCCATCGCGACGGTGCACGCCAACACCGCGGCCGACGCGCTGCGGCGGCTGGAGACGCTCGCGACGATGAGCGAGCTCGACCTGCCGGTCGCGACGCTGCGCGACCAGATCAACGGGGCGGTCGACCTCGTGGTGCACCTGAGCCGGTCCGTCGACGGTGCGCGCCGCGTCGCGGAGGTCGCGTGGGTCGCCTCGCAGGGGCGTGCGGAGTACGCGACGGTCCCCGTGGTCCGGTTCGCGGCGGACCCGATGGGGCCGGACCGGGTCGTCACCGGCCGGTTCGTCCACCTGACCGTGCCCGACGAGCTGCGGGCCCGGCTCGCGCTCGCGGGCGAGCCCGTGGTCGACGTCGCGGACGGTGCCGCATGACGGCGGCGTCGGTGCTCGCGCTGTCGGCGCTCGCGTGCGTCCTCCTGGTGGTGACCGTCGGCTACCGGCAGTCGACGGCGGAGCGCCGCGGAGCGCTGGTCGACGCCGTCGGGCCGTCGGCGGTCGTGCGCCGGGACCGGTGGCGCGGCCTGGACACCCGGTTCGCGCGGACCCGCGCGGGGACGCGCCTGGGGGCGTTGCTGGCCGGTGCGGGCTACCCGGGCTGGTCGCCGTCCGCCGTCGTGCTCGCCGTCGCCGTGGCCACCGTCCTCGCGGCGCTCGCCTCGTCGCCGCTCCTGGGCCGGGTCGGCGGGGTCGTCGTCGGGCTGGCGGTCGTCGCGAGCGTCGCACGGTGGCTCGACCACCGGCGTCAGCAGCGCGTCGAGCGCGTCATCGCCCAGCTCCCCGAGGTGGCGCGCGTGCTCGCGAACGCGACGCACGCCGGTCTCGGTCTGCCGCGCGCGCTCCGGATCGCCGCGCAGGAGGTCGACGAGCCCGCCGCCTCCGAGCTCGCGCAGGTCTGTGCGGAGCTGGGCGTCGGGCACGGGGTCGGCGCAGCGCTGGAGCGGCTCCGCGAGCGCCTGCCGTCCCGCGAGATCGGCGTCCTCACGCAGACGCTCGTCATCCAGAACCGGGCGGGCGGGGCGCTCGTGACCGCGCTGAGCACCATCTCCGCGACGCTCGACGAACGGCGCCAGCTGCGGCGCGAGATCCGCACCGCGACCGTGGGGGCGACGTTCTCCGGGTACGTGGTCATCGTCATCGCGGTGGTCGCGGTCGTCCTCGTCAACGGGCTCTCGCCGGGCGCGCTCGACGCGATGGTCGGCACCGGGGCAGGTCGGCTCGCGCTCGCCGTCGCGGGCACGCTGTTCGCCCTGGGGTACGTGCTGGTGCGGCGCCTGTCGAAGGTCGCGCTGTGAGCGCCCCGCTCATCGCGTTCGCGGCTGCGCTGCTCGTGGTGGTCGCCGCGCTCGCGGTGCACCAGCTCACGACGACGGGGCTCGAGCACGCGGAGGACGCCCGGGCGGAGGGCAGCCCGGGCGCGGGGCGGACGGGCCGGTCGCACGGGCTCCTCGACGTGCTCGGCGCCCGGTTCGTGGGGCCGCTGACCCGGGCGCTGGGCGCTCGCCGGCTGGCCGGGCTCGACGCGGCGATCCGCCGGGCGGGCCGGCCGGACGCGATCACGCCGACGGTGTTCGTGCGCCGCCAGGCAGGCTTCGTCGTGCTCGGCGCGCTGTGCCTCGTGTCGCTGTGGTACCTCGGCTCGCCGTTCCTGGGGGCCGCCCTGGCCGCGCTGCTGTGCGCGTGGATGCCGCTGTGGTTGTGGGTCGCGGGGTCGCAGCGCCAGCACGCGATCGACGCGGAGCTGCCGGACTTCCTCGACGTCCTCGGCGTCACGGTCCGTGCGGGCCTGGGGTTCCGTGCCTCGCTCGAGCGCGTGTGCGAGTTCTCCGACGGCCCGCTGGCGGACGAGATCCGGGCGGCGCTGCGCGAGATGTCCCTCGGCGTGCCGCGCCGGCGGGTGTTCGCCGAGCTGCGCGACCGCACCCGCTCGGAGGCCTTCGGCAACTTCGTCACCGCGCTCCTGCAGGCCGAGGAGCTCGGCGTCCCGATGTCCGACGCGCTCACGGACATCGCGGCCGACGTGCGTCGCGAGCACGCGCAGAAGGTCCGCCAGCAGGCGGCCAAGGCGGGGCCCAAGGTCTCGCTCGCCGTGACCGTGACGATCGTGCCCGGCGCGCTCGTCCTGCTCGTCGCGGCCGTG
Source organism: uncultured Cellulosimicrobium sp. (assembly GCA_964521905.1). GTDB lineage: Bacteria > Actinomycetota > Actinomycetes > Actinomycetales > Cellulomonadaceae > Cellulosimicrobium. Next base: position 14,432 of record CAZFUQ010000028.1, read on the forward strand.
CTGCTCGGCAACGCCGACCTGTTCGCCGGCCTGCTCTAGGGGGTGGCGAGGGTGCCCGAGGAGCTCGCCTGGGAGCGCACCACCGCGGGGGTCGCACGACTGCTGTGCCAGCTCCGGCTCGCGGTGCTGCTCCTCTCGCTCGCCCCGGCCGCGGCCCAGGGCGAGGTCCTCGCGCTCGTCGCGGGCGTCGGCGTCGCGCCGTTCTCGTTCGTGCCCGCGGTCACGTGGCCGCGCCGTGGCGGGTTCTACGCGCGCTCGGCCGTCGTGCAGGTCGCCGACGTCCTGGCCGCCGCCGTCGTCACGGCGGTCCTCGTGGGCTCGGCGCCGGTCTTCGCCTACGACGCCGCGACCGTCGCCCTGTGGGGCCTGGCCACGGGGCTGCGCCCGGCGCTGCTCGTCGCCGCGGCGCTCGCGATCGTCTCGCTGACGTGGGTGCGCGACGGCGGCGACACCGCCGGCCTCGTCCTCGCCGGCGCGACGGTCGTCTCCCTCGTCGCCATGGCGTGGGCGGGCGCGACGCTCGGGCGCGGCCTGGCCACCCTCGCGCGTGCGCAGGAGGAGCTGGCCGGGGCGCGCGTACGACGTGCCGTCGTCGACCACCGGCTGCGTACGGCGCGCGACCTGCACGACACCGTCGCGGGCGAGATCGCGGGCATCCGGCTCCTCGTCGCCACGCTCGACGACCTGCTCGAGCGCGACGGCGCCGACCCGCGGGCACGTGAGGTCGCGCGCCTGCTCGGGCAGGCGAGCGAGAGCGCGCACACGGACACGCGGGCGGCGCTGCGTGCGTTGCGCTCGGGGCGCGAGGTCGTCGAGCCCCTGGCCCGTCGGGAGCTGGCGGCCTGGCTCGAGGGCTGGTCCGCCCGGGCGCGCGTCCCCGTGCACGCGGACCTCGACGACCGCTACGACGAGGTGGACGCCACCCGGCGCGCCGCCGTGACCGTGGTGCTGCGGGAGCTGCTGGAGAACGTGCGGCGGCACGCCCGCGCGTCGCACGTGCGCGTGCTGGTCGGTGGGGACGGGGCGCCGGGGGGCGGGCGCACCCTGCTGCTCCTCGTGCACGACGACGGTCGCGGGCTCCCCGAGGCCTGCGGGCCCGGGCAGGTGCCCCCGGCGGGGCCCGGCCACTTCGGGATCCAGGGTCTCGTCGAGCGGGTCACGGGGATGGGCGGCACCGCGAGGTGGGCGTCGGAGCCGGGCGCGGGGACGCTGGCACGCGTCGAGCTGCCGCACCGGGCGGTCCCGCCCGGTGGGTCGACAGGTCTCCGCGCCGGGACCGGCGGACGGACGAGGGAGAGGACGCTCGATGGGTAGCGCGTGCGCGCAGGACGAACCGATCTCGGTCCTCGTGGTCGACGACAACGCCATCATCCGGCTCGGGGTGCGGGCCGCGCTGGAGAGCAGCGACGACGTCGCCGTGGTGCTCGACACCGACGACCCTGCCGAGGCCGTGGAGATCGTGCGGCGCGGTGGCGTCGAGGCGGTGCTCCTCGACGTGCGCCTCGCGGACAGCAACGGCCTCGACGTGCTGCCGGACCTCGTCGAGCACGCGAGGGTGCTCATGCTCACCCACACCGACGACCCCGGTTCGCTGAGCACGGCGCTGGCTCGCGGGGCGAGCGGGTACGTCGTGCACGGGGCGATGGGCCCCCGCGGCATCGTCGGGGCGCTGCGCACCTGCGTGTCCGGTGGGACCGTCGTCGCGGGGATGCCGGTGCCCTGGGGCCCCGGCGGGGCCCCGACCGGTGGTCCGGGAGCGCCTCCGGGCGAGGCGACCGGGCGATCGGACCGAGAAGCGGGCCGGCGCCTGCGACGGCGCCTCACCGATCGTGAGGGCGAGGTGATGGCGGCCATGGCGCAGGGCCTGACGAACCGGGAGATCTCACGCCGCCTGGTCGTCACCGAGAAGACCGTGAAGAACTACGTGAACGCGGTCTTCGCCAAGCTCGAGGTGTCGTCCCGGGGCGAGGCCATCGTGCGCTGGCTCGAGGCCCGGGACGGTGCGCCGTGAGGCCGGGCCCGGGACCCTGGGCCCGGGAGGTACCGGGCCCGGGAGGGGCCCGGCCGGGGCACCGGTGCCCTGCCGTCCGGGCCCTGCCCGTCCCTAGCGTCGTCCGTGGAGGTGGCGCCGCGCAGGGCGTCGCCCGAGGTGAGGAAGGCAGGCAGGACGATGGACAGGCTCGCAGCATGGACCACGACGACGATCCACGCGCTCCGCGACCGCTTCGGCGGCGAGGCGGGGCAGGGATCCGTGGAGTACGTCGGCATCATCATCGTCGTCGTGGCGATCATCGTCGCCGTGGTCGCCAAGGCCTCGGGGGTCGGCGACACGATCGCCACGCAGCTCAGCAACGCGGTCAAGAAGATCGGCGAGGCCGGCAGCTCGACTGGTGGCGGCAGCGAGTGACCGGCGCGGCGCGGGTGCGGGGGCCGGAGCCGTGCGCCGCGTGACGACGGCGCTGCTCGCGCTCGTCCTGCTGGCCGGGTGCACGGCGGACCCGTCGTCGTCCCCCGCGCCGTCGTCCCCCGCACCGGGGCCGCCCGCGACCGCGGGCGGCCCCGGTCCGGCGCCCGCCCCGACGACCGCGACGTTCCGTCACGGCACGAGCGCGCTCACGGTCGTCGCGCACCCGGTGGCGGTCGACGGCGACGTCGCCGTGACGACCCTCGACGTGACGCTGCCCGCGGACGCGGACGAGCCGGTCGACCTGGGCTACCTCCTCGTGGAGAGCGTCGTCGAGCGCAAGGGCGCCCGGGGCGTGCGCCTCGTCGACCGCACGGCGCACGCCGTGCTCCCCGTCGTGCGTGACCAGGGCGTCTGGGCCTCCGACGGCGCGCTCACCGTCGAGCCGGGCGAGGAGGTGACCGTGCGCACGGTGCACGACGCGCCCTCCGGCGACGAGGTGGACGTCGTCCTCCCGGCCGTCGGCGTCGTCGCCGCGGTCCCGGTCGTCGATGCCGCGGGGGACGACGGCGCGGCGCGCGACGTCGAGGCCGCCCGCCTCGAGCTCGGCGGGCTCCCCACGGACGCAGGCCGCGCGCACGGGCTGCGCGCGTTCACCGCCTCGCACGACGCGCGGCGCTCGCTCGCCGCCGAGGGGGACGACATCACCCTCACCCTCACGGCCGACGTGCTCTTCGCGACGGACGAGCACGCGCTCGACCCGCGGGCCGCGGGCGTCGTCGAGGACGTCGGGCGCGCGATCCTCGCGGACGGGGACGGCGGCACGGTCGTCGTCGCGGGGCACACGGACGACGTCGACACCGACGAGTACAACCTGGCGCTGTCGGAACGCCGTGCCGCGTCGGTCGCCGACGCGCTGCGCGCGGCCCTCGGCCCGGGCTACGCCGTCGAGGCGGCCGGGTACGGCGAGGCCCGGCCCGTCGTCGACGGCACCGACGACGCAGCCCGCGCGGCCAACCGTCGTGTCGAGATCTCGTTCGCCGCGGCGGGTGCAGCGCCCGCGACGGTGCCCGGGGCGGAGGGAGAGAGCGGTCCGCCGCCCACCGACGCACCGACGTCCACCGGCGCAGGCCCTGTCGAGGTCGCGGCCGGCGACGGCTCGGGCACCTACCGGGTGCTGCCCGTGAGCGTGGTGCGCACCGCCGTCGGGCTGCGGGGAACGCTCGAGATCGAGCTGCGCGACGGCCACGGCGGCGCCGTGAGCGCGCTCTTCGGCGAGCACGGCCACGGGCTGTCGGCCGCTCGGGGCTTCGATGCCGTGAGCACCCACGTGGGCGTGCACGAGCTCACCCTGCTCGGCGCGACGGAGCGGCTGTACCCGCTGGACTACGAGACCGGGGGCGGTGCGCGACGGGTCCTCGGCGACGAGCTCCTCGTCGCCGGTCCGCAGGAGCCCGGTGACGTGCTCACCGTGAGCGTCTACTGGCCGGACCCGGGTACCGACGTCGTGACGCTCGACGCCCCCGGTCGGTTCCGTGTCGAGGACGTCCCCGTCGAGGAGGAGGACGGATGACTCGTGCCGGGCAGAGCGAGGCCGTGCCGTCGGGCGTGCCCGCGCCCCGCGCCGTGCCGACGGACCGGGAGCGCGGGTCGCTCCACGTCGCGGCGATCCCCATGGTGCTCGCGCTCGTGGCGCTCGCCTGCCTCCTCGTGCTGATCGTCGGGTCGGGGCTCTCCGACCGGCGCAGCACCGTGACCGCGGCGGACGCCGCGGCGCTCGCGGCGGCCGACGTCCTCGACGGCGCGGTGGAGCGCCGTTTCGAGGAGGTCCGGGGTGCCGACCCGATCCCGGAGCCCGGACCCCGGGGCCCGACCGGACCGCGGCCCGTGGACGGCGGCACCGGGGACGACGAGGGCTCGGGCGACGAGGGCTCGGACGACGAGGGCTCGGACGAGGAGGAGGAGCCGACGCCGGCACCGGTGTGGGCGCTCGCCGGGACGGCCCTCGAGGACGTCGCCGACCTCGAGGCGGCGGCCGAGGCCGCCGAACGGTTCGCCGAGGCCAACGGCGCGGAGCTCGTCGAGGTGCGCTTCGACCTCGAGCGCTGGCTCGTGCGCGTCGAGGTGCGTCATCGTGAGCCGCTCGTCGAGGGGGACGGCGCCCGGGCGCACGCGGTCGCGGTGGCGCGCGTGCGCCCCACCGGAGGACTGTGCGTGTCCGACGGGGAGATCGGGGTGCGCCTCGGCCGCAGCTGTCGTACGTCCGTCCCGCAGGACGGCCCCGCGCTCGTGACCCCGACCGTCGACCGCTACACGTCGAGGGTGGGCCTCGTGTCCTGACGGCCGGGGTCCCGGGCCGCAGCCGGTGCGGGCCCGGGCCCGCACCGGGTCCGGACGGGGTCCAGGGCCCCTGGAAGGTCACCTGGTGTTCACCCGAGGGTCGTCTCATGGGACGTGAGCGGGGCGCGGGTGCGGTCGAGGTCGTGGGCGTGGTGCTGCTCGTGGTGGCGATCGTCACCACCGTGAGCCTGAGCGCCGCGCCCATCGGCCGGTGGATCGGGTGGAAGGCGCAGTGCGTCGTCGAGTCCGCCGACGAGGTGTGGCTCGAGGGCGCGGAGATCGGCGCCGCGGCCGAGTGCGGTCCCGAACCCTCCACCGAACCCCCCGCCGACGAGGACGACGGCGGGGACGGTCCCGAGAACGTGCCGCCGGACACGGGCAAGGTGCCGCCCGAGGACTACGACGAGCTGTGCGACACGTCGAACGGGTACGACGCCGACGAACCGTGCCACCCGCGGGACGAGGGCTGCGAGTACGACGAGGACGGCTCGGTCGTGGGGGAGCCGTCGGACTTCGGGACGGTCTGGACGGTCGACGGCAGGGTCGTGCTGTGGACCGGCTGCCAGGCCTACACGCCGCCGCCGGAGTGCAGCGCGCCCCGGAGCGGGTGGGAGCAGGGCGAGGACCTGTCCGACGCGGAGGGCTTCGCGGAGTGGGTCGAGTGCGTGACGAGGACCACCGGGGGCGACCCCGACGAGGACCCGGACACCGAGGACTGCCAGGACGCCACGCCCGGGTCCTGGGGCGTGGAGCCGGAGCTGGACCCGGACGAGCCGATCGTCCAGGTGGGGTGCGCGCGGTACTGGGTCCCCAAGCAGTGCAAGGCCGAGTGGGACGCCTACCGCGACTGGAGCGGCCCGGCGTCCCAGGAGGCGCGCGCGGCGGCGCTCAAGGACTGCGTGGAGCGGACGCTCAACGGCATGGAGCGCGACTGCATGGTGTGGCAGAAGACGGAGGCGAAGAACGAGGTCCACCAGGTCCTGTTCTGGGAGTGGTCCAAGTCGCGCGCGTTCGTGTTCGAGAAGATGGGTGACGGCACGGTGCGCATGCACGCCCTGCACGGCTCGGGGAAGGGGAACGGCATCTCCCTGGAGGTCGTCGCGGGCAAGGGCAAGGCCATGGGCGGCGTGTCCCTCGGCGCCTGGGTCGCGCACGGGGCGAGCGGGGACACGACCTACGAGTTCCGCAACCTCGAGGACGCGCAGGAGTGGGTCGACTGGTACGTCGAGTACGAGAAGGCCGACCAGGCCGTCGCCGACTTCGACGCCACCTACGACTGCTACTACGGCGACTGCTCGGACAAGGACGACGTCGGGAAGAACATGACGCTGCCGCCGGTCCAGGGGCCGATGCCCGGGCAGTCCGTCCCGGGGTCGAGCAAGGGGTACAAGGCCGGCGGCACCTGGAGCACCCTGATGAACGAGCTCGAGGACCAGCGGTCGAGGGAACCGGGCCACAAGGTGATCCACGTGGCGGAGTCCTCGAGCAAGAAGACCACGATCAACGTCGGTGCCTGGTTCGGCGGGAAGCAGGGCGGGGGCGGGAAGATCCCCGACGGCAAGGGCACGAAGGACAAGTACGAGGGCGGCGGGGGTGTCGGCGGGAACATGTCCCTCTCGACGGAGACGGTGGTCGAGGAGCGGGTCCTCCGGGAGTCCGGCAAGCGCGTCACGACGTTCTCGATGAACAGCGCGGTCGGCGGGCAGGTGATGCTCATGTTCATCGGGGTCCCGTCGTCGAAGGGGCAGCCCTTCGGCACCGGCGGCGGTGCGGGGGAGGAGACCGGCTCCTCGTCGATCTCCGTCCTGTGGAACGCGGACGGGACGGTCGAGCACATCCAGTTCCGCACCACGACGACGACGCTCGAGAGGTGGTCCGCCGAGGCCGGCGGTCACGTCTCGATCGGCTACGGACCCTTCGAGATCTTCAACGCGGGCGGGTACAAGACGTGGGGTGGCGCAGAGGGGACCGAGGCCGTCGTGGAGCTCACGATCCCGGTGGAGGGGCTGTCGCCCGAGGCCCGCAAGATGCTCCAGGCGAGTGCGGAGGGCCTGTTCCCCCGCGACGAGGACGGCAACCTCGACCGTGACGCGACCCTCGACTTCGGCAAGGACTGGTCGGGGACGTACTCCGGCGACATCCTCGACGAGATCGGGTCGGCGGGAGGCGTGCGGTCGCTCGAGTACGACGTCGACGAGGAGCGGGAGGGCAGCAAGGGCGGGGTGAAGATCGGCGCGATCAAGCTCTGGTCGTCGGAGTGGACCGAGATCGAGACCGAGAAGGGCCTCACGAGCTCGTCGTTGCAGTACGTCGACGTGAACGGCGAGTCGCGCACCGTGGACCCGGCGCCGAAGTGCAAGGCCCCCACGAAGGACACGTCCGGCGACGACTACTACGACGACTCCGGCTCGGACCCCGTCACGAGCTCGCACCCGGACGGCCAGGGGTACTACCGCGACAGGTCCGAGACGCCGGTGTTCGGCACGTGACCTGACCTGGTCGGGCACGCGCCGTCCGGGCGTCACCACCGGTTCATCCCGTGGCCACGGAGGCCTCCTAGCCTTTCGGGATGATCCGGACGAACGGCGCACGGGGGCACGGGTCGCGCGAGCGTGGCGCGAGCGCGGTCGAGGTCGTGGGGGCCGCGCTGCTGGTGGTGGCGATCGTCACGACGGTGGCGCTGAGCGCGGAGCCGGTGGGCCGGTGGATCGGCTGGAAGCTCGAGTGCGTGGTGGCGACCATGGACGACGTCGCGGACGGCGACGTCGAGTGCGGTCCGGACCCGCTCGTGGTGGCCGAGGGCGAGGACGGTCTCGAGGGGTACGGCCCGCCGCCGCTCGTCCCGGACGACACGGGGATGGTGGACCCGGAGCACTACGACGAGCTGTGCGAGACGGCCGCGGGGTACGACGCGGACGAGCCGTGCCACCCGAAGGAGCAGGACTGCGAGCTCGCCGACGACGGCTCGGTCGTCGCGCAGGCCGAGGAGCACGAGACGGTGTGGACCGTCGAGGGCCGGCCCGTCCTGTGGACCGGATGCCACGCCTACGTGCCGCCGGACTCGTGCGGCCCGCCCCTGACCGGGTGGGACCAGGGCACGGACCTCTCGGAGGAGGACGGGTTCGCCGCCTGGCGCGACTGCGTCCTGGGCACGACCACGGGCGACCCGGACGACGACCCGGACACCGAGGACTGCCGCGACGCGACACCGGCGTCGCACGGGACGGACCCGGGCGAGCCGCCGTCGGAGCCGCGGGTGCAGGTCGGGTGCGCCGTGTACTGGGTGCCGCAGGAGTGCAGGGCCGAGTGGGAGGCCTACCTGGAGTGGAGCGGGCCCGCGCTGCAGGCGTCCCGGGCGGCGGCGCTGCGCGACTGCGTGGTCACCACGCTCAACGGCATGGAGCGCGACTGCGTCGTGTGGCAGAAGTCGCAGGGCAAGCACGAGTCGTACCAGGTGCTGTTCTGGCGGTGGTCGAAGTCGCGCGGCTTCGTCTTCGAGAAGATGGGCGACGGCACGATCCGCATGCACGCGCTCAACGGCTCGGGCAAGGGGCACGGCCTCCAGTTCGGGCCCAAGGTCAAGGTCGGGGACACGGGCGCGAAGTTCACGATCGGGGGCTACGTCGTCAGCGGCGCCGAGACCGACACGACCTACGAGTTCCGCAACCTGGAGGACGCCCAGAGCTGGATCGACTGGTACGGCGAGTACGAGAAGGCGGACGAGAAGGTCGCCAAGCTCGACCACTACCACAACTGCTACTGGAACGACTGCTCGGGCAAGTCCTCGAAGGGCAAGGGCCCGGCCTTCGTGCCGAAGAAGATGTGGCGGGAGGCGATGGCCGATCTCGAGGAGCTCCGGGGTCAGGAGCCGCCGCACAAGCTCGTCCAGAGCTCGGGCTCGCGGACCGAGGAGCGGGAGTTCAGCATCGGTGCCGAGCTCGGCCAGGGGTTCAACGGCATGGAGCTGGGTATCAACGCCGAGGGGAAGTTCAAGGTCAAGGGCTCGATCGAGGAACGGGACTACCGGGACACGGGCAAGAAGATGGTCACCTGGACGACGAGCGACGAGAAGGGGTTCACGGTCCTCGCGCTCCTGTCGGGCACGCCGTCCAAGATGATCGACTGGCTCACCCAGTTCGGCGAGAAGGGCTCGACGTTCGGCGGCAAGGGCGGGGGCAGCGGCGGCTCGATGGACCCGAAGCTGAAGAAGCTCGTGGACGGCGCCAAGGCCAAGGGGTACCCGGGCGGGGGCAAGACCTTCTCCGGGAGCCTGTCGGTCTCCGCCGTGTACAACGCCGACGGCACGCTCGACCAGGTCGTGTACCGCACGACGTCGTCCACGCTCGCCTACTTCCAGGGGAGCGTCGGCCCGTCGGTGACCGTGAACATGGGGATGTTCGAGGTGTTCAACCTCGGGTTCAAGAACACCAGGACGGACGGGACCGGGACGGAGTCCGTCGTCGAGAGCGTCGTGTCGATGTCGAGCCTGACGCCCGAGCAGCGCGAGGCGGTCGAGCAGGCGGTCGGCGTCGTCTTCCCCCGTGACGAGGAGGGCGCGCTCGAGCGCGACCCGCACCTCGACGTCTTCGGGGACCCGGAGATGTACGACGACGGCGAGGAGGAGGAGGTCGGGTCGGCGAGCGAGCTCCTGCGCGACGCCGCCCGGTCCGGCGGGACGCGCGAGCTCGAGTACGACTGGGACTACGAGTCGGAGTCGAACGAGGTGTCCGTGGACGTCCTGGGCTTCCGGCTCGCGTCGGAGAAGTGGGAGACGGTGAACCAGGAGAAGGACCTCAAGGAGTCGTCCCTCACCTACACCGACGTCGACGGGAGCACACGGACGGTCTCGCCCGCGCCGAAGTGCCGCATGCTCACCAAGGACACGTCGGGCCCGAGCTACTACGACACCGGCAGCTCGGACCCGTCGACGGGCTCGCACCCGCAGGGCCAGGGATACTACTGGGACGTGTCGAGGACGCCGCTGGACTGAGCGGGCCCGGTGGCGCGTCGAGCCGTCGCCCGCGAAGACCGACCGGGTCCCGTCGTCGGGCCACTAGGATCGGGGGGTGACCTCCGCCCCTGACGCCCCCGCGTCGCCAGCGTCCGCCACGCCCGTCCCCACGCCTCGGCCGGTGCTCGTCGTCGACTTCGGCGCGCAGTACGCCCAGCTCATCGCGCGCCGTGTGCGCGAGGCGAACGTGTACTCCGAGATCGTGCCGCACACGTTCACGGTCGAGCAGATGCTCGCCAAGGACCCGGCGGCGATCATCCTGTCCGGCGGGCCGTCGTCGGTCTACGCGACGGGGGCCCCGTTCGTCGACCCGGCGCTGTTCGACGCGGGCGTGCCCGTCATGGGCATCTGCTACGGCTTCCAGGCGATGGCCAAGGCGCTCGGCGGCGAGGTCGCCCAGACGGGGCTGCGCGAGTACGGCGGCACCGAGGTCGAGGTCTGCTCGGCCGGCGTGCTGCTCGCCGAGACCCCCGAGAACCAGACCACCTGGATGAGCCACGGCGACGCCGTGCACCGCGCGCCCGAGGGCTTCGAGGTCCTCGCGACGTCGTCCGGCTCGCCGGTCGCCGCGTTCGAGGACCGCGAGCGCCGCCTGTTCGGCGTGCAGTGGCACCCCGAGGTCAAGCACTCCGCGCACGGCCAGACCGTGCTCGAGCACTTCCTGTACGACGGCGCCGGGCTCGCCCCGGACTGGACGCCCGACAACGTCATCGCGGACCAGGTCGCGGCGATCCGCGCGCAGGTCGGGGACGCGCGCGTCATCTGCGGGCTCTCGGGCGGCGTCGACTCGTCGGTCGCCGCGGCGCTCGTGCAGAAGGCCGTGGGGGACCAGCTCACGTGCGTGTTCGTCGACCACGGGCTGCTGCGGGCGGGCGAGGCCGAGCAGGTCGAGCGCGACTTCGTCGCCGCGACCGGGGTGCGTCTCGTCGTGCGGGACGAGCGCCGGCGTTTCCTCACGGCGCTCGCGGGTCACTCCGACCCGGAGACCAAGCGCAAGATCATCGGGCGCGAGTTCATCCGCGTGTTCGAGGACGCGGCGCGCGACCTCGTCGCCGAGGCCGGCGAGCACGGGACCGAGGTCAAGTTCCTCGTCCAGGGCACCCTGTACCCCGACGTCGTCGAGTCCGGCGGGGGCGAGGGCGCGCG
>CAZFUQ010000029.1:0-22091 GCA_964521905.1 uncultured Cellulosimicrobium sp.
GCCGCGGAGAACCCGGAGGAGTACGAGGCCGCCTGGCCCGACGCGCTCGAGAAGGCCAAGGCCGCGGTCGCGGCGGAGCACGACGAGGTCCGGGAGCTCGGCGGTCTCTACGTGCTCGGCACCGAGCGCCACGAGTCGCGCCGCATCGACAACCAGCTCCGCGGTCGTTCCGGACGTCAGGGCGACCCGGGCGAGTCCCGGTTCTACCTGTCGATGCAGGACGACCTCATGCGCCTGTTCAACTCGACCCTCGCCGAGTCGATGATGAACCGGGCGGGTTTCCCCGACGACGTCCCGCTCGAGTCGAAGATGGTCACCCGCGGCATCGCGAGCGCGCAGGGCCAGGTCGAGTCCCGCAACTTCGAGATCCGCAAGAACGTCCTCAAGTACGACGACGTCCTGTCGCGCCAGCGCACCGTCATCTACGACGAGCGCCGCCGCGTGCTCGAGGGGGAGGACCTGCACGAGCAGGTGCAGCACTTCCTCACCGACGTGGTCACCGCGTACGTCGAGGGCGCCACCGCCGAGGGCAACCCGGAGAGCTGGGACCTCGACGGGCTGTGGACCGCGCTCAAGGCCGTCTTCCCGATCTCGATCGAGGTCGACGAGGTCGTCGAGCAGGCAGGCGGGGCGACGCGCCTGACGCAGGAGCTCCTGCTCGAGGAGATCCTCTCCGACGCGCGCATCGCCTACCAGAACCGCGAGGAGCAGCTCGGCTCGGCGAACATGCGCCAGCTCGAGCGCCGCGTGACGCTCTCCGTCCTGGACCGCAAGTGGCGCGAGCACCTCTACGAGATGGACTACCTCAAGGAGGGCATCGGCCTGCGCGCGATGGCGCAGCGCGACCCGCTCGTCGAGTACCAGCGCGAGGGCTTCCAGCTCTTCCAGGCGATGACCGAGGCCATCAAGGAGGAGACGGTCGGCTACCTCTTCAACCTCGAGGTCAAGGTCGCCGAGCCGGGCGCCGCCACCCCCGGCCAGTCGCCGGGGATCTCTGCGGCCGCGGCGGCGCAGGCCGCGCAGTCGGCCGCGGGCCAGGCGCTCGGCGGTGCGACGGCGGCCCCCGCCGCCGCCGTGCAGGCGTCGGCGGAGCAGGGCGTGCCGACGGCCGACGCACCGGTCGAGGACGCGCCCGTCGAGGTGGAGCCCGCACCGGCCCCGGTGGTCGCGCCCGCGGCCTTCGGCGGCCCGAGCGGTGAGCGGCCCGGCGCCCTCATCGCGAAGGGCCTCGACGGCCCCGACCGTCAGGTGCCGCTGTCCTACAGCGCTCCGAGCGACGACGGCAGCGGCCAGTCCGTCGTCTCGGGCGACGCCGGTCGTCGCTCGCGCCGCGCGCTGCACGGGGAGGCGAGCGCGGTCGAGAGCGACGGGCGCACGTTCCCCGGCACCCCGCGCAACGCGCAGTGCCCGTGCGGCTCCGGCAAGAAGTACAAGGTCTGCCACGGGCAGAACGAGGAGTGATCCGCGGGCCGGTCCCGACCGGCCCGCGACCTGACAGACGCCTCGGGGTGTGCCGCACACGCGGCACACCCCGAGGCGTTCCCGGGTCGTCGAGGGCTCAGCCGATCTCGAGCGCGACCACCCGCCACGTCCCACGGCGCGCCTCGAGCCGCGCGGCGGCGGCGCGCACGCGCTCCCCGTCCTCGACGACGACGGTTCCCTCCGCGACGCCGTCGCCGATCCGGACGAGGCGCGCGCGCCGGATCGTCACGGGCCGCGTCGAGGCATCGGCGGCGACGCCGGCGTCGACCACGAGCCGCGCTCGCCGGGCGAGGGTGTCGTAGATCTCGGGCGACACCCAGCGGGCGAGCTGACCTACCGTGCGCTCACCGCGCACGACCTCGATCGCGGCGCGCACGACGGCGCAGCACAGCGCGGTCGGGTCCGGGAGCGGCACCGGTGTGGTCGGGGGAGCGAGCGGCCGGCCCCGGACGACGTGCTGCGGGGCCCTCGCGGCGCCGTCGCGCAGGTCGATCGCCGGGGCGATCCGCTCGCCGACGCACCGCAGGAGGCGAGCGGTCGGCTCGGCGGGCACGCTCGTCGAGCGCGGGGTGCTCTCGGTCGCGGTGGGGGACGTCGTCCGCCCGGCGGGCACGGGCACCGGTGCGGAGGCGGGCGCGGTGCGCCGGAGGGTCGTCGTGCCGGCGAGGTCCGACCCGGTGGAGGTCTCGGCGCAGGTGCGCAGGGGAGCGGTCATCGTCGGGCTCCTTCGTCGGTCGCGGGTCGTCAGGCGGTGGGTGCGCGGAGCACCTGGCCGGGGAGGATGAGGTCGGGGTCGCCGCCGACGACGCCCGCGTTCGCGGCGAACCAGCGCTGGACCGCCTGCGCGACCTGCGCGTCGGTGGACCCCGGCGGCAGGTGCCGGGAGGCGATGGACCACAGCGTGTCGCCCCGCAGGACGACGACCTCGTCCGCCGTGCCCGTGGTGGCGTCACGCGTCACGGTGAGCGCCGCGTCGCGCTGGGTCGCACCGGCGGGCGCGCTCGTGGTGGGCGGGGTCGGCGTGGTGTCGGTCGCCTCGTGCGGCACCTCGACGGCCGGGGTCGTCCCGGTCGGGTCCGCCGACGCGGCCGGCACGTCGCCGGGAGCCGTCCCGGCGGGGTCGGTGCCGTCGCCTGCGCGGGCTTGCGACGGTGCGGGCTCCGGTACGTCGGCGGGTGCGGGTGCGGACGTCGGCTCCGGGACGCCGGTGCCGTCGTCCGACGGGGAGGAGGTGGCGGCGTCGGCGACCGCGTCCGGCGCCGTGGGGCGCCACCCGAGGTCGACGGCGACGACGGGCGGGGCGTCCGGCGTCGGCGGCTCCGCGGCCTGGGCCGTCCCCGCACCGAGGACGAGCCCGGCACCGACCGAGACCCCGACCCCCACGCGCGCGGCCCGCCGGACGACCTGCGGGGCCACGTGCAGGACGAGGCGCTCGCCGGCGGTCCACGAGCGGCCGGCTGCGCGCGCGGCGACGCAGAGGATCCCGACGAGCGCGCTCAGGGCGACCCACGCCGCGGCGAGGAGGCCGACGGACACGGCCAGGAGCTCCAGCCACGGCTCGACGCGCGTCGCGGGGAGCCGTTCGACGAGGTGCCCGGCGCGGAGCGCGAGGGCGGCGACGGCTCCTCCCATCACCGCGACGAGCACGAGGAGCGTGGCCGTTCCTCCTGCGGTGCCGGGTGCGGCGCTGCGACGTTCCATGTGGAGCCCCCTGCCTGCCGTCGCGCCGTGCGACCGCGGCTTGATGTCGTTTGATGCAGTTTGATGCTGACAAAGCCATCTAAGCGGCGTGGGACCCCGCTGTCCAGACCTGGCTCGGCCTGTGGACGTTCTCGTGATGTGGACGCCTCGCCGCCCCCGTCCGGTGGCCCCCGCTACGGTGTCCCGGTGCGATGGGATGCGCTCTTCGACGACCTCGAGGCCCAGCTGGCCGCGGCCGAGGCCGGCGACAGGGCGACCGCGGTCGCGGACCTCACGCGCGCCGAGCACGCGACCATCACCCTCGTCGAACGACTGCGCGGCACGGCAGGCGCCGTGACCCTCGAGCTGCGCGACGGCTCGGCCGTCACCGGGGAGCTGCGCGACGCCGCGAGCGAGTGGGTGCTCGTCGGCGAGCTCCGTCGTCAGCACCTCGTCCCGGCCGGCGCGATCGCCACCGTCGCGGGGCTGGGCCGCCACGCGCAGCCCTCACGCTCCGCGCGGTCGGACCGGCTCGGGCTCGGTCACGTCCTGCGGGCGCTCATGCGCGACCGTCGACCCGTCCAGGTGCGGACACCGGCCGGAGCGTTCCCCGGGTGGATCGCGCGCGTCGGCAAGGACCACGTGGACCTGGAGATGTCGCCGGGTGCCACGCACGGTACGCGTGCCGTCCCGTGGTCGGCGCTCCTGTGCGTCAGCGAGACGGAGGCGGGGTTCGTCCCGAGATGAGGGCGAGGCAGGGGGAGCGGGTGCACGAGGGAGCGCGCGGGGCGAGGTCAGGCCTCGAAGTCGCCGGCCTCGATGCGCTGCCGCGTCTGCGCGTACATGCGCTGGATGTAGGCCTCGAGCTCGCTGATCTCGACGCGCCACTGCCCGCGCCCGCCGACCTGGATCGCCGGGAGCTCTCCGGAGCGGACGAGGGCGTACGCCTGCGCGGCGGAGATGTTGAGCTCGTCCGTGACGTCGGCGAGGGTGAGGAACCGCTGGGCCATGGCGCCAGTCTGGCACGCGTGCCCGGTGCCCGACCCGCTGTCCACAGGCCGCCCCGCGGGACGCGCCGACCGAGGATCATGAAGCCGCGGCACGCGCCCGGCGCCAGGAACCAGCAACCAGGGGGAGACCGATGACGACGACCGTGGAACGACCCGTGCGGACGGCACCCGCACCGCCGCCCGCCGCGCGCCTGCGCCGGCCGACCTGGCGGGACCCGCGCCTCCTCGTGGGAGTCGTGGTCGTCGCGCTCTCGGTCGCCCTCGGCTCGTGGGCGGTGACGACCGCGAGCGGGACGGTCGCCGTCTACGCGGCCGGGTCGGCGCTGACGCCGGGCAGCACCGTGGCGACGGCGGACCTGCGCACGGTCGAGGTGCGCCTCGGCGCGGAGACGGACCGGTACCTCCTCGTCGAGGACGGGCTCCCGGACACGTCCGTCGTGCTGCGCACGGTCGCGGCGGGCGAGCTCGTCCCGGCCGCCGCACTGGGGTCCGCGGACGACCTCGAGGTCCGCGCGGTCGCCGTGCCGGTGACGAGCGGCCTCTCGGACCGGATCGTGGCGGGCGCCTCCGTCGACCTCTGGTACGTCCCGCCGCAGGACGCCACCGCGGACGGCGCCGCCGCGCCCGAGCTGCTCGTCGGCGGCGTGACGGTCGCCGAGGTCGCCGAGGCGCAGGGCACGCTGGTCGTGGGCGGGCCGGTCACGGTCCACCTGCTCGTCGCGGTCGACGACCTCCCCGCGGTCCTCGCCGCGGTCGCCGGGGACGGCACGCTCGCGCTCGTCCCGCTCGGGGGCGCCTGATGAGCGGCGCCACGACGGTCGCGACGGTGCTGTGCGCGGTCCGTGGAGCGCGCGAGGCCGAGGTCGTCACCACGCTCGACGCACCGGGGCTGCAGGTCACGCGGCGGTGCGCGGACGTCGTCGAGCTGCTCGCCGCGGCGGCCGCGGGCGCGGGCCGGGTCGCCGTCGTCTCGTGCGACCTGCCGTCGCTCGACCGCGAGGTGGTGGCGGACCTGCACGCGCACGGCGTGCGCGTCGTCGCGCTCGCGCCGAGCGGGACCTGGGAGGAGGGGCGACTGCGCGCGTTCGGTGCCGACGCGGTCGTGGACCTGGCGAGCCCGCCCGACGAGCTGCGCGACGTCGTCCGCGTCGTCGCCCCGGCGCGGGCGGCCGGCGAGGGCGACCCCTCGGACCCCGCGCACGGTGCGCCGGCGGTCCCGACGGCACCCGGCCCGGCCCCGCGCGACGGACGGCTCGTCGCCGTGTGGGGGCCGACGGGCGCTCCGGGCCGGACCACCCTCGCGCTGAACCTCGCGACCGAGCTGGCGGGTCCGGCGCCCGCAGGGCGTCGCGCACGCCCCTCGCGACGCGACCGGCGCACCGCCGAGGTCGACGTCCCGGCGGCGGCGCCCGTGGGTCCCGAGGCGGACGTCCTGCTCGTCGACGCGGACACCTACGGCGGGACCGTCGCCCAGCACCTCGGCCTGCTGGACGAGTCGCCGGGCCTCGCGGCCGCCGTCCGTAGCGCGGGGCAGGGTGCGCTCGACGCCGCCGGTCTGGTCGCGCTCGCGCCGACCGTGCTCCCGCGCCTGCAGGTGCTCACGGGCGTGGCTCGGGCCGCGCGCTGGCCCGAGCTCCCGGGCGCGTCCCTCGACGCGGTGTGGGACGTCGCGCGGACCGTGGCGGACTGGACGGTCGTCGACTGCGGGTTCGCGATCGAGCGGGACGAGCTCCTGTCCTACGACACGCGCGCGCCGCAGCGCAACGACGCGACGCTCAGCGCGCTCGCCGCGGCCGACGCGGTGGTCGTCGTCGGCACCGGCGACCCGGTCGGCCTCCAGCGCCTCGTGCGCGCGCTCGACGACCTCGCCGAGTCGGGCGTCGCGGCCGCCGCGGTGCGCGTCGTCGTCGTGAACCGGGTGCGGTCGAGCGTCGTCGGGCCTCGACCCGAGCGGGCGGTGCGGGACGCGATGGCGCGCTACGCGGGCGTCGAGGACCTGCACGCCGTCCCCGAGGACCGCTCCTTCGACGTCGCCCTGCGGGAGGGACGGGCGCTCGCGGAGGTCGCGCCCGGCGGCGCGGCACGGCGCGCGATCGCGCGGGTCGCGGCGCAGGTGCGCGAGGCGACGCCGGCGCACGCCCCGCGTGGTGCGGCGCACGGGCACGTGCTCGAGGCGGCACACTGAACCCATGCGCATCTACCTTCCGGCGACGCTCGACGAGCTCGACGCCGTGACGCTCACCGCCGACGCCGCACTCTGGACGGTCGCCCCCCGCGGGGCGCACGCGGTGACGACCGCGCTCACGCGCGCGCTGCCGGAGGAGGACGCGGAGGGCCTCGAGTACGCGGCCGCCCTGGAGGCGGCGGACGACTCGCTCACGCTCGTCGCGTCCCGACCGGACGCGCCGCGTCAGCGCCTCGTCGTCACGCTCGAGGTGCCCGACGCCGCGGTGCAGGTCGTCGAGGCGCGCGGCGGCGCGGAGGAGGACGCGCCCGCACCGAGCGCGGTCGAGGTCGTGCGCACCGTGCCCGACGTCGCGATCGTGTGCGTGCACGTCGACGAGCCCGAGGCGGCCCTCGACGTGGAGGCCGTGCTCGCGGCCGCCGACGGTGACGGCCCCGACGCGGACGCGGCGCTCGACGACGCGATCGAGCGCGTCACCGAGCGCGACCTGCTCTGGTACGACTGGTCGGAGATCCCGGACGTCCCGCGCGCCTGAGCGGGGCCGGAGGACGGGAGCTCAGCCGAGGCGGCCGAGCACCTCGTCGTGCAGGTGACCGTTGGTCGCGACGGCGTTGCCGCCCCAGGGCCCGTGGACGCCGTCGAGCGACGTGAACCGCCCACCGGCCTCGGTGACGATCGGGACGAGCGCGGCCATGTCGTAGAGCTCGAGCTCGGGCTCGGCCGCGGCGTCGACGGCACCCTCCGCGACGAGCATGTACGACCAGAAGTCGCCGTACCCGCGCGTGCGCCACGCGCCCCGCATGAGGTCGAGGAACGGGTCCAGCCTCCCTCGCTCCTCCCAGCCCGTGAGCGAGGAGTACGCGAGCGAGGCGTCGTCCCACCGGGAGACCCCGGAGACCTGCAGCCGGGACGCCGCCGCGAGGGACTTGCCCGTCCACGCGCCCGTGCCCTTCGAGGCCCACCAGCGCCGGCCGAGCGCCGGTGCGGAGACGAGCCCGACGACCACCTCGTCGCCGTCGGCGAGCGCGATGAGCGTCGCCCACACCGGGACGCCGCGTACGAAGTTCTTCGTCCCGTCGATCGGGTCGATGATCCAGCGCCGCGTGCCGTGGCCCGTCTCGCCGAACTCCTCCCCGACGATCGCGTCGCGTCCCCGTGCGCGCCCGAGCTGGCCGCGGATGATCTCCTCGGCCGTGCGGTCGGCGTCGCTCACGGGCGTCGAGTCCGGCTTCGACTCGACGTGCAGGTCGAGCGCCTTGAACCGGGACATCGTGTGCGCGTCGACCTGGTCGGCGATCACGTGGGCGAGGCGCAGGTCGTCGTCGTAGCCGCGCGTCGAGGGGGGAGTCATGGCTCACACCGTAGCGTCGCGACGCACGTCAGGCGGTGCGCCGCGCCTACGCGTGCGCACCGCGCGGACGTTCGACCGTGCGCGTGGTGCACGCGCGTAGGCGCGAGCGCTCGGCGCGTAGGCGCGGCGGGGCGGGGTGCGTGGTGTGCCCGACGGCGACGGGCGGGTCGGGCTCAGGCCGCGCCGGTGCGGGACGCGAGCACGCGGCGGAACGACTCGAGGCGGGCCGCGCGGGCGGCGCGGGTCGTGTCGTCGGGCGACGCCTCGACCCAGTCGTCGAGCGCGCAGTCCGGGGCGTCGTCGAGGTGGGTGCACCCGCGGGGGCAGTCCGCGGCCACGGCGTCGAGGTCCTCGAACGCGTGCAGCAGGTGGTCGACCTGGACGTGCGCGAGGCCGAACGAGCGCACGCCCGGAGTGTCGATCACCCAGCCACCGCCGGGCAGGCGCAGCGCGACCGCCGACGTCGACGTGTGCCGACCCCGTCCGGTGACGTCGTTCACGACGCCGGTCGCGCGCCGCGCGTCGGGCACGAGCGCGTTGACGAGCGTCGACTTGCCGACGCCCGAGTGCCCGACGAACACCGACGTGCGGCCGGCCAGGGCGTCGCGCACCGCGTCGAGCGGCTCGATCGCCCAGCCGTCCACGGCGAGCCCGTCCGGCACGCGCCGCGTGTCGACGACCGACACCCCGAGCGGCTCGTACAGCGCGCGCAGGGGAGCGGGGTCGGCGAGGTCCGCCTTGGTGAGGCACAGCAGGACGTCCATGCCGGCGTCGTACGCGGCGACGACGCAGCGGTCGATCATGCGCGTGCGCGGCTCGGGGTCCGCGAGCGCGGTGACGATCACGAGCTGGTCCGCGTTCGCGACGACGACCCGCTCGTACGGGTCGGTGTCGTCGGCCGTGCGCCGCAGGACCGACGAGCGCTCCTGGATCCGTACGATGCGCGCGAGCGTCCCGTCGCCGCCGCTCACGTCCCCGACGAGGTCGACCCGGTCCCCGCAGACGACGCGCGTGCGGCCGATGTCGCGCGCCTTCATCGCGACGATCGTGCGCTCCTCGCCGGCCGCGACGTGCTCGTCCCGCCCGCCGCCGCCGCCCACGAGGAGCGTGTAGCGGCCCCGGTCCACGCCCGTGACGAACCCGGTCACCGCGTCGGCGTGCTCGGGTCGCTGCTTGGTACGCGGCCTGCTGCCGCGCTTGCCCGGGCGCGAGCGGAAGTCGGACTCGTCGGGGACGCGACCGGTCAT
This sequence comes from uncultured Cellulosimicrobium sp., assembly GCA_964521905.1. Taxonomy (GTDB): domain Bacteria; phylum Actinomycetota; class Actinomycetes; order Actinomycetales; family Cellulomonadaceae; genus Cellulosimicrobium. The sequence continues at coordinate 8,956 of CAZFUQ010000029.1, forward strand.
CAGCGAGCCGCCGCCCCGGTCCCGGGGCCGGCCGTGGGCCTCGTGGAGCCGCCGAGCATGCGCTCCCACATGCCGGCGAAGCCCGGCAGCGTCTTGGCGGTCGTCTCGACGTCCTGCACCGCGACGCCGGGCACGCGCAGGCCGATCACCGCGGCCGACGTCGCCATGCGGTGGTCGTGGTAGGTCCGGAACAGCCCGCCGTGCAGCGGGCGCGGGGTGATGACGAGGCCGTCGCGCGTCTCCTCCGCCTGGCCGCCGAGCCGCGTGATCTCGGTCGCGAGCGCGGCGAGCCGGTCGGTCTCGTGCCCGCGCAGGTGCGCGATGCCGCGCAGCCGGGTGGGGGAGTCGGCGAGCGTGGCGAGCGCGGCGAAGGTCGGCGCGAGCTCGCCGGCAGCGTGGAGGTCGACGTCGACGCCGCGGATCTCACCCGTGCCCGTCACGGACAGGACGCCGTCCGCGAGGTGGGTCGTCGCGCCCAGGGACTCGAGCAGCTCGGGGACCAGCGCGCCCGGCTGGGTCGTCGCCGTCGGCCAGCCCGTGACCCGCACGGTCCCGCCCGCGACGAGCGCGGCGGCGAGGAACGGGGCGGCGTTCGACAGGTCGGGCTCGACCTGGACGTCGCGCGCCGTGATCGGGCCGGGCTCGACGCGCCAGATCGCGGGGCGCGAGTCGTCGACGACGACCCCGACCTCGCGCAGGACCTCCACCGTCATCTCGATGTGGGGCAGGCTCGGCAGCGTGTGGCCGACGTGCCGCACGGTCAGCCCCTGGTCGTACCGCGCCGCGGCGAGCAGGAGGCCGGAGACGAACTGGCTCGAGGCGGACGCGTCGACGTCGACCGAGCCGCCGCGCACGTGGCCGCGCCCGCGGATCGTGAACGGGAGCGTCGTCGGGAGACGCTCGCCGCTGCCCTCGACCGGCACGTCGAGCGCGTGCAGCGCCGCGAGCACCGGGCCCATCGGGCGCACGCGCGCCTCCTCGTCACCGTCGAAGCGCACCGTGCCGTCGGCCAGGGCAGCGACCGGCGGCAGGAACCGCATGACCGTCCCGGCGAGGCCGCAGTCGACGTCGGCCGGGCCGCGCAGCGGGCCGGGGACGACGCGCAGCTCGCTGGGCGAGCCGCCCTCCTCGATCTCGACGCCCAGCGCGCGCAGGCCCCCGATCATGAGGTCGGCGTCGCGGCTGCGCAGCGCGCCGCGCAGCGTGCCCGGGCCGTCGGCGAGCGCGGCGAGGATCAGGAGCCGGTTGGTCAACGACTTCGAGCCCGGGACCTCGACCGTCGCGTCCAGCGGGCCGCCCGCCGTGGGCGCGACCCAGCCGTCGTCCGTCGGGGTGGGGGACGGGGCGGCGGGAGCGGTGGGGGGCGTCGTCGTCATGGCCTCCAGGTTAGTGGAGCCGCCCGGCCCGACGGCGGACGGTACCGCCGGGCGGACGCGTCACGACGGCGTCAGGCGACCTTGGCGCGGACGGCCGCGCCGGCGTCGTGCACCGCGCCCGACGCGCTGCCCGCGGCGTGCTCCGCCGCGCTCCTGGCCGCCTTCGCCGCACGCCGCGCCGAGCGTCCGGCCTCCTTCGCGGCACCGCGCGCCGAGCCCGAGAGGTCTTTCGCCGTACTCTTCGCGCTCGCGACGACCGCCTCCTGCTTGGCCTGCTTGGCGAGCGCGAGGTCGTGCCGCGCCCTCTCCAGGCGCCACTGCACGCCGGGCCGGCCCTCGTAGTCGGCGCCCGCGATGAGCGCGGCCCCGATCGCGCCGACGTTCGCGACGAACTTGCGGGTGCGCTCCGCGCGTGTCGCCTCGCCGGAGGTGAACGGCTGGTTGACGACCGCGAGCGGCACCGTGAGGGCCGCGAGCGTCAGGGCGGCCGTGCGCGGGGCCTTCCCGACGGCGAGGAACACGCCGGCGACCGCGGTCGCGGCTCCGTGCGCCCGGACCAGGGCCGCCACCTGGCGGTCGCTCAGGGGGACGTCGACCCCGGCACGCTTCTCGACGAGCTCGACGCCGTTGCGCGCCGCCCGGACGTGCTCGGCGGGCTTGAGCGCGGCCTGGACGCCGTCGTAGACGAACCAGGAGGCCAGCATGGGCCTCGCGAGGTGACGCAGCAGCATCGGATCTCCTTCGTGAGCCGGACGGTCCCAGCCTGCCCTTCGTGCGGGCGCCGCGCCACCCGCGACCCGTCAGGACGTCAGAGCGCTCCGCCGGCGGCCTCGGGGGCGTCGGCGGACTCGCCGGCGTCGCCGATCGTCTCGCGCGCGACGAAGTTCTCGAGGTCGAACAGGTTGTCCCCCGCGCGCTGCGCGACGGTGAGGAGCGTCGTCGCGGAGGCGACCTCCTCCACCTGCTCCTTGAGGAACCACAGGAGGAACTGCTCGCCGAGCGCGTCCCCCTCCTCGCGCGCCGCGCGGAAGATGGCCTCGATCTGGCCCGTGACCTGCTTCTCCTGGTCGAGCGCGAGCCGGAGCGGCTCGACGACGTCCGAGAAGTCGTTGCGGACCGGCCCGGAGCCGGGGATCTCGACGGGCAGGTCCCGGTCGAGGTGGTACTGGACGATCATCATCGCGTGGTTGCGCTCCTCGACCGACTGGCGGTAGAAGTGCGCCGCGAGCTGCGGCAGGTCGTGGGAGTCGAACCACACGGCGATCGCGATGTACTGCTGGTGCGCGTCGAGCTCGTGGCCGACCTGCTCCCGCAGGAGGGTGAGGAAGCGGGACGGGATGTCGGAGGTCGTCATGCCGGCCACCGTAGCGAGGACGGGCGCTCGCCACATCCGGTGGACGGTGGCGGGAATGCGTGCGGCGGCGCGCTGGTTCTACCACTCGTGACCCCCGTGATCGACGCCTCCGCGCCCGTGCCGTCGGTGCTGCCGTCGCCGTCCTCCGCGACCGCGTCGGACGCCGCGTTCGCCGCGGCGTGGTCCGGCCCGACGGCCGCGCGGGTCGCCTCACCGAACACCCACCCGAACGGGGGACTAGGCTCGTTGTTGATGACAGAGCGAATCTCCGGGAGCGACGTCTCCGGCAACCCTGTGAAGGCGTCGCCCGCGACGCCGGACCCGGTCGCGTCCGTGCCCGTCGAGGAGAGCGGCGACACGAACCGTGCGCCCGAGGCGGAGAGCGACGCCGCGCGCGCCGCCCGCTTCGAGCAGGACGCGCTGCAGTACCTCGACCAGCTCTACTCCGCGGCGCTGCGCATGACGCGCAACCCGTCGGACGCGGAGGACCTGGTGCAGGAGACGTTCGCGAAGGCGTTCGCGGCGTTCCACCAGTACCGCCCGGGGACGAACCTCAAGGCGTGGCTCTACCGGATCCTCACGAACACCTTCATCAACACGTACCGCAAGAAGCAGCGCGAGCCGCAGCAGGCCCAGACGGACGACGTCGAGGACTGGCAGATCGCGCGTGCCGCGTCGCACACGTCGCAGGGTCTGCGCTCCGCAGAGGCCGAGGCGCTCGACCGCCTGCCGGACTCGGACGTGAAGCGCGCGCTGCAGGAGCTGCCCGAGGACCGACGCATGGTCGTGTACTACGCGGACGTCGAGGGCTTCCCGTACAAGGAGATCGCGGAGATCATGGGGACACCGATCGGTACGGTCATGTCCCGCCTGCACCGAGGCAGGCGTCAGCTGCGCGAGCTGCTGGCGGACTACGCCGCGAAGCGAGGACTGGTGGGGGCCAAGACCCCCGGAGGTGAGTCGTGAGCACGTCAGAGAGCCGGAACCGCGGGCGGGGTCCCGTCGAGGAGTCGGTGACGCCGATCCCGCACTCGACCGCGGGCGAGTCGGAGTGCGAGCACGCGCTCACGCACCTGTACGAGTACCTCGACTCGGAGATGACGGCCGACGACGAGCTGCGCATGCGCGCGCACGTGGCGCACTGCTCGCCGTGCCTCGCGGAGCTGAGCGTCGAGGAGCTCGTCAAGCAGCTCGTGCGTCGCTCGTGCCACGAGAAGGCGCCCGCCGGGCTCCGGGAGCGCATCCACACGCAGCTCACGGTCATGGTCACGACGACGACGGTCGTCGAGACCCGCTGAACGGCCCGAGCGCCGCAGGAACGCCGGAGGGGCCCGGACCGACGACGTCGGTCCGGGCCCCTCTCGTCCTGGTGCAGGGCTACCCTTCCCAGGTCTCGTGCCCGATCGTGCCGAGGCAGTCGGCTCCGGGGCGTCCGTCGACACCGCGTCCCAGGACCTCGTCGACCATCTCCTCGTACGTCGCGTCCCCCGGGTCGACGCCGGCGTCGTCCAGGCACGTGACGAGCGCCGGGCGCAACGCCGTGGCGCGACGCTCCCGGTAGGCGACGAGGTCGGGGTTCTCCGTCTGCCAGTACATGTCGATCGCCTGGACGTGCGTGCCGTAGCACGCGGTGGCGAGGTCGGTCGAGGCGCCGTCCGGGGTCGCGATCACGTAGTGGAGCTGCTTGATCCCCTCCTGCGTGACGACCTGCCGGTCCTCGACCCGGGAACCCGCGTCCTCGACGCACGCGAAGTAGCGACCGAAGGCCGCCTCGTACTCCTCGTAGGTGACGGTGCCGTCGGCGAGGGCCTCGACCTGCTGGGGATCTGCCCCCTGGTCCTCGGCGGCGGCGATCGCTCCGGCCGAGCCGCCCCCCTGATCCGGTTCCGCCGTGGCACCGCACCCCGCTGCGCTCGCGGCGGCGAGCACCGCGAGCGCAGCGGAGATCACCCGGGCGCGAGGGGTCACCAGCCTGTCCCGAGCGCCTTCACGAGCGTGTACGGGCTGGCTGACGTCGGCGAGTACGCGACGTGCCCGGTCGAGTACCGCCACGCGGTCGTGTAGACGGTCGAGCCGCCGCTCGGGACGCGGAACGTGTGCGCGGCACCGAGGGTGCTGCAACCGAAGGTGATCGACTGCGTGTAGCTCTGGGCCTTGCCGTTGACCCAGCCCGACTCGCGGGCCTGGCTGCACGGCACGGCCTGGGCGGCCGGGGCCGCCACGATCGTTCCGAACGTCAGTGCTGCTGTCGCTGCGAGGGCGCTCGCCCATGTCGTCGTCTTCCGCATGCTCTCTCCTTCGAGATCGAACGGAGGCACCCTGCCCCCCGCATCAGGACTTAAGCGCATAACCCGGTGACGGTCAAGGGAATCATGCTGTAGCGTGCGCAGCGCATTAAGCGCATCACTGCAGCTCCTTCGTTGGGAGGAACCCGTGCCGTCGTCGCCACGAGACAGGTCGAGCGCGCCCTGGGCCGTGCTCGCGATACTCCTGCTCACGCCCGTGCTGGTGGTCGGAGCGTGGGCGGTGGTCGCCGCGCAGCCGAACCGTGCGGCCGCTGCAGGCCCGGTCGAGGCCGTCGTCGTCACGCCGGTGCTCGAGGAGATCGAGCTCGCTGTCGCCCGCACGGTGACGGTCGAGACGGCCGAAGGGCTCGAGGTGCGTTCCCAGTCGTCCGGGCTGGTGACGCGGGCGCCCGCTCCGGGCGCCGTCCTGGTCCAGGGCGACGTCGTCCTCGTGCTCGACGACCGGCCCGTGCGCGCGTTCGTCGGAGAGGCGCCGTTCTGGCGGTCCCTGTCAGTGGGCGACCGTGGTGACGACGTGCGCGCCCTGCAGGAGTACCTGGCGGAGACCGGTCACCTCTCCGGGGTCCCCGACGGGGTGTTCGGGGACCGGCTGCGCACGGCGGTCGCGACGTTCAACGTCGACGCGGGGCTCGGACGTGGCGTCGGCGCGTTCGACCCCGCGACCGTCGTCTGGGTGGGACCGTCTCCCCTCGTCACCGCCGGCGTGCCCGTGCGGGTGGGTGACGCGGTCGCTCCCGGGCAGGCGGTCGCCGTCGGGCCGGCAGCCCCGGTCGCGATCACGGTCGGCGACCCGTCCGAGGGTGGCGCGCCGATCCCCGCCGAGGACGTCGGCCCGTTCGAGCTCGTGGTGGGGACGACCACCGTTCCCTACGACCCGCAGGAGCCGCGCGTCGTCGACGCCGAGGCGGTCAGGGCGCTCGCGGCCGCCGTCGCCCCGGCGACCACCGCGCAGGCGACCGTCCGGTCCACGACGGAGCGCACGGTCCTCGTCGTCCCCGCGTCGGCGCTCGTGCAGGGGCGCGACGGGGCGACGTGCGTGTACGCCGCACGGGACGCCGAACCGGTCGTCGTCGAGCCGGTCGGTGGGGGCGTGGCGAGCGTGCAGCTCGACCCGAGGACGCCGCTCGACTCCGTCCTGGTCAACCCCGGTGAGGTCCACCCGGTCGTGCCGTGCGCCTCGTAGCGCAGGACGTGCGTGTCGAGTTCCCGGCGGTCGAGCGCCCCGTGCTCGACGGCGCGACGATCGAGGTCGGTCAGGGCGAGAGCGTCGCGGTGCTCGGGCCGTCCGGCTCCGGGAAGTCCACCCTCCTGTCGGTGCTCGGCGGGCTCGTGCGGCCGTCGCGCGGGCAGGTCGAGCTCGAGCGTGACGACGGCGTGCGCGTCGCCGTCGAAGGAGTGCACCTGCGCGCGTCGTGCGCCTGGGTCCTGCAGACCGTCAACGTGCTCCCGGAGCGGTCGGCGGCCGCGAACGTGGCGTGGGGAGCGCTCGCCCGGGGTCGTGCACGGCACGAGGCGCGCGAGCTCGCGGTGCACCTCCTCGGCGAGGTCGGCCTGGGACATCGTGTCGGCACGGCAGCGCGCTCACTGTCCGGGGGCGAGCTGCAGCGTGTCGTCGTCGCGCGGGCGATCGCCTCGGGGCGACCGTTCCTGCTCGCGGACGAGCCCACCGGACAGCTCGACCGTGCGACGTCTCGCGAGATCCTCGCGGCGATGCTCGACCTTCGCGTCGGCGCGGACCGGACCGGCGTCGTGGTGGTCACGCACGACCCGGAGGTGGCGGAGCGCTGCGACGCGACGGTGCGGATCGAGGACGGGCGGGTGGTGCCGACGTGAGGCGCCGGCGACAGGTCGCGGGGGACCGGACGCAGAGGCGTGCGTCGCGCGCCTCGGTGTGGATGCTCGAGGGCGTGGCGAACGTCCGGCACGCCGCGACGCTCATGGCCTCCGTCCTGGGCTGCGTCGCCCTGGTGGTCGCGGGCGCGGTGTGGACCGACGCGCGCGCGGCCGGGCAGGTGCTCGCGGCCGAGAGCGCCTACCTCGCGGACGGGGGCGACCTCCTCGTCGCCTACGCGCCGGACGGGTCCTCGGTCGACGCGGCGGCGTGCGAACGCCTCACGGACGTGACCGGGGTGCGCGCCGCGGGCACGGTGAGCATCGGGCTCCTCGCGACGGGGCTCGTCGGGCGCCCCGAGGTCTCCCAGACGGTCGTCACCGTCAGCCCGGGGGTCGAGGGACTCCTCGCGGACCGGGGCCGTGGCGGCCTCGACGACCTCGTCCCGGGTCCGGAGGCGGCCGCGCGGACCGCATGGGTGGCTCCGACGCTCGCGGGACGGTGGGCGTGGGACCGTGGGGCGAGCCTCGCCCTCACCGGCGGGGAGGTCGACGGGATGCCGCTGCCGACAGGGGTGCTGACGGTCGCGGGCGTCGTCGACCCGGGTGTGCTCGACGAGGCCGCGAGCACGGGTGTCCTCCTGCTCCGACCCGCCGTCGGGCCGGCCCAGCGCTGCTTCCTGCGCGTCGAACCGCCGTATCGCGGGGCGCTCGTGGAGGTCGTCCCGTCGCTGCTGGGCGACGGAGCGGGACGTCAGGTGCAGGTCGTGGAGCGACTGCCGGCCGGGGCGGGAGCCGGTGACCCCGGCGCCGCCTACGAGCTTCGGCCCACGCGGTGGGCCGGGGCCGCGGCGGGCCTGGTCGTCGGCCTGCTCTGGTGCGTCATCGGGTGGACGCGTCGTGGCCGTGCTGCCCTCTACGACACGCTCGGCGTCCGGGCCGGTGAGGCGCTGCTGGTCCGGTGGACGGAGGGCGCGGTGGTCCTCGTCGTCGGCGTGGTGTGGGGCGTCGCCTGGGGTGTCTCGTCGGTCGTGGTGTCCGGAGTCCCGCAGGAGGTGGCGATGGAGCTCGGGCTCGCCTGCGGGGCGCTCGCGGTCGGGACGCTCGCGCCGCTCGTCCTCGCCGCCGCGGCGTGGCGGCCCCGGACGCTCGTGGCACTCAAGGACCGCTGACGGCGGGGGTCGGCGGGTCGGGCGACCGACGAGAGAGGGCCCGGACCGACGCCGTCGGTCCGGGCCCTCTCGGCATCCCCGCAGGGGTGCGTCGGCTCAGGCGTTGGGGCGCTTGCCGTGGTTCGCGGCGTTGCCCTTGCGGCTGCGACGCTTGCGTCCGCGCTTGCTCATGGTGATCTCCTGGTGGTTGTCGGGGAGTGCTGCCGCTCCCGGCGGGCTTCTCGGCGGGAACGGTCGCTCTCGACGTGTCCGGTCCGCCTCCCATGGTCCCACACCCGGTCCCTTGCCAGGCTCGAGCACGCGATATATCGTGTTCGCCAGATCGAGATATATCGCGAGTACGGTCCGGCGTCGTCCGGACGGCACCGCGTCGACGAGGGACGGGAGCACGGGCATGACGCAGGAGAGCTGGACCGTCACGGGTCCGCAGATCATCGACCTCGAGCGCGTGACGACGCTCGACGCGACCGTCATCGGAGGACGCATCGACGTCGTCGCCCACGACGACCCGGCGCGCCCGGACGCGCGTCTCGAGGTGCACTCGGTGGCCGGGCGCCCGCTCGAGGTCCGTGTCGAGGGCTCGGTCCTCCACGTCGGGTACGGGTCGTTCGGCGCGGGGTGGAAGGGGTTCCTCGAGCGCTTCCGCACCTACACCGGCAAGGACGCCGCCGACGTGCACGTCGCGGTCCCCGTGACGGCGCGCGTCAAGGTCGCGACCGTGCAGGGCGAGGCACTCGTCGCGGGCGTGCGCCAGGACGTGCGGCTCGGGACGGTCTCGGGCTCCGTCATGACCAGCCGGACCCGGGGCGAGCTGCGGGTCGACACCGTGTCGGGCGACGTCTCGGCCAGCGAGCACGACGGCCCGGTCCGGATGGACTCCGTGTCCGGCAGCCTCACCGCGACGGGTGCGCTGCGCTCGTTGCACCTCGACTCCGTCTCCGGGTCCGTCACGGTGGACACGCGCACGACGCCCACCGAGGTCGCGGTGAACGCGATCTCCGCGGACGTGCTCGTCCGCCTCCCCGACCCCGACGCGATGGACTACGCGATCCGCTGCGTGAGCGGCCGGCTCCTCGTGGACGGCGCCGAGCAGCGCGGGACGGTCGGGTCGTTCGCCCGGCCCGCGCGGTACGGGAAGGGCCTCCCCGTGCGTGTCTCCGCCGTCTCCGGGGACGTCACCGTCCTGCGCGGCACCACCGACGCCGAGCACGGGACCGAGGACGCCCCGGTCCCGGTGGAGGACGACGCCGTCGGCTCGCCCGTGTGGGGCAGCCCCGGCGCACGCGACGCGGCGCCCGCGAACGGTCCCGAGGACCGCTGATGGCGACCGTCTTCGCCCACGGACAGCTCCGGCTCTACCTGCTGGCGCTGCTCGACTCCGGGCCCAAGCACGGCTACGAGCTCATCACCGAGCTCTCGGAGCGCTTCGGCGGGACGTACCGGCCGAGCGCCGGGACGATCTACCCCCGTCTGGCCCGGCTGGAGGACGAGGGCCTCGTGCACCGCAGCGCGGACGGCCGCAAGGCCACGTACGAGCTCACGCCCGCCGGCCGCGCGGAGATCGAGGCGCGCCGCGCCGACGTCGCCGAGCTCGAGCACGGCATCGCGGAGACCGTGCGACAGCGTGCGCAAGCGCTGCGCGACGACGTGCAGGGCTCGCTCCGAGGGCTGCGGGCCGAGCTCGCCGCCGCCGCGCAGACGGCGCGCGCCCGGCCCCGGGACGGCGAGCCCGACCCTCGGCGGCGCGAGTCCTACGCGTGGCGCATGGAGGCGGAGGCGCTCCTGCAGCGCTTCCGCGACGACGTGCGCGCCGACCTGCGCCGCGCGGACGCCGCGAGCGTCGTCTCGGAGCTCACGGTCGACACGCTGCGCACCGTGCTCGACAGCGCCCGCAAGGCCGTGCGATCGACCCTGCCCTGACCGAGCCCGTCCTGACCGAGCAGCGCCGAACCACCCGAACCACCCGAACCACCCGAACCACCAGCACCGACCGGGGGCCCGACCGGCACCCGTACCCGAAGCGAACGAGGAGATACGCATGAGCACCGAGTCCTGGGTCATCACCGCCCCGCAGACCGTCGACGTCGCCGACGTGCGTCGCGTCGTCGTCCAGCTCACGGACGGCTCCGTCGACGTCGTGGCCGATCCCGGCCGCGGGTCGGGGGCCCACCTCGACGTGAGCGAGGTGTCCGAGCGCCCGCTCCAGGTGAGCGTGCACGACGGCGAGCTGCGCGTCGGCTACGACTTCGCCGGCATCGAGGGTCTCGTCGACCGTGCGAAGGGTCTGCGCGACAAGGACCGCGCCGTCGTGCGCATCACGGTCCCCGCGTCCGTGCCCGTGCGCCTGACGACCGCCCGCGCCGCGGCGACCGTCACCGGCACGCACGCCGACCTGTCCGTCACGACGGCGGCGGGCGCCGTGCGCGTCCAGGGCGTGTCCGGCACGGCGTCGGTCAAGACGGCGACCGGGTCCGTCGACGTCGGCGAGCACGTCGGTGACGTGCACGTGAGCACCGCGTCCGGGGCCGTCGCCCTCGACGGGACGCTCGGGCGCGTGTCCGTGAACACCGTGACGAGCGGTGTCGAGGTCGTCGCGCGCGAGAGCACCCCGCTCGTCGACGCGCGCACGGTCTCCGGCGACGTGGCCGTGCGCCTCGGCACGGGCTCGCCCGTCAACCTCAAGGCCCGGAGCGTCACGGGCAAGGCCGTGCTCGACGGCGTCCGGCTCGACTCCAGCGCGAAGCGCACCACGTCCGTCGACCACGTCGACCAGCCCGGCGCGGGCGGCGCGTACGTGTCCGCGAACACCGTGTCGGGCGACCTGACGGTCTCGCGCGGCTGACCGTCGCGGCCCGCGAGGGCCACGTGGCGAACGGCCCGCCGGCCCGGGAGCGATCCCCGGCCGGCGGGCCGTCGTCGTCCGGTCGCGGGCTGCGGGCGGCGCGCCACCCTCCCGGCTCAGGCCGCGTCGTCGGGCAGACCCAGCCAGGCGTGCCACCCGGTGTGCAGCACGAGCCACGCCATGAGCCCGTAGCCGGCCTGGCCCGGGAACCCGTTGCCGCTCTGGGCGAGGTCGGCGAGCCACTGCTCGTGCGTGACGAGCGGGCTGAACGTGTCGACGTACGGCACGCGTCGGCGGTTCGCGACGTCCGAGAACGCGTTCGACAGCTCCGCGAGCCGCTCGGCGTCCTGCGGGTGCCCGGGCGGCGGCCCGACGACGAACGTCGGCAGCCGGTGCGACTCCGCGACGTCGAGCACGTTGGCGAGGTTGAGTCGCGAGCGCGCGACCGACAGGCCCGCGTCGAGGTCGTGCCGGCCGAGCCCGATGACGAGCCGGTTGTCCACCTCCGGCTCCGTCGCGAAGCGCCGCGCGGTCTCCGTCTCCCAGCGCTGGCTCAGCGCCGTGGTCGTCTCGCCGGGGATGGCGAGCGGGAACACGTAGGCCGGCTGGGGGAAGCGCGTGCGCGCCACGACCCGCCCCGCCCACCCCAGTGCCTTGGCGTCGCCGACGCCGGCGCTCAGCTCGTCGCCGACGACGCAGATCCGTACCTCACGACTTACCGCGTCTTCCACGGGCGCCATTCTCCCCGACGCGGGCGCCGCGGGTCGATCCGGCCCGGTGGGGACGGCGTGTCGAGCCCGCGCGGCCCCCCGAGGACGGGTGCGTGGTCAGACCAGCGTCGCGCCCCACGTGACCTCGTGCGACGCACCCGGCGCCAGCCGCACGAGCCGGTCGCCGCTCCGGAACGCGTCCGCGATGCAGCTCATCGGCTCCGCGGCGACCCCGGAGCGGCGGAACGCGACGTCGCCGACGTGGTCTCCCGTGCACACCTGCCAGGTGTCCATCGAGCCGTCCATCCAGATCGCCGCGGTGCGGCCGTCCGGCGCCGCGAGCCGCATCCAGGACAGGCCGTCCGCGTCGCGCAGCACGTCGACGTACGCGTCGTCGAGGTCGACGCCCGCGAGGAGCCGCGGCTCGCGCAGGTCGTAGTCGCCCGCCGCGGGCTCGGTGCCCGTGGGCAGGAGGCGGTCGTCGGTGGTGACCCGTGTCGCGGCGTCCAGGCGCAGCGTGCACTCGTCGAGGTCCGCGCCGTCGGCCGAGAGCCACGGGTGGAAACCGATGCCGTACGGCGCCGTCGCGGCGCCGACGTTCGTCGTGCGCACGTGCACGCGCAGGCCTGCGTCGTCGAGCGAGTACGTCGCCCGTGCGACGAGGTCGAACGGGTACCCGGGCGACGGCGGCAGGTGCAGCTCGAGGGTCGCGCGCGCGTCCTCGTGCTCGACGACGACCCAGCGCTGCCAGCACGCGAGGCCGTGCAGCGCCGTGCCGCGAGCGGGCTCGGAGAGCGGCACCTGGTACGTCGTCCCGTCGACGGTGTACTCGCCGTCGCGCAGGCGGTTGGGCCAGGGGAGCAGGACGGCCCCGTTGAAGGCCGGGGAGACCTCGTCCTCGGCGAACGACGTGAAGACGGGGCGGGCGCCGACCGTGTACTCGCGCACGGCCGCTCCGACCTCGGTGATCGTCGCTGCGTGCTCGCCGTGGGCGATGCGGACCTGGGTCCCGGAGGGGGCATCGGTGTTCACGCTCACATACGGTACCGGCCCTCCGAGCGTGCACGATCCGCCCCGGGACGTCAGACTCGGTGCCCGGGTGTGCTCCCCTGCGCACCCGACGCCGCACGAGGAGGAACGATGGAACGACAGGTGCTCGGACGCACGGGACGGCTCGTCTCGGTCGTCGGACTGGGAACCTGGCAGCTCGGCGCCGACTGGGGCGACGTGAGCGAGGACGACGCGCGCGCCGTCCTCGACGCCTCCGCCGAGGCCGGGGTGACGTTCTTCGACACCGCGGACGTCTACGGCGACGGTCGCAGCGAGCAGATCATCGGCTCCTACCTCGCCGACAACCCCGGGCACTCGATCACCGTCGCGACGAAGATGGGCCGCCGCGAGCCGCAGGACCCGGACAACTACACGCTCGCGAAGTTCCGCGAGTGGACCGACCGGTCGCGGCGCAACCTGCGGACCGACCGTCTCGACCTCGTCCAGCTGCACTGCCCGCCCACGGCCGTGTACTCGCGCGACGAGGTCTACGACG
>CAZFUQ010000029.1:22101-24957 GCA_964521905.1 uncultured Cellulosimicrobium sp.
CGCGACCGTGCAGATCATCCTCAACGCCTTCCGGCTCAAGCCGCTCGACAAGGTCCTGCCCGCCGCCTCCGCCGCCGGGATCGGGGTCGTCGCGCGCGTCCCGCTCGCCTCGGGCCTCCTGTCCGGCCGCTACACGAAGGACACGACCTTCGCAGCCGACGACCACCGCACCTTCAACCGCGACGGCAGCGCGTTCGACGTGGGCGAGACGTTCTCCGGCGTCGACTTCGAGACCGGCGTCCAGGCCGCGGCCGAGTTCTCCACGCTCGTGCACGACGTCGTCGGGCAGGACCTCACACCCGCCCAGGTCGCGATCGCGTGGGTCTGGCAGCAGCCCGGCGTCTCCACCGTCATACCCGGCGCGCGCAGCGTCGAGCAGGCACGCGCGAACGCCGCGGCAGGGGATGCGGACGTGCTCGGACCGCTGTTCACGTCCGGCGTCCGGGAGATCTACGACGAGCACCTGCGGGCGAAGATCCACGACCGCTGGTAGTCGGTCGAGCGCAGGACGTCCAGGGTCGCGCCCGGGACGGGGAGGGCAGCGACGGTCGTCTGCGTGCGTCCTGGTGGGCGCGTGGTGCGGCCGAACGGTTCGGGGTGGCAGGATGGGCGCGGGTGCTCGTGTCCCTGCCGTATGCAGCGTGTCCGCGAGAGGCGGGCGAGGAGCCAGGTGCCCGACCGCGTGACCGATGCCCCGGGCCTGCCGTCGTCCGCCGAGGGCGATCGACGTCGACGCTGACATCTCTCCCTTCGCCGGCGTGCCTCGGCCCGCGGTTCCTCGCGCCCCGTCCCGGGCGCGCTACGGACCCCTCGGGGGTGCGGCCGGCACCAGCGACAAGGAATCCTGACGTGAGCTCGAACGACCTCTCTGCGCCCGCCGCAGACTTCTCTTCTTCCGCTTCCCCTGGTCCCGCCGATCCGGTGGGAGCGACGACCTTCCAGGACCGGGTGGTCGCGGAGTTCCGCGCGAACGCCGGCGTGGTCGGGGGCTTCCTCGCGGGCTCGGACCTGCTGCTGCTCACCACGGTGGGTGCGCGGACCGGGCGCCACCGCACCGTCCCGCTGGGCTACCTCGACGTCGGCGGGCGCCGGCTGGTCGTCGCGTCCGCAGGCGGCTCCGACCGGGACCCGGCGTGGCTGCACAACCTGCGCGCGCACCCGGAGGCCACGGTGGAGGTCGGCGGGACGACCTACCGGGCGACGGCAGCCCTCGTGGCGGCGGCGGCCCGAGACGTCCTCTGGGACGAGGTCGTGCGCCGGGCACCGGGCTACGGCGACTACCAGCGCTCGACGACGCGCACGATCGCGCTGGTCGAGCTGCGACGGCTCGGCGACGCCGGGTAGCGGAGGAAGCGGACGACGACGAAGGGGCCCTCCGCGAGGAGGGCCCCTTCGTGCGTGGCGTCGTCCCGAGGGTGCCCTCGGGATCAGGTCGTCAGCGGGCGAACGCCTGCTCGAGGAGGACGGCCTGCTGCGCCTGGTGCTTCTTGGCCGTGCCGGCCGCGGTCGACGCGGACGCCGGGCGGGAGACGACGCTCACGCGCGGCAGGTCCTCCGGGAGGTTGATGTGGATGAACGACCACGCCCCCTGGTTCTCCGGCTCGTCCTGGACCCACACGACCTCGGCGTCCGGGTACTTCGCGAGCTCGGCCCGGATGCCGTCGACGTCGAGCGGGTAGAGCTGCTCGAGGCGGACGAGCGCCACGCCGTCGTCGCCGCGCTTGGTGCGCTCGGCGAGCAGGTCGTAGTAGACGCGGCCGGTGCTCAGGAGCACGCGCTCGACCTTCGCCGGGTCGGCCGCGGCGTCCCCGATGACGGGCCGGAACGTGCCGGTCGTGAAGTCCTCGACGTTCGAGGCGGCGGCCTTGAGACGCAGCAGCTGCTTCGGCGTGAAGACGACGAGCGGACGACGCGGGCGGTCGTACGCCTGGCGGCGCAGCAGGTGGAAGTACGACGCGGGGGTCGACGGCTGCGCGATGGTGATGTTGTCCTCGGCCGCGAGCTGCAGGAAGCGCTCGATGCGCGCGGACGAGTGGTCCGGCCCCTGGCCCTCGTACCCGTGGGGGAGGAGCATGACGACCGACGAGTACTGGCCCCACTTCTGCTCGGCGGACGAGATGAACTCGTCGATCACCGTCTGGGCGCCGTTGACGAAGTCGCCGAACTGCGCCTCCCACAGGACGAGCGCGTCGGGGCGCTCGACGGAGTAGCCGTACTCGAAGCCGAGCGCGGCGTACTCCGACAGCGACGAGTCGTAGACCCAGAACTTCGCCTGGTCCGCGGACAGGTAGAGCAGCGGCGTCCACTCGGCGCCCGTCTCACGGTCGTGCAGGACCGCGTGGCGCTGCACGAAGGTGCCGCGGCGCGAGTCCTGGCCCGCGAGGCGCACCGGCGTGCCCTCCACCAGGAGCGAGCCGAACGCGGCGAGCTCGCCGAAGCCCCAGTCGATGCCGCCGTCGACGGACATCTGCCGGCGCTTCTCGAGGAGCTGCGCGAGCTTGGGGTGGACGGTGAAGCCCACGGGCGGGTCGACGTGCACCTGGCCGACGCGCTCCAGGACGGACCGGTCGATCGCCGTCTTCCAGCCGACCATGGTCCCGGCGTCCTCGAGCTGGGACTCCGGGCGCTCGAGGCCGGCGACCGGCTCGCGGTCCGCGGACGGCGTGAACCCGCCCTCCTTGGTCTCGGTGAAGACGCGCTCGAGCTGGGCCTGGTAGTCCTGCAGGACGTGCTCGGCCTCTTCGAGCGTGATGTCGCCGCGCGCGACGAGGTTCTCGGTGTACAGCTTGCGCACCGAGCGCTTGGCCTCGATGAGGTTGTACATGAGCGGCTGCGTCATCGAGGGGTCGTCGCCCT
>CAZFUQ010000030.1:0-21971 GCA_964521905.1 uncultured Cellulosimicrobium sp.
CCCGCGTCCTGCGCTACCGCGACGACAAGACCGTCGCCGAGGCGGACACGATCGACGCGGTGCGGGCGCTCGCGCCGTAGACCGCCGGTCGGCGGCCGACGCGTCCACCCGTCGGGGGGCGGCCTCGTCCTCGAGGAGGAGACCGCCGCGCGCACGATCTCGGCCGGAGGCAGGTGCTGACGCACCCTCCCGCCTTCATATCGTCGACGACGGACGGGCCGAGCCGGGCGCCGTCCCGCGACGAACGGAGCACGCATGATCGAGGTGGAGGCGCTGACGAAGCGCTACGGGTCGACGAAGGCGGTGGACGGGCTGTCGTTCACGGCGCCCGCGGGAACGGTGACGGGCTTCCTCGGCCCGAACGGTGCCGGGAAGTCGACGACCATGCGGATGGTCGTGGGGCTGGAGCGCCCGACGTCGGGCACCGCCACGGTGGACGGCCGCCGGTACGCGGACCTGCCCGCCCCGCTGCACGCGGTGGGCGTCATGCTCGACGCGCGCTCGGTGCACCCGGGGCGCACCGCGTTCCGCCACCTGCTCGCGCAGGCCCGGACGCACGGCATCTCGCGGTCCCGCGTGGACGACGTGATCGCCATGACGGGTCTCGAGTCCGTGGCGGGACGCCGCGCCGGGACGTTCTCCCTCGGCATGGGGCAGCGCCTCGGGATCGCCGGTGCGCTCCTGGGCGACCCGGAGACCCTGATCCTCGACGAGCCGGTCAACGGGCTCGACCCCGACGGCGTGATGTGGGTCCGCCAGCTGGTGCGCGACCTCGCCGCGGAGGGGCGGACGGTCTTCCTCTCCTCCCACCTCATGCACGAGCTCGCGCTGTGCGCCGACCGCGTCGTCATCATCGGCCAGGGCCGCCTGCTCGCCGACGCGACGGTGCAGGAGCTCGTCGACACCACCGAGGGCGGGTCGCTCGAGGACGCCTACCTGCGGCTCACGTCCGGGGCCGTCCAGTACCGCGGTCGCAGCGCCGCGGACGCGACGGACGCCTCCCCCGCCGGGGGTGCCCGATGAGCGACGCCACCACCCTCCCCCTGCCCACGGGCCGCACCGCGCCGTCGACCGCCGGTCGTGGCACCCGGGGTGCGACCTTCCCGCGCGTCCTCGCCGCGGAGTGGACCAAGCTCACGAGCCTGCGGTCCACGTACGTGATCGCCGTGGCCACGGTCGTCGTGAGCGGGTTCCTCACCTACCTCGCGGCGAACGCGTCCTCGGTGGACCCGGTGTTCTACCCGCTCGAGTCGCTCGGCTCGGGTCTCATGCTCGCTCAGGTGGGTCCCCTGGTCCTCGGCATCCTCGTCGGGACCGGCGAGTTCAGCACCGGCACGGCACGGTCCACCTTCACCGCGGTCCCGCGCCGCCTGCCCGTGCTCGCCGCGCAGTTCGTCGTCACGGGCGCGTTCGCGCTCCTCACCGCCGTGCTGGCCGTCGCGGCGGACGTGGTCGGCATCCTGCCCGCCGCCGGTTCGCGCGGGATCTCCGTGGACCTGACGGTCGACGGCACGCCGCAGGTCCTGATCGGCACCGTCCTGTTCCTCGTCGGCACGGCCCTGCTCGGCCTCGCGCTGGGGGCCCTCTTCCGTCGCCCGATCCCGGCGATGGTGACCGCGATCTTCCTCGTCCTCGTGCTGCCCGTGCTGCTCATGCTCACGACCGAGGTCGCGAGCAGCACCTCGATGACCCCGGGCTCGGGCGCGACCACGCCCGCCTCGGCGGCCTTCGTCAACACCATCACCACCTTCCTCCCCATGGGTGCCGGTTCGTTGCTCATGGCGCCGCCGGGGAGGGGCGGGATCGAGGGTGCACCGGACCTGGGGCCCTGGGGCGGCGGGCTCGTCCTCCTCGGCTGGATCCTCGTCCCGCTCGTCGTGGCCGCCGTCCGCCTGCGCACCCGCGACGTGAGGTGACCGGTGACCACCCCGACGAGCGGCACGCTCACGACTGCTTCGCGCTCCGCCCCGCCCCGCCCCGGCGTCACCGGGCCGCGCGTGCTCGCGGCGGAGTGGACCAAGCTCACCTCGCTGCCCTCGACCCTGTGGACAGCGCTGGGCACCGTCGTCGCGGCGGCCGCGCTCGCGTTCGCGCTGGGGCTGTTCGCCCGGCCCGGTGACGACCGCTCCGGTGCCGTGCTCATCACGTCGGGCTACGTCGCCGCCCAGCTCGGCACGCTGGTCCTGGGCGTCCTGGCCGGGACCTCCGAGTACAGCACCGGGACGTTCCGGGCGACGTTCGCCGCCGTCCCGCGCCGGCTGCCCGTGCTCGCGGCCCAGGCCCTCGTCACCGCCGCGGTCGCCCTCGTCACGGCGGTCGCCGCGCTCGGCGCGTCGTTCCTGGCCACCGCCGCAGAGCGCTCGGCGCTCGGCCTCACCACGGACCTCGGGGACCCGGAGACGATCCGCGTCCTGGTGGGCTTCGTGCTCTACCTGACGGGGGTCGCGCTGCTCGGTCTCTGCGTCGGCGCGCTCGTGCGTCAGCCGATGGCCACGCTCGTGAGCGTCGCCGTGCTGCTCGTCGTCGTGGACCAGCTCCTCGCGACCAACCCGGGACGGGCCGCGGACACGGCGCGCGCCCTCCTGCCCGCGTCGGCCGCGCGCATGATGCAGGACGACGCCCGGATCGCGGAGCTCGACGCGACGAGCCTCGGCCTGCACCTCGATCCCTGGGTGTCCGGGCTCGTCCTCGGGGCGTGGGCCCTCGTCCTGCTCGTCGCCGCCGGGTACCGGCTGCGGCGGCACGACGTCGCCTGAGACGTCGCCACCGGTGGGAGAGTAGGTGCCATGTCCACGGCCCTGACGGAGACCCAGGTGCGACGCCGCGGCCCGTTCGGGCGGCTGCTGACCGCCCATCCCTGGGTGGGTGACGTGGCGGTCGCGCTGGGGATCCTGCTGATCGGGTCCGTGACCTGCGGCCTGGCCCTGTCGACGGTCGAGGGGGCCACCGCCCTGGGCCTGTTCCCGCGGGACTCGCCCACCGTCTGGACGGTCCCGGTGACGTGGTTCGTCGGCGCGGTCCTCGGCGCCGGGCTCCTGATGTTCCGCCGGGCGTGGCCCCTCGGCGTCACGCTGGTGCTCACCGTCCTCAGCGTGCTGTCCCTCCTCGCGGCGGGCGTGGTCGGCGTGCTCGGCCTGTGCCTCGCGTGCGCGATGTTCAGCCTCACGACGACCCGCCCGCCGGCGACGGCCTGGCTCGTGGCCACGGCCGCGTTCGTCACGGTCACCGCCGTGTCGTGGTGGTGGCAGGACGTCGGAATCTCCGAGATCCTGCTCTGGAGGGACCAGGCTCCGCTGCTCGCGGACGGCACCTACGAGCCGTACTTCAGCTTGCCGCAGCCCGACTTCTCCGTCGGTCGGCGGCTCTTGTCGGCAGCTCTCCTGCTCGTGCTCCTGCTGCTCGCCATGGCGTTCGGCTCGGCCGCTCGGGCGCGGCGTCTGCACGACCAGGACCTCGTGGCGCGCTACGAGGCCATGGCCCGCGAGCGCGACCAGAGCGCCGCGCTCGCTCGGGCGGCGGAACGCACCCGCATCGCGCGGGAGATGCACGACGTCGTCGCGCACAGCGTGTCGGTGATGGTCGCCCTCTCCGACGGTGCGGGCGCCGCGCTCGACCGTGCGCCCGACCGGTCGCGGGAGGCGCTGCACGAGCTCTCCCGGACGGGCCGGGACGCACTGTCCGACATGCAGCGCGTGCTCGGGGCCCTCGATCCCGCCGAGGACGTCGATGACACGACCCCGGCGGACCGTCCGCTGGAGCCGGCGCAGACCGACCTGGCCACCGTCGTCGAACGCTTCCGCACGGCCGGCGTGCCCGTGACCGCGACAGGCCTCGACGCCCCGCTGCCGCCGGACACGTCGCTGCGGCTCGCGGTCGGGCGCATCGTGACCGAGGGGCTGACCAACGTCCTGCGCCACGCGCCCGGCACGACGCTCGCGGAGGTCGCCCTGCGGAGCGGCCCGTCGGCGGTCGAGGTCGAGATCCTCGACGCCGGCGGCACGCGCCCCGGCACGGGCGGCGGCTCCGGTCGTGGCGTCCTCGGCATGCGCGAGCGCGCCGGCTTCTTCGGCGGTCGGGTCGACGCCGGTCCCCGACCGGGTGGCGGGTGGCGCGTGCACGTCGTGCTCCCGTACGCAGCAGGCGACGACGGCGAAGGAGGCCGGGCGTGACACGTGTGGTGCTCGTGGACGACCAGGCGCTCCTGCGCATGGGGTTCCGGCTGGTGATCGAGTCCGAGCCCGATCTGGAGGTGGTCGGCGAGGCCACGGACGGCCGGGTGGCGCTGGACCAGGTCGCCGCGCTGGCTCCTGACGTCGTCCTCATGGACGTCCGCATGCCCGGCATGGACGGTATCGAGGCGACCCGGCGCGTCGTCGCGGAGCATCCCGCCACGCGGGTGCTCGTGCTCACCACGTTCGACGTCGACGAGTACGCCTTCGCCGCGCTCCGGGCGGGCGCCAGCGGCTTCCTGCTCAAGAGCGCCCGGCCGGACGAGCTGGTCGAGGCGATCCGCACGGTGGCGTCGGGGAGCTCCGTCGTCGCGCCGCGCGTCCTGCGCCGCATGCTCGACCTCTTCGCCCCGCACCTGCCCGTGAGTGCCGGCGCACCGGCACCGGCCGACGAGCTCGACCCCCGCCTGCGCGTGCTCACCCCGCGCGAGACCGACGTGCTGCAGGCCATGGCCGCCGGCCTGTCCAACACGGAGATCGCGGACCGGTTCGTGCTCTCCACGACCACGATCAAGACCCACGTCGGCAACGTCCTCGCCAAGCTCGGCGTCCGCGACCGGGTGCAGGCCGTGATCGTCGCCTACGAGACCGGGCTCGTCACCCGGGGTGGCGACGTGCTCCGGCCGCGACGCTGACGGACGTCGTCGGCGCTGTCCACGTGGGCCGGTGCCGGGCGCAGGTTCGCCACGCACGACGGGGACCGGCCCTGCCGGCCGGAAGAGGTGCTCGCGCAGCGGCCGAGCCCGCAGGCCTCAGCGCCGTGTCAGCACGAATCCCGCGTGGTGGAGCGTGCCGTCCAGCAACTCGCCGAACGCCCAGAAGCCCGAGTCGTCCAGGTAGGTGATCCGGTCGTCGCGCACCCAGTACCTCCCGGTGTACGCGCCGTCACGGCCGCCCCGAGTCTCGGAGTAGCGGCCCGTGCGGTCAAGGTGCTGCTGCATGTCGCGGACCGGGTCGTCCCACGTCCCTACCCAGGTGTCGTTCACCGACCGTTCCGCCACGTCCCGTCCCGCGGGTCGGGTCGGTCTGCCGTCCCACACCTCGAGGTGCCCGGACACGAGCACCGCGAGGAGGTCGCGCGGCACCACGACCAGCATCGAGCGGATCTGTGCCGCGCTGACCGGCCGGCGCACCACTGCGAAGGTCGCGGGGTTGCCGGCCACGAGGTCGTACACGCCGCGCTGCGACTCGGGTCGCTGCGCAACGCTGCTGTCCACCCTGAGCGGGACCGCGTACGCGCCGTGGGCGTCGACCACCCGGGCCCCGGGGCCGGCGAGCCCGGGAGCCAGGACGCCGCCGGCGACGACGAGGTCGCCGCGGGTCTCGGTGCCGGGGGTCGTGCACACCGTGGCTCCGGTGACGACGAACGCTGCCGGGACGCGCGCGACGGCGTCGGAGACGTGGTGAGGGACGTCGGTCATGACCACCACCCTCGTACGGCGGGCACGGTCGCGGAAGGCCGGGACGCACCCGAGGAGTGGCACACCCCGGTTCGGCCGATGCGTGCGACGAAGGTCACCACGTGCGGCGCACGGTTGCCTTGCCACCCGTGACCAGGCTGCGTTCCGGGACGTCGTCGGTCACGACCGCCCCGGCGGCGACGACGGAGTCCCGCCCGATGCTCACGCCGGGCAGGATCGTCGCGCCGGCGCCGATCCAGACGTTCTCGGCCACGTCGATGGGGCCGCCGGTCAGCCACACCGTGCGGTCGTCCGTGTCGACCGGGTGCCCGACGGTGATGAACGTGACCTTCGGCGCGACCATGACGCGCTCGGCCAGGCGGATGCGGAGCACCCTCTCGGACATCGCCTGGAACTCGGGGCTGTGGATGCGCATGAGGAGGTCACCGGGCATCCCCCGATCCTCCCCCGCCGCGGGCCGAGGAGCTCGCCGCCTAGATTCTGAGCCGGTCGAGCCACGCGCGTACCGGCCCGAGCGACACGAGCCCGGACCCGGCGCCGGCGAGCTCGTCGGGGGTGCGGGCGAGCGCCCGGCGCGCCCGGTGCGCGAGGCCCGCGTCCCCGAGCCGGACGGCGGTCTCCGCGTTCAGCGCCCACAACAGCTCGCGCAGATGGTCGGCGGGCGGCTCGGGCGCCGCGCGGGCGAGCCGCGCGGCCGTCCCCCGGTCCCCGGACGCGAGCGCGAGCAGCGGTTCCACCCACGGCCCGTACGGCCCGGGGCCGACACGCTCGTCCGGCGCGAGCGGGCGGCCGTGGCGGAGGCGGACCGTCAGCAGCGCGAGCGGGAGGAGCCCGTCGCGCACGCCCGGCATGTGCACGCCGGCGAGCAGGTCGTCCGCCGCGCGGTACGCCCGCGCCGCCACCTCGGGCGACGCGCTCTCGGTGTCGCGCATCGCGCGGTACCAGGCGGTGAGCATCGGGACCACGGGCGACTCGTACCCGGCCGCGACGTCCTCGGCCGCGACGGCATGGCGGTCGGCGTCCTCGAACCGGTTGGACCCCGCGGACGCCTGCATCCGCACGAGGTGCCCGAGGATCGCGAACGTCGGCAGGTCGTGGGTCTCGGCGAGCCCGACGAGCTCGGCACCGATCCGGTCCCGTTCCGGTCCGGCCCCGGGACGCTGGAACGACTGCATGAAGCGCGCGTCGAGGGCGAGCGCGAGCGTCCCCGGGTCGCCGAGGTCGCGCGCGATCCCGACCGCCTCGTCCGCCGCGGCCCAGGCCCATGCGTCGCGGCTTCCCCGGTGCTCGATCCCCACGACCGCGAGCAGCCGCGCGCGCAGGACCCGGCTCGCGTCCTCGCCGAGCCGTCGCAGCGTGCGGCGCGCCACGCCGACGAGCGCGGCGGCCGCCTCCGGGTCGTCGCTGCGGCTCCAGACCGCCGGGACGTCGTACGCGGTGACGATGCGCGCGGTGAGGACCGGGTCGCCCGTCGCCTCCGCCGCGAGCGCCGCGGACACCCGCTGCTGCTGGGCGGTCGCGAGGTGGTCGCCGCCGGCGATCGCGAGCGTGCGCGCGACGTCGACCGTGGACCGCAGCCGTGCCCGCGACCCCGTGGGTGCGGTGACGGCGAGGCGCGGTCCCGCGGTCGGCCCGGCGAGCGACGGCGCGTGGTCGAGCACGTCGCGCTCCAGTCGCGCGAGCTCCGGGCCCGGGTCGAGGCCGAGCTCGTCGGCGAGCCGACGCCGCGCGCGGCGCAGCACCGCGAGCGCGTCGCGCTGCCGCCCCTCGCGGTACAGGGCGAGGGCGAGCAGCACCCACGCCCGTTCGCGCCAGGGGTTCGCGGCCACGTGCGCGTCGAGCCCGACGACCACGTCCCCCGCCCGGCCCTCGGCGAGCCGCGACTCGGCGTGCCGCTCCACCGCCTGCGCGTGCACCTCCACCAGGTGCCGGCGCTCGGCGCGCACCCACTCCCGGTCCGGCAGGTCGGCGAACGGCTCGCCGCGCCACTGCGCGAGCGCGTCCTCCAGAGCACGCAGGGTGCCCGACGGCGGGTCCCCGGCCCGCGCGGTGCCGGTCGCCCGGGCGACCGCCGCCTCGAGCACCGCCGCGTCGAGGCCGCCGTCCGGGACCCGCAGCGCGTAGCCGCCGTGCTCCGTCACGATCACCCGCGGGCGGGAGCGGGGCGCGCGGTCGGGCTCGAGCCGCCGCCGCAGGTCGCCGACGAACGTCGCGAGCGCGCCGCGCCGGTCGCGCACGAGCCCCGGGGCGCCGTCGTCCCACAGGTCCTCGGCGAGCCGCTCGAACGTGACGACCCGCCCGCGAGCCGCGGCGAGACGCGCGACGAGCTCGCGCTGCCGCGGACCGCCCAGGTCGACCTCCGCGCCGTCGCGCAGCACCCGGACCGGCCCGAGCACCTCGACGCGCAGCTCCACCCCGCCATTGTCACCGCTGCCCCGGGCCCGCACCCGTCTCGAGCGCTCCCGCACCCGGCGCTGATCGGACGCTGATCCGCCCGTCCCAGGATGGCGACGAGCCGTCCGGGTCCCCGCGACGGACCGGACCACCCGAGAGGAACCCCGTGAACATCCCCGGATTCGAGACCCGCACGGTCGAGGTCGCGCCCGGCGTCGCCCTGCGCACCGAGACCGCCGGCGAGGGGACGCCCGTCGTGCTCCTGCACGGCTTCCCCCAGACGCGCCACATGTGGCGCCACGTCGCCGCCGACCTGGCGGGCGACCACCGCGTGGTCGTGCCCGACCTGCGCGGCTACGGCGACAGCTCCAAGCCCACCGCGACCACGCCCGACGTCTACGCCAAGCGCACGATGGGGGACGACGTCGTCGCGCTCGCCGACGCCCTCGGGATCGAGCGCTTCGCGCTCGTGGGCCACGACCGGGGCGCGCTCGTCGCGTTCCGGGCCGCGCTCGACCACCCGGACCGCGTGAGCCGCCTCGGCATCCTCGACGTGGTGCCCACGCTCGACACGTGGGGTGTCCTGCAGGGTGCGGACGCCGCGGTCGCGTTCCACCTCTACCTCATGGCGCAGCCGCCGGGGCTCCCGGAGACGATGATCCGCCGCAGCGCGGACGAGTTCTTCGGGTTCTTCCTCGACGCGTGGACCCAGGACCCGGCGTCGGTCCCCGCCGAGGTCCGGGCGCACTACCTGACCGCGAGCCGCGACGCCGTCGACTCGATCGTCGCGGACTACCGCGCGACGGCGACCGTCGACGTCGAGCACGACCAGGCCTCGCTCGACGCCGGGGACCGCCTCGCGATGCCGGTCACCGTCGTCCAGCAGGACTGGGGCGCCCGGCTCGGGTACGACGCCGCGGGCGTGTGGCGCCGCTGGGCGCCGGACCTCGAGCACCTCACGACGACCGCCGGGCACTTCATGGCCGAGGAGGCGCCCGACGACGTCGCGGCGGTGGTCCGCGCGCTCGGCCGCCGATGACCGCGGCCGAGCGGCGCGCTCGCCGTCCCTCGGCTCAGTAGGCGTGGATCGCGAGCCCGTCCGTGCCGACGCACGTCGTGAGCTGCTCGCCGCGCGGCGCGCAGGCCAGCACGCGATCGGCCCCGGACGCGGGGTCGGTCACCGTGATCTCCGTGATGAGGAGGTCGTGCAGGACCTCGTCGACGTCCTGCCCCTGCGTCATCGTGGCGTAGGCCGCCTCGACGAACGCGCACGGGGTGTCGGCGCTGCCCGCCCAGACGCTGGTCCCGTAGCCGTCGCCGTAGATGCACACGGTGGCCGGGTCCCCGGCGATGCTGATCTGCGACCCGACGGGCTCGTTCGGCAGGTCCTCCGGCGCGACGACGTCGTCCGGGACGGTCGGGGCCGTCGCGTCCTGGTCCGACACGCTCGCCGAGCAACCGGCGAGGACGAGGGTGGCGGCGGCGAGGGCCAGCAGGTGGAACGTCGTGGACTTCATCATCGAGGCATTCCTTCGGGGGGAGACGTCAGGCGAGGGGCCAGACGCTAGCGCACCTTTCGGACGCACAGGATGAACGACGCATGCGTGATGCTCAACCGATATCAGGCATCGCTGAAGGGGCGTACGAGCGTGGACCGTCCCATCGACGCACCGTCGTCGACGGTTGTCCGGAGGCCATCGGATGTGCGCGCCGGTGCCACCCAGGAGATCCGGGCGATGAGCCCCTGGTCCCGGGTGTCGCGCCAGGACTACCGTGGAAGGGCGACTCGTGGCGGGACGCCGTCACGACCGCCTCGTCGAGAGGGGCACGCCATGAAGGACGTGCGCTGTGCGCTGGGCATGCACAAGTGGATCCGGCGGCAGATCGAGGACTCCCAGTTCCTGGTGTGCTCGCGCTGCGGACGGGACCGGGCCACCGACCCGGCAGGGCCGCTCGGCAGAGGAGTCGGTGGGCTGAGCTGAGCCGGCACGGCACGGACGCCCGGCGTGGTCGTCGGGTACGACGCCCGCGCGACCAGGTCGAGCGCGCGTTCGAGACCCTGGTCGCCGCGGGTGGGGCCGCTCGGGGCAGACCCGGGAACCTGATCCGCCGCGCGCGTCGGCGTCGCCAAGAGCGCAGGTCACCCCGTCCGCGTCCTACTCCGCCTCGTCGAGCACGCTCGGCAGGTGCTTCGGCAGCCACCCGCGCGAGACCTTCCCGACCAGCTGCGGTGGCGTGGACTTGCGGCTCCACGCCTTGAGCACCAGGTACATGACGACGAGGAGCACCCACCGGAGCAGCGCGAAGAGCGTGGCCAGGACAGGCTCGCCGCACGTCGACGTCAGGGAGCTGTCGTTGAGCGAGTGGATCACCATGACCATGAGCAGGCCGCCCACGGCGCCCCACGTCCCGCGCACCCCACGCAGGTGCCAGAGGCGCCACGCGATCGCGACCGCGATGCCGGTCCACAACCAGTGCAGCGGCGAGACCGTGAAGGTCCGGAGCACCTGCTCCTGCACGACCGACGCCGGCGTGACCACGACCGCGGAACCCGTCCCGCAGAAGTCCGGCGCCGCGGACAGGGCCGTCTGGTAGGCGTACTGCGTCGTCTCGACGATCGCGAACCCGAAGCCTGACGCGAGGCCGATCGCGACGCCCGCGCGAGGGTCGCGGTACCGGGCGAGGAGGAACAGGACGACGGGCACGAGGAACTTGGTGCCCTCCTCGACGAAGCCGACCGCCGCCGTCGCGGTGTCGATGCCGAACGACTCGATCACCCACGAGTTGACGTTCGCGGCGACGACGAGGACCGCGCCGGACGTCGCGACCGCCACCGCGACGACCTCGCGCAGGCCGATGACGTCGTCGAGCGCGAGCTGGCGGGCGACGAACCGGTAGAACGCCCCGCACACGAGCGCCATGCCCACCAGGCTCGCGACGCCGATGTGGTGGACCTGCCCGGTCGACTCGTAGAGCACCGACCCGACGACCAGCACCACGACCCCCGCGACGAGGAGCCACACCCACCGACCCCAGAAGCGTCCGCGGAACCGGTGCCCGCGATCGGCCGCCGGGGCGCCGTCGACGACCCGGGACGTCCACGTCCGGCTGTCCCAGAACCGCTGCCGCGCGTCGTGCGTGGACGGGTCCGGGTGCCACCCGGACGACGGGACGCCCTCGCCGCGGCGAGCGAGGACGTAGGCGGCCACGAGACCGACCGCGAGGAGCAGCACCCCGACCAGCGTGAGGACCATGCGCTCACGATGCCAGCGCGTGCGCCACCCTGCGCGCCGGGCTCCGGCGCCGGGGTCAGGAGCCCGACGGCGTGAGGTTCGTCTCGAGGAGGGGCTGGTCGCCCCACATCTGCGCGAGCTCGTGGTCGGTGACCACGAACGCGACGGCCTGGGCGGTGGGCACCACCTGCTCGCGCTCGATCGCGCCGTCGACGCCGAGGCGGACCAGCAGCACGGTGCTGCCCGACGGCAGCAGCACCGGCTGCCCCGCGCCCGCGTCGAGGATCTCGTACGACTTCTCGAACCCCGGCAGCGGCACGGCGGCGGCCAGGGTCGCGTGCGCGGGACCGCTCGCCGCGGCGATCGGGTCGGCTCCCGCGTCGTACGCGGCCACGACCGCCTCCGCGGCCTCCTCGGACCCGACCTCGACGACGACCGCGTCGAGCGCGACCCGCGGACCGTCCTGGGACACGACGCGGAGCTCGAAGCCGCCCTCGCACACGTCCGCCATCGCCTCGACCGCCGGGATCGCGGGCAGGTCGTCGCACGCGAAGTCACGCCGCGCGGTGATGCTGATCCGGTCGCCGTTGACGATGTTGTCGTTGTCGCCGAAGAAGTCCCACGACATCGGGGCGAGCGCAGGTCCGCCCACCGGGTCCACCTCCGCACCGGCGCGGTACTGCTGCTCGAGCCACGGCCCGTCGTCGTCGACCTCCGGCGCCGGCTCGGGCTCGGGGTCCTCGGTCGGCCCCGGAGCCTCGGTCTCCACCGTCGTCGCGGGCGGTGCGGTCGTCGGCTCCGTCTGCGGCGGTGCCTCGCCGGCGCTCGATCCCAGCCAGACCGCGACCCCCACGCCACCGAGCACGACGACGGCCCCGACCGCGGCGAGCACCGCGACCAGCGGGCCGCGGGACCTGCCCGGGGTGCGGTCGGCGTACGGGGAGAAGCCGTACGGGTCCCCCGGCGGTGTCGGCCCGCGGTCCGGCACCACCGTGGCGTCCAGGACCTCCGGCCCGGACCCCCACGACGCGCCAGTGGTCGCGGGCGGCAGCGTCGCGTACGGGTCGGTCCCCGGGGGCGGCGGCGGGCCGTAGGAGGCGTGACCCGACGGCGACCGGCCGTACGGGTACGGCCCCGGGCCGCCGGGGGCCTGACCGTAGGGGGCCTGACCGTACGGGGCCTGACCGTACGGCGCGGGTGGTGCCGGGGGTGCCGGAGGCACCTCGGGGGTCGCGCCGGCGGAGGACGGGTCGGTCTGCCCGTACACGCGAGGAGGGCGCATGACCGTCATGTCGTCGACCAGGTCGTCGGGCTCCTGCGGTGCGGACATGGGTTCCGGATCCTCTCGTGACGAGACGTGCCTGTGCAGGGTAGCCGCAGGACGCCCGCGAGCGGACCCCGTGGTCAGGGACGCCCGGGGCACGTCGAGCGACGCTCCCCGAGTGTCCGGTCCCGAGCCGGTCATCGGCGGCGGGCTCGACGGGCTGCAGGTCGACCTGGGCCTCGAGCCGGGCGTCGCGACGTGCACCTGGGAGGACCTCTCCGGCATCCCGCTCTTCATCGGCAACGGCGTCTCGCAGGTGCACCACGTGATGCCTCGGCCGAGGACTACCGGGCCACCCTGGAGCCGATCCTCGCCTCGCTGGAGCTCGGCTGAGGTTCGATCCCGCCGCTCACGGCCCTCCGCCGGCCGGTCCACGACGGGGACGACGCACCGCTGGCACGACCGCCCAGACCGTGTCCATCCGCGCGGGCTCGCGCAGGGCGTCGAGGGTGAGCGTCGCCGTCGCGCCCCGCCGGTCGAGGTCGTGCGTGTCGCGGTGGACGTCGAGGCCGAGCGCGGCGAGCGATCCGGCGACGTAATCGACGAGCGCCGTGTGCTGCGGGCTCCCGGAGAGTCGGGGCCCGAGCGCGGTCAGCAGCTCGAGCTCGCGCGCGACATCGACCATGGTCGTCCTCTCTTCGGCGCCGCAGGCCTCCACGAGCCTAGCCGCGGGGTGCGGCGACGACCGTGCGCCCCACCGGGCCGCGCGCTTGCGTCGATCTGCTGGCAGAAGTCTTGCGTCTGCCATTGAAAGCCCGGAGCAACCGTGCCTAGGGTGCAGGGAGCGGTGCCGCGCAGCCGGCACGAGCCTTCCCGCGTCGAACGAAGGAGTTCCGATGAGGACCGTCCCGCGCACGCCCTCCCGCACGCCCGCCGACGCCCGCCGGCGCCACGCCGCACGAGCCGCCGCGGCGACGGCGCTCGTCGCGGCCGTCGCCCTGGCCTCGCCCGCCGCGGCGGTCGTCCCGGCCGCTACGCCGCAGGCGGCCGACGACGGCTACGAGGTGATCTTCGACGGCACCCAGGAGTCGTTCGACGCGTGGGAGTACGCCGGTGACGGCGGGTTCGACCTCCTCGACGACGGCACGATCCGCAGCCGCGTCGGCGCGGAGGGCGGGTTCGGCACGCTCTGGTACCCGGTCCGGCAGTACGGCGACTTCTCCCTCACGATGGAGTTCCGCGACGACGCCCCGGGCGACGCGCGCGCCAACAGCGGCGTCCAGGTCCGCTTCCCCGCGCTGTCGGGACCCGTCGAGGGCTGCCCCACGACCTTCAACGGCAACGAGACGAACAACCTGTCGTGGATCGCGGTCAACTGCGGGCACGAGCTCCAGATCAACGACTCCCCCGCCGGCGGGTCGAACGACCCGCGCAAGACGGGCTCGGTCTACGGCTTCGCGGACATCGGCCTCGACCGCGCCATGCCCACGGAGAAGGGGACGTGGAACGAGTACGAGGTGCGCGTCGTCGGGCAGCACTACACCGTGATCCGCGACGGCGTCGTCATCAACGAGTACGAGAACCTGCCCGGCGTGCCCTTCCCGGACCGCCCGCTCGACCCGGACTCCAGCAGCCGCGGTCTCGTCGGCTACGTCGGCCTGCAGGCGCACGGCTCCGCGCCGGACGTCGTCTCCTTCCGCGACGTCCGTGTCCGCGAGCTCCCGCCCGTGCACGTGGAGGCCGGCACGCGGTGCCTGGCCGGGACCGCGCACGTCGCGGTCCGCTCGCAGAACGTCGGGGACTCCCCCGTCGACGTCGCTCTCGGGACCCCCGCGGGCGAGCGGTCGTTCACCGGGGTGGCGGCCGGGCGCAACGCGTACCAGGCGTTCAGCGCGCGCGCCACGTCGGTCGAGGCGGGGAGCGCGACCCTCACGGTCACGGGCGAGGACGGCGAGCCGATCGTCGTCGAGACGCCGTACGCGGGCGTCGACTGCACCTGACGCGGGCGCCCCCGTACACCGCACGGGGGAGAAAAGGTCCACCTCAGGGAGGACACGTCGAGGGGGTCGGCAGCGTACGCTGCCTGTGGGTCGCACGACGGTGGCAGGGGGAGTAACGCTCGACCGACGAGAGTCCGGGCCACGTCAGACCCAGAACGACGACCATGAACATGCTGACCTGGAACGCCCTCGACGCCTCGACCTGGCGCGCCCTCAACGCCTCGCGGGAGTACGTCGTCCGCCGTGAGGACGGTGACGGCACCTGGACGCTCGTCGGCCCCGAGCGCACGTGGGCCGCCCTGCCGAGCCTCGAGGTCGCGCAGGAGGTGGCGGCGCTGGCCGACGAGGTGCACCACGACGACGACAGCCTGACGCTCTACCAGGTCGTCACCGCGACCGGCGCCCGCCGCGGCGAGCCGTTCGGCGCCGACAGCGACGACGGCGCGCTCGACGTGCTGCGCGCCCGCCGTCGGGCCGGCAACCTGCCCCTGGCGCCGTTCCGCCTCGAGACCGGCGACGGCCGCCTCGTCGGCGCGTGGGAGAAGGCCACCGAGCTGCCCTCGGGCTGACGCGGCCGGGACGTCACGGGGTCGCGCCGCCACCGTCCCACGAGTTGCCCGACGAGTCGGCGCCCGCGCCGAGCCCGACCTCGCGCCCGTTGTCGTCCTCGGTGTTCTCCCGCAGCACCGCGCTCGCCTCCGGGAGCGAGAACCCCGCAGCGCCGTTGCCGGACGCGACGTTGCCGGTCAGGAGCAGCGCACCGGGGTTCCCGCCGTCGGCGAACCCGTGGTGATGGTTCCCCCGCGCCGTGTTCCCCTCCAGGACGTGCGCGACGGCCGCCGGGTCACGCCCTCCGCCGAGCGTGAACCCTCCGCCGTTGCCGTGCCAGTCCGCGACGCCCCACCGGTTCACGCCGTTGCCGGACGAGTCGTTGCCGCGCAGCGTCACGGGGCTCGTGAACTCGCCGAGGTCCACGCCGTCGTCGGCGTTGTCGTAGAAGCGGTTGCCGGAGACCACGTTCCCCTCGCCGGAGCCGAACTTGATCCCCAGGCCGATCCCGACGTCCCCGCCCGAGGCGTCGTCGTGGTTGTCGAAGAACTCGCTGTCGAGCACCTGGTTGCCCACCGTCCCCTCGCCCCGCAGCAGCATGCCGGACCGGACGTTCCCGTGGACGGACAGGTCCCGGAACACCGCGCCGACGCACGACTCGCACACGTAGCCGTGGTTGCGCGAGCCCGTGATCTCGAGCGCCTGCACCGTCCAGTGGTCGGCCTCCTGCGCGAGGGGGAAACCGTCGCCGGCCACCCCGCCCAGGTCGAGGACGGCGCGCTCGTCCCGGTATCCGCTCAGCGTGATCGGCGCCTGCTCCGTCCCGTCCGTGGTGAGCCGCAGCCGTTCCGACGGCCGGTAGGTCCCACCGCGCACGGCGATCGCCTGGCCCGGCCGGACGACGGACACCGCGTGGCCGATCGAGGCGAACGGGCTCTCCAGGGTGCCGTCGCCCTCGTCCGACCCGTCGGGCGCGACGTACAGGTCGGCGGTCCCGATCCCCGCCGTCGAGACGGCCGCGGCCTGCGTCCCGGCCGGGGAGGGCGGGTCCGACGGCGTCACGGCAGGTGTGGGCGACGGGGCCGTCGGCGGGGTGGCCGACGGCGCGGGTGCGGACACGGGGGCGGGAGCGGTGGCGGCGTCGGGCACCTGCGTGCCGACGACCGTCGTCACGGCGACCACGACACCCGTCGCGGCGACCGCGGCCGCACCGAGCGCCGCCGCGGGCCGTGCCACCAGCGCTCCCCAGCCCTGCCGGGCCGACTCCTCCCACGTCGACCACGAGGCCCACCACTGCGCGACGGCGGACGGTGCGTCGGGCACGCCGGGTGCGCCCGCGGCGTCGAGCAGGCCCGGCACCGACGCCGCGACCAGCGGCGGGACCGGGAGCACCCCGGCACCCACGGCGAGCCGGTCGAGCGGGACGAGGCCCTCGGCCGGCGCACGGCACGCGTCGCAGCCGCGGACGTGCCGGTGGACCCGCTTGCGCCACAGCGGGCTCGGCGTGCCGTCCCACGTCCGGGTCACGACCTCCAGCCCCGCGCACCGCGGGGACTCGCCGAGCGCGAGGACGACCCCGCGCGCGACGTCGACCTGGGCGCGCATCCGCTGCAGGCGCACCGCGGCGTGGCGCGCGTCGACGCCGAGCGCACGGGCGACGTCCTCGCGCGAGAGCTCACCGTCCTGCTCGAGCCACCACAGCGCCAGCACGCTCCGCGCGGACTCGTCGACCCACCGCGTCGCCGCGCCCACGTCCCGGCGCTGCCGGGAGAGCACGAGCCGTGCCACGGCGTCGCTCGCGAGGTCCGGGCCCGGGTCCCGCAGCAGGGCCCACGTGTCCGCGCCCGGGTCACGAGGGACCGGGCGCCGGGCGGTGCGGCGGAGGTGCTCCTGCACCTGCCGGTAGGCGATGGAGACGAGCCACGACCGGAAGCGCGCCGGGTCGTCGAGCGTGCCGAGGGACCGCACCGCGCGCAGCAGCGTCTCCTGCACGACGTCGTCGGCGTCGGACGAGCCCGGCAGGCTGCGGCGCACCACCGAGTACACGAGCGCGAGGTGGTCGGCGACGAGCCGCTCGAGCGCGTCGCGCTCCCCGGCGCGGGCGCGCGTCACCAGCCACGCCGTGCGCTCCACGTCGTCGAGCTGCCTCGCCCCCACGTCACCCCGCCCGCCGATCACGACTCGTCCTCCACGACCCGTGAGGATAGACCGGAAAAAGTGTTGTCGGTGCCGGGTGCGCGACGTCCACCTCACAACGGCCCGCCTCCGCGGGACCGTCCCCGAGCACGAAGGACACCTCCTGCGCATGACCCCACAGCGCATGCACCGTCACAGGCCCCGCGCGGCGCTCACCCGCCTGCGCACCGTCGTCACGTCCGTCGCGGCCGCAACCGCCGTCGCGCTCTCCGGCGCGGTCGCGGCCCCGGCCGCCGCTGCGACCCCCACCCCGGACGAGGACGCGTGGTACGTCCTCGTGAACCGTCAGAGCGGCCTCGCCCTCGACGTGAAGGGCGCCTCCCGCGCGGACGGCGCCCAGCTCGTCCAGCAGACCCGCAAGGACACCACCGACCAGCAGTTCCGGTTCGTCGAGCAGAGCGACGGGACGTACGTGGTCGTGGCACGCCACTCCGGCAAGGCGCTCGACGTCTGGGAGTGGAGCACGGAGTCCGGCGGCGAGCTGCGCCAGTTCACGCAGCTCGGCGGCGCGAACCAGCGGTTCGATCTCGTCGGCTCCCGCATCGACCGGATGCGCCTGGTCAACGAGCACTCCGGGCTCGCCGTCGGCGTCACGGACCGCTCGAAGGCGGCCGGTGCGACGATCACGCAGGCCGCCGACCGCAACCAGTACAACCAGCAGTGGTCGCTCGTCGAGGTCGGTGACGCGCCGGCGACCGCCCCGACCACCCCGACCACCGGCGTCGTCCCCGCCACGTGGCCCCGGGCCACCGACGACGTGAAGGTCACCTCGACCCGGAAGGTCACGACGTCGTTCGACGGGAAGCTGCAGCGCTTCTACGGCATCTCGAAGGGCGACCAGGACGAGAGCCAGCCGGCCATGTTCGAGCTCGCGGACGGCGCGGTGCTGAAGAACGTCATCATCGGGACCGGGGCCGGTGACGGCGTCCACTGCCTCGGGACCTGCACCCTCCAGAACGTGTGGTGGGAGGACGTCGGCGAGGACGCGGCCACGTTCAAGGGCACCAAGGCGACCCAGACGTTCACCATCGACGGCGGCGGCGCACGCAAGGCCGAGGACAAGGTCTTCCAGCACAACGGGCCGGGCACGTTCGTCATCCGGAACTTCGAGGTCTCGGACTTCGGCAAGCTCTACCGCTCCTGCGGGAACTGCTCCAAGCAGTACGAGCGTCACGTCGTGATCGAGAACGTCCGTGTCGTCGCACCGGCGGTCTCCGTCGTCGGGATCAACACGAACTACGGAGACACCGCGACGATCACGAACCTCACGATCGCGAACGACGGCAAGAAGAAGCTGCCGGTGTGCGAGTGGTACCAGGGCATCCTCAAGAGCAAGGGCGGCGACGCGAAGAAGATCGGCAACGGGCCGAACGCGAGCTGCCTGTACTCGCCCGCGGCGATCACCTACGAGTGACGGCCGCACCGGCGGCCGGCTGACTCCCGGCCGACGGCCCTCGGTCCGACCGGACCGGGGGCCGTCGGCCGCTGGTCAGCGCGCGTCGGACGGGATCTCGGCCGCGTCGATGACCTCGTCCAGGATCTCCCGGGTACGCACCAGGTCGGCGATCTGCCGATCGATGCGGTCGCGCTCGCCCCGCAGCTCCGCGGCCAACGTCGCCGTCGTGCGCTCGTTGGGCCCACCGTCGTCGTCGCTCATGCACGGGAGGACGTCGTGGATCGTCGCGGAGCTGAGCCCCGCCGCGAACAGGGTCTGGATCCGCACCACCCGGTCCACCGCCGCCTCGGTGTACTCCCGCTGACCACCGGGCGTCCGGCCGCAGTCGAGGATCCCCCGCTGCTCGTAGTAGCGCAGGGACCTCTCGCTCACGCCGGTGCGCCGCGCCAGCTCACCGATCCGCACGGCACACCTCCCTTGACCCTCACATCGATGTCAGGTCCTACGGTACGCCGATGACGACCTCTCCGGACCTCTTCGCACCCGCCCGACTCGGTCAGCTGGAGCTGCCGAACCGGCTGGTCATGGCGCCGATGACACGCAACCGCGCCGACGACGACGGCACCCCGCCACCGCTCATGGCCGAGTACTACGCGCAGCGCGCGGGGGCGGGACTGATCATCACCGAGGCGGCCGTCCCCGCCCAGGTCGGCATCACGACCCCGAACGCAGCCGGGCTCTACACCACGTCGCACGTCGAGGGGTGGCGGAGGGTCGCCGACGCCGTGCGCGCAGCAGGAGGACGGGCCTTCCTGCAGATCGAGCACGGCGGGCGGGTCGGACACCGGGAGACCAGCGGCCTGGACCCGATCGCTCCGTCGCCGATCCCTCTTCCCGACGGCATCCACACCCCGAGCGGCCACCAGGCGTCGCCCGTGCCGCGCGCGATGACCACGACGGAGATCGACGCCACGGTCGAGGCGTTCGCCTCGACGGCGCGCCACGCCGTCGAGGCAGGCTTCGCGGGCGTCGAGGTGCACGCGGGCAACGGCTACCTCCTGCACCAGTTCCTCGCCGACGGCACCAACCGGCGCAGCGACGGGTACGGCGGGAGCGTCGACCGCCGCACGAGGTTCGTCCTCGAGGTCGTGCGGGCGGTGGTCCGGGCGGTCGGCGCCCACCGCGTCGGCATCCGGATCTCGCCCGGCAACACCGTGAACGGCATCGGCGAGTCCGACGCCGCGGTGCTGTACCCGGCCCTGCTCGACTCGCTCGCACCGCTCGGGCTCGCCTACCTGCACGTCGCCTACGCCGACCCCGACCTGCCGATGTTCGCCACGATCCGGAAGCGCTGGGCGGGGATGCTCGTCGCCAACCCCCTCCTGGGCCGCGCCCTGCCGATCCCCGACGACGGCGGGCTGTCCCGAGCCCGTCGGCTCGCCGGGGCGGGCGCGGACCTCGTCTCGCTCGGTCGGGCGTTCCTGGCCAACCCCGACCTCGTGGAGCGGCTGCGTTCCGGGGCTCCCCTGAACCCGGTGCGCGAGGGGTTCATGTACACCGGCGGCCCCGAGGGCTACACGGACTACCCGAGCCTCGACCCCGCCCTCACCACCGGCACCCGCTGACCGGTGCGGGAGAAGAAGCGGTCGAGGGCGCGGGGACCCGCCCGTCCCGGGCCGGTCTAGGCTCGATCGCATGACCCAGCGGGTGACCGAGCTCGAGAACTTCACGCCCCGCATCACCGACGCCGTCGTCGACGACCTCCGCGCCCGGATCCGGGCGACCCGGTGGGTGGACGCGCCGGAGGGCACCGGATGGTCGGCCGGGGCCGACGTCGCGTACCTCCGCGAGCTGCTCGCGTACTGGGCGGACGGCTTCGACTTCGCGGCCCACCAGGCGCAGCTCGCCGCCCTCCCGAGCCGGCGCGCGACCGTCGACGGGACGCGCGTCCACCTCCTCCACGCCCGGGCGCCGCGGTCGGGCGGTGCGCCGCCCGTCCCGCTCCTGCTCGCGCACGGGTGGCCGGACTCCGCGTGGCGGTACCGCAAGGTCGTCCCGCTCCTGACGGGGCGGGGCGGCGCGGGGCACGTGTTCGACGTCGTCGTCCCGGACATGCCCGGCTTCGGGTTCTCCGACCGGCCGGCCGGGGCGACGCCGGACACGCGCGTCGTCGCCGGCATGTGGGCCGAGCTCATGACCGCGCTGGGATACGACCGGTTCCTCGTCTCGGGCGGGGACATGGGCAGCCACGTCGCGCGGTACCTCGCGCTCGACCACCCCGACCGGGTGATCGCCGTGCACCGCACGGACGCCGGTCTCCCCGTCCTCGACGGCGACCCCGCCTCGCTGACGCAGGAGGAACGGGACTGGCTCGAGGAGTGCCGCCGGTGGGGAGCGGCCGAGGGAGCATACGCCGCGATGCAGAGCACCAAGCCGCAGACCCTCGCCGTCGGGCTCACGGACTCCCCGGCGGGCCTCGCGGCGTGGGTCGTGGAGAAGCTCCGGTCGTGGAGCGACTGCGACGGGGACCTCGAGTCGGTGTACACGCGCGACGAGGTCCTCGCCCTCCTCACCGAGCACTGGGCGACCGGCAACGTCGGGGCCGGCGTCCGCACGTACCGGGCGAACGCCGCGATCCCCCACGAGCAGCGCACCCGCTACGTCGACGTGCCCTCGGGCTTCTCGGTGTTCGCCGGCGACGTCGTGCCCCCGCCCCGCGCCTGGCTCGACCGCGTGGCGAACACCGTGTACGCGACGAAGCCCGAGCGGGGCGGGCACTTCGCCGCGTTCGAGCAGCCCGAGGGCTACGCGCAGGAGCTGCGGTCGTTCGTCGACAGCCTCTGACCTCCCGGCGACCGGGCGGTCAGTACAGCTGCTGCATCGTGCTCACGGCCGTGAGCGCACCGAGGATGAACCCGAGCGCCGTGCAGCCGATCGCGACGCCGAGCGCGATCTTGGCGGTCTTCTCGTTCCGCTTCACCGCGATCGCGGAGAACACGATGGCGAGCACCCCGAACACGATGGGGAGGACGAAGACCGCGATCGGGCTGAACACGTACGCCAGGATCGTGCGCCACGTCATGGGCTGAGGACCGGCGGGGGCATAAGGGCCGTACCCGGCCGGGCCGCCGTAGGGCGACCCGTAGGGCTGGCCCGGCGTGGGGTAGGACGCCCCGTACGGCTGTCCGGGGGTCGCAGGCGGAGCGACGGGAGGGACCTGCGGCGCCATCTGCCCGTACTGCGGCTGGGGCGCCATCTGCCCGTACTGCGGCTGGGCCTGACCGTACTG
>CAZFUQ010000030.1:22071-24671 GCA_964521905.1 uncultured Cellulosimicrobium sp.
CCTGACCGTACTGCGGCTGGGGCTGCCCGGAGGGCTCGGGCGCCTGCGGGGGCTGGGAGGCGTCGCCGCCCTGGTACGGCGGGTACGGAGGTTGGCTCACGGCTTCGTTCCTTCGTCGCGGGTCTGTGCCGGCCCGGTGACGTCGCCACCGTCGTCGAACGTTCGCGATGACACCGAGGGAGCTCGGCGGAGTGCGCCGGCAGGCGCTTCCCGAAGGTTAGCGTCTGCCGGCGTCTCGCGGTGGCGCCCGGTCGGGAACCCGGTGGGTGAGAACCTGCCCGGGCTACCGCAGGTGCCGGGCGAAGAACCTGGCCGCGCGGTGGCCGGGTGCGTCAGTCCTGGTAGACCGGCTGCCACATGGCGTCCTGCACGGCCTGCACCAGGTCGGGGTGGGACCGCGTCGCGACGCCGTCGTCCTGCGCGGCCCTCGCGACGGCGAGCGCGACGATCGCGGACGAGGCACGCAGGTCGTCGACCGGGGGGAGCAGCGACGCGCCCGGCTCTGCCATGTCGACCTGCCCCGCCACGGCGTCGGCCGCCGCGAGGAGCATCCCGTCCGTGACCCGCGACGCTCCCGAGACGATGGTCCCGAGCCCGAGACCGGGGTACAGGAGCGCGTTGTTCGCCTGCCCGATCACGTAGGTGACGCCGTCGAGATCGACCGGCGCGACCGGGATCCCGACGGCGACCAGCGCCTTGCCGTGCGACCACCGCAGCGCGTCCGCGGGCATGACCTCGATGCGGCTCGTCGGGTTGGACAGCGGCAGCAGGATCGGGCGCTCGACACCCGCCGTGAGCGCCTCGACGACGTCCTGCGTGAAGGCGCCGTGGTCGGTCGACGTGCCGATGAGGATCGTGGGCCTCACGTGCCGGATCGTCGTCAGCAGGTCGATCCTCCCGTCGGCCCAGCTCGCCGCCTCGTCCTTCGGGCGGGCGTACACCGACTGGTAGTCGGGCAGGTTCGTCATGTCGTCGGTGACCAGCCCGTCGACGTCGACGAGCCAGATCCGGCGCTTCGCCTCCTCCTGCGTGAGGCCTGTGCGGACCATCGCGGCGGCGATCTGGTCGGCCATGCCCGTCCCGGCGGTGCCGGCGCCGTAGACCACGAGCCGCTGCTCGGCGAAGGTCTGCCGGGTGACCTTGAGCCCCGAGATCACGGACGCCATCACGATGGCCCCGGTTCCCTGCATGTCGTCGTTGAAGATCCGGTAGTCCTGCGCGTTGTCCACCAGGATCCGGCGCGCGTTCGACGGACCGAAGTCCTCGAAGTGCAGCAGGGCGTTCGGGTACAGCTCCGAGGCCGTCCGCAGGTAGAGGTCGACGAAGTCGTCGTACGCCTGGCCCGAGACGCGTGCGTGCCGGTTCCCCAGGTACCGGGGGCTGTTCAGCAGGTGCTCGTTGTCGGTCCCGACGTCCAGGTTGACGGCGATCACGCGCTCCGGGTGGATCCCCGCCGCCGCGGTGTAGACGGCGAGCTTCCCGATCGAGATGTCGGTGCCGTTGACGCCCCAGTCGCCGATTCCGAGGATCTCCTGCGCGTCGGAGACCACGATCAGGTCCACCTCGTCCGGCCCCAGCCCGAGCGTCTCGAACGACGCGCGGACGTCCTGCGGGCGGTCGATCGACAGGTAGATCGCCCGGGAGTCGCGGTAGTCGGTGCTCCACTGCTCGATCGCGTCGCCCACCGTCGGGTCGTAGACGACGGGCAGCAGCTCGGGCAGGTGGTCCGTGAGCAACCGGTAGTACAGGACCTGGTTACGGTCGTGGACGGCGTTGAGGTAGATGTACTTGTGCAGGTCGCTCGGCTGCTGCTCCAGCTGCTCGTAGGCTCGAGCGGCCTGCTGGTCGAGCGTCTCGACGGCGGACGGGAGCCGCCCCGTGATGCCGAGCCGCGAACGCTCCTCGAGCGTGAAGGCGGTGCCCTTGTTCCGGAACCGATCCTGCAGGACGGTGGGCTCGGTCGGCATGACGGCGGTCCTCGATTCGGCGGGGCGCATGCCGCCGCGCGGTGCGTGGCGGCCGGTAGACCGCCACGCTAACGCCATGCCGGAGGGTAGGCCACCGGTACGACCACGCTCGTGGGCAGCGAGAGGCAGACGATGTCGACCATGTCGATCAGGCTCGCCTCGTCGATACCGCCACGGAACAACAGCTCGCGGCGCACGAGCACGAGGGAGAGCTGGAAGCACGAAGCGATCGTCGCTGACAGCATCGAGCGGTCCCGCGAAGAGCTGGACGAGGCGCTCAGGGCAAAGCCGATCGACTCACTTCTCACGCATCGGGTCTCGGTGGGTGGCATCCCGCCCAACCCACCTAGACGATCGTGAGCGCTGTCGCGCGTCAGACGCAGTGGCAGGACCCGTTGCTTGCGGGTCTGACCTGTGAAGGAGTCTGATCGTTCATGGCAAGACCACCAGCCGTTCCGCCTGAGGAGAAGACCAGGATCGTGTTGTCGGTCCTGGTCGGTGAGGTTGTCGCGCGTCAAGCACTCCCCATGCAGCATGTGTGCGGGATTCTGCAATCTAGGCTGCACGCCGACAACAAGACGCTCGTTACATCTGCATGTCGGCGAAGCGCTGGTAATGACCTTGAAATGCGAC
>CAZFUQ010000031.1:0-16417 GCA_964521905.1 uncultured Cellulosimicrobium sp.
TCGGCTCGGCGATGCTCGGCATCGTGCACGCCATGGCGCACACCGTGGGCTCGACGTTCCACCTCGTGCACGGGCGCACCAACGCGGTGCTCCTGCCGCACGTGATCCGCTACAACGGCCAGGTCCCGACCAAGCTCACGAGCTGGCCCAAGTACGAGCGCTACGTCGCGCCGGAGCGCTTCCAGGAGATCGCGAAGCACCTCGGGCTCCCGGCCTCCACCCCGGAGGAGGGCGTCGCGTCGTACGCGAAGGCGGTCGAGGAGCTGCGCGCCAAGGTCGGCATCGAGCCGACGTTCGCGGCGCAGGGCGTCGACGAGAAGGCGTTCCTGAGCCGCCTCGACGACCTCGCCCTGCGGTCGTTCGAGGACCAGTGCGCCCCCGCGAACCCGCGGATGCCGGTCCTCGAGGACATGCGCGACATCCTCGTCGCGGCCTACCGCGGCAGCACCCGCGAGGAGGTGCGGGCCGAGCGGCTGGCCGCGCACCGCGAGGACGGGCAGGCGGCGACCCCGCCCGCCGAGACCGTGGCGGCCGGCTGACCCTTCCCGGCCACCACGCACCGGAGCCCGACGGCGCTCACCCCTCGCGCCGTCGGGCTCCGTCGCGCGCGGCCTGTGGAGAACCCCGGCGGGGCGTCCGGACGACGGTAGGTTCTCCGTCGGCGGGGCGTCGGTCCCCGCGTCGTGCGGTGACGCACGGGACCACGGCAGGGGGCCGTCGATGGCGCGCGCGTACGGACGATTCACGGCGGGGATCCTCGCCACGCTGCTCACGGGGGCGCTCGCGGCGTGCACGCCCGATCCGGCGGTCGAGCCCGAGGAACCCACGTTCTCCGAGCTCGCCGTGCCGAGCGAGCTGGAGCCTGAGGCCGCCGTCGTCAGCGACACAGGGATCGTGCCCGCCGCGACCGGACGCCCGTGGCTCGTGAGCGGAGTGCGCACGGACCCGGGCGGTGTGCCCCGCGCCGTGGTCTGGACCCTGGGGGACAGCGGCGCCGTCGCGGGTGAGCCTGCGGTCCTCGACGTACCGGGCGCGGTGCAGGGACTCGCGATCGCGGGCGGCCCCGCGCGCACCGCCGTCGTGGGGAGCACCTGGGCGGACGGGCGCACCACGAGCTTCCTCCTCACCTCGACCGATCGCGCGTCGTGGGCACCGGTGCCGCTCCCCGCGGAGATCGAGCCCGTGCCGCTGACGCACGTCGCGGAGGCCGGCGGCACGATCGCCGCGTTCGGCGTCGACCGTGACGCTCGGACCGTGCGGGGCATGCTGCTGCCGACCGCGGGTGACCCCGCGCCGTTGTCCCTGCCCGAGGGGGAGGGCCGCCCGGCGGTCGTCGGGGTCGCAGGTCGGGAGGCCATGCTGGTCGTCGTGGTGTCCTGGGACGACGGCGTGGGTGACGACGCGGTGATCACCTACCGGTCGGCCGACTTCGGTGCGTCGTGGACCACGACCGAGGTGCCCGGAGCCGCGCCGCAGGTCGCGGGCGCGGCGACGACCGCGACCGGGTTCGTCCTCACCGGATCGGTCCGCGAGACGGGATCGGGTGGCCCCGTGACGGACGCCGCGGCGTGGTACTGGGAGCCCGGGGCCGCCGCGTGGGACCTCGTCGACTTCGTGAGCGACGAGGGCGTCGCCGACCGGTCGTCGGGCTTGTCTTCGCCGGCGGTGGGCGGGGAGGACCTCGCCGCCGTCTACTGGGGCGACGACCTCAGCGCGAGCACCGTCGTGATGACGACGGACGGGCACAGCGCCACCCAGGGCATGTCCGACGACAACGCCGGGATCGGGTTCGGCGGTCCGTCGGCCTGGGTCCCGCAGGAGCACGCCGTGCGGGCCGTCCTCGCCGGCGACGGTGGTGCGTACGTGACCGAGGTCCGGGAGGGGCGGTGGCGCAGGCTCGCCACGCTCGCTCGCCCCGCACGGTGGTTCTGGCCCGCCCAGGACGACTCGGGTGGGTCGATCCTCCTCGCGCGACGGCAGGAGGTGTCGACGGCTGGTGAGGGATGGCGTCGGTGGATCACGTCCGCGACGTACGCCGCGGACGCGGGCGCGCTCGTCGAGGCGCCGTCCGACGTTCCCGACTTCGGGTCCGACGTCACGACGGTCCGTGCCGTCGCCGACGGGCAGGAGGTGGCGATCCGGTACGGCTGGGCGGAAGGGGACCGCAACGTGGTCGTCGCGCGGTCATGGGTCCGTGCGGACGGGGGCGAGTGGGTCGAGGCGAGCGGGTGGCCGGGCGACGGGCTCGTGGAGATCCGCGACGTGGGCCGGGTGGGCAACGAGTGGGTCGCGGTCGGGGTGCGCGCCGACAGCCCGGAGGGCGAGAGCGTCCGTCACGCGGCCGTGTGGCGGTCCGCGGACGGGCTCGCCTGGGCCCCGGACGACGGGTTCGACGGGGGCGACGGCCGTTCGTCCGCGCAGCGTCTGTGCGTCCTCCCCGACGGGCGTGCCTGGGTCCTCGGCACCGTGGTGGACGGTGACCGTGAGGTCGACGTGTCCTGGGTCCCCGGCGCGGCCGGCTGGGAGCGGTTCGTGATCGACCCGGAGGGCGCGTTCGACGTGGACGGGTGCGTGGACGCCGCCGAGGGCGCGGAGGCGCTGCTCCAGGTGCGGGTCGACGGCTTGACCGAGCTGCGCGGCACGTCCGACGGCGTGGCCTTCGCACCGCTCGCGGCAGCGGGAGACGGGGAGACGTTCGGTGAGGTGGTGCCCGTCGCGGGAGGCTATGCCGCAGTGGGCACGATCATGGCGACCGGGACGGAGCAGCCGGTGCTGTGGTTGTCCGCGGACCTCGCGCAGTGGCACCACCTCGCGCTGCCGGCCCGTGTACCGGGCGTCGCGGGAACCGTGCACCGGGACGGGGAGGACGCCGTCGTCACGCTCACCGGTGACGGCGGCGTCCAGGCGTGGCGCGTGCACGACGTC
The DNA here is from genome assembly GCA_964521905.1 of uncultured Cellulosimicrobium sp. GTDB lineage: Bacteria > Actinomycetota > Actinomycetes > Actinomycetales > Cellulomonadaceae > Cellulosimicrobium. The sequence continues at coordinate 2,926 of CAZFUQ010000031.1, forward strand.
GCCGAGCTCGTCGCGGCGGGGTGAGATCAGACGCCCCCCGGGCGGACCAGCCCCGCCTCGTAGGCGAGGATGACGAGCTGCACGCGGTTCGTCAGCCCGACCTTGGTGAGCAGCGAGCGCACGTGGCTCTTCACGGTCGCCTCGGTGAGGTGGAGCTCGGCGCCGATCTCGCGGTTCGACAGCCCCCGCACGACCGCGAGCAGCACCTCGCGCTCGCGCGGCGTGGCTGCGCCGAGCCCGCCGACCGGGGAGCCGCCGGCGTCCGGTGCGGTGTCTGCGGGCGAGAGCGGTGCGTGCCGCGCGAGCTCGACGTACGTCGAGATGATCCGTCCGGTCACGGCGGGATCCAGCAGCGAGTCGCCCGCCCGGACGCGGTGCACGGCGTCGACGAGGGTCTGCGGGTCGGCGTCCTTGAGCAGGAAGCCGGCGGCCCCGGCGCGCAGCGCGCCGTAGACGTACTCGTCGTCGTCGAACGTCGTCAGGACGAGCGTGCGCACGCCCGCGAGGTCCGGGTCGGCGACGATGCGCGCGGTCGCCTCGATGCCGTCCAGGCGCGGCATGCGCACGTCCATGAGCACGACGTCGGGGCGCAGCGCGCGCGCCATCGTCACCGCCGTCTCCCCGTCCCCGGCCTCACCGACGACCGTCACGTCCGGCTCGTTCTCGAGGATCATGCGCAGTCCGAGCCGGATGGTCGCCTGGTCGTCCACGACGACGACCCGGACCGGCGCCGATCCCTCCGCACCCTCGGCGGACGCAGCGGCCGCGGTCCCCGCGGCGCTCACGCGTCGCCCTCTGCCGGGATCCACGCGTCGACCGTCCAGCCGCCGCGCCCGTCGGGGCCCGCGGTCAGGGCGCCGCCCGCGGCGAGCGCGCGCTCGCGCATGTTCGCCACCCCGTTGCCCGACCGGTCACCCGCGGTCGGCAGGGGCGGGCCGGCGTCGTGCACCCGCAGGTGCAGGCGCCTGCCGTCGTGGGACAGAGTCACGGCGACGTCGCGCGCGAGGGAGTGGAGCAGCACGTTGGTCAGAGCCTCCTGGGCGATGCGGACGACGGCGAGGCCCGACTCGGCGCTCGTCGTCGGCCAGGGGTCGGGCAGGGTGAGGTCGACGGCCCGGCCCGCGTCGCACAGCCGCCGTGCTGCGGCGCGCAGCTCGTCCGGGGTGCTCGCGGCGGCCGGTGTCGGGGCCATGGCGGCGGTGCCGCCGTCGGACTCGGTGCCGCGACGCAGCACGTGCACGACGGAGCGCATCGCGGTGAGCGCCAGCTTGCCCTCGTCCGTGATCCATCGCACCGCGTCGGCGGGGGCGTCCGGCTGGTTCGCCGCGACGCGGTCCGCGGCCTGCGCCCGCACGACGATCGCCGACATGTGGTGCGCGACGACGTCGTGCAGCTCGCGCGCGATGCGCGTGCGCTCGGCGAGCACCGCGCGCTCGGCGAGCTCGGCCTGCAGCGCCTGGAGCTCCGCGTTGCGCTCGCGCAGGCTCTCCGAGGTCAGCGCGAGCCTGCGGAAGAAGACGCCGGCCGCGATCGCACCGAGCACGAGGGAGAGGACGACGAGGACGTCGGACGGCGAACGGGTCAGCCAGAGCCATCGGGGGTCGAAGGGGAGCGGCGGGAACGTGATCTGCGGGCGTCCGGAGAGGAGCAGCGCGAACGCGGAGAGGCCGCCGACGATGCCGGCGAGCGGCCACGGGACGGTCCCGGACCGCGTGGCGGCGAACCCGGCGACCATGAGCGGGACGACCTCGAAGAAGGACTGGAACGTCCAGGGCAGGCACAGCGGGTAGAGCATCGCCGTCGCCCAGAAGAGCGGCGCGGGCGCGACGCGGCGCAGCGCGATCGCCGCGACGATCCAGACACCCACCCAGTGGTAGGAGGCGACCGAGCGGGGGAACCAGTAGTCGCCGCGCTGCATGAACGTCACCACCGTGAACCACAGGACGCCCACGGGCAGGGCGATCAGGAGGTCCTGCGCCCAGGCGGGCAGGCGGGAGTACGGCGGCACCCGTCCACGGTAGCGGCGCCCCACCACGGGCGGGACCGCCCCCGGACGGGGGTCGCCGCGACGCACGTCCGCCCCAGGGTGCGGGTGCGTCGTGCCGGAGGGGGACGTGCGCCGCCCGGGTGCACCGCACGACGGAGGGTGGGGTCCCGTCGTCGGGCCGATGCGACGGCCCCGCCCGCTGGGCGAGCCTCGGAGCATGACCACGACTCCCGTGCTGCCCCGATCGTCGACCCGCCACGTGCCGTACCCCCGTCGACCCCGGCGCGCGCGGATCGTCGCGCTCCTCGTCGCGGCCGCCGCGGTCGGTGTCGTGGGGGCGGGTGCGTTCCACATGGCCCGGGCGGGGTCCGACGGTGGGGGCGCGTCCACGGCGCTCGCGCCGCCCACCTCCGGGCCGACGGAGGCGACCGGTCTCGACCCCGAGCTCGAGCGGCGCTTCGAGGCGGCACGCGCCGCCGCGGAGGCGGACGGCGTCGAGCTCACGCTCACGTCCGGGTGGCGCAGCGCGGAGGACCAGCAGGAGCTCGTCGACGCCGCGGTCGCCCGCTACGGCTCGCAGGAGGAGGCGCGCCGCTGGGTGCTGCCGCCCCAGACGTCGGAGCACGTCGCGGGCCTCGCGATCGACGTCGGGCCGACCGACGGCGCGCTGTGGCTCGAGCAGCACGGCGCCGGCCTCGGCCTGTGCCGCACGTACGCGAACGAGCTGTGGCACTTCGAGGCCGTGATCGAGCCGGGCGGGACGTGCCCGCCGATGCACGAGGACGCGTCCCACGGGTGGTGAGCGTGCCCCCTCGCCCCTCGCCCTCGCCCCTTGGCCCCGACCTCACGTCAGGACGGACGCGAGGAGCAGACCCGGGAGCCCGCAGCGGGCGACGGATGTCGGCGGTCCGCGCGATGATGTGCGGGTGAGCGAGAGCACCCCTGCGACGACCCGCCCGACCGCCATCACCGACGTCCCCGCGGCGTCGTCGGCCGCCGAGCTCGACGAGGCCGCCGCGCAGCGTCGCTGGGCGGAGCTCGTCGCGCGGATCGAGGCCGACCAGCGCGCGTACTACGAGGAGGACCAGCCGGTCTCCTCCGACGCCGAGTACGACACCCGCATGCACGAGCTGCAGGCGCTCGAGGCCGCGCACCCCGCGCTCCAGACGCCCGAGTCGCCGACGCAGCGCGTCGGAGGCCGCGCCGCGTCGGGGTTCGCGACCGTCGAGCACCTCGAGCCGATGCTCTCGCTCGACAACGCGTTCAGCGCCGAGGACATCGCGGCCTGGGCCTCGCGCGTGCACAGGGATCTCGGCGTGACCGAGGACGCGGAGGTCGACTACCTGTGCGAGGTGAAGATCGACGGCCTCGCCGTCGCGCTGCTCTACGAGAAGGGGCGGCTCGTCCGTGCCGCCACGCGCGGCGACGGGCGCACGGGCGAGGACGTCTCCGCCAACGTCCGCACCATCACGAGCATCCCGCAGCGGCTCGCGGGGGACCCGGCGACGCACCCGGACGTCATCGAGATCCGCGGCGAGGTGTTCATGGGCGTCGCGGACTTCGCCGCCCTCAACGAGAAGCTCGTCGCCGCCGGCCAGGACCCGTACGCGAACCCGCGCAACACCGCGGCCGGGTCCCTGCGGCAGAAGGACCCCGCGGTGACCGCCAGCCGCAACCTGCGCATGTACGCGCACGGCGTCGGCGCGCTGCAGTGGGAGGCGGGGGAGCACGCCGAGCTCGAGCGCCAGTCGGACGCCTACGCGCTGTTCGAGTGGTGGGGCGTGCCCGTCTCGCCGCACAACCGCGTGGTGCGCGGCCTCGACGAGGTCATGGACCGCATCGCCTACTTCGGGGAGCACCGCCACGACATCGAGCACGAGCTCGACGGCGTCGTCGTCAAGGTCGACGAGCTCGCGCTCCAGCGACGCCTCGGCGCCACGAGCCGCGCGCCCCGCTGGGCGATCGCCTACAAGTACCCGCCGGAGGAGGTCAACACGCGTCTCCTCGCGATCCAGGTGGGTGTCGGGCGCACCGGTCGCGCGACCCCGTACGCCGTCATGGAGCCCGTCAAGGTCGCCGGCAGCACCGTTCGCCAGGCGACGCTGCACAACCAGGACGTGGTCAAGGCGAAGGGCGTGCGCATCGGCGACATGGTCGTGCTGCGCAAGGCGGGCGACGTCATCCCCGAGATCCTCGGTCCCGTCGCGGCGCTCGCGGAGGACGGGTACCCCCGCGAGGACTTCGTCATGCCGGCCGACTGCCCCGAGTGCGGGACCCCGCTGCGACCCATGAAGGAGGGCGACGTCGACCTGCGCTGCCCCAACGCGAGGTCGTGCCCGGCGCAGGTGCGCGGCCGCGTCGAGCACATCGGCTCGCGCGGAGGGCTCGACGTCGAGGTCCTCGGCGAGGTCACGGCCGCGGCGCTCACGCAGCCGCTCGAGCCGGCCGAGCCGCCGCTGTCCACCGAGGCCGGGCTGTTCGAGCTGAGCGTCGAGCAGCTCGTCCCGATCCGCGTCGTGGTGCGCGACTCCGAGACCGGGCTGCCCCGCGAGTACGACGGCACGGGCGAGCCCGCCGAGATCACCATGCCGGACGGCTCGACCGCGACGGTCAAGTCGGTGTGGCCGTTCCGCAAGAAGCGCAAGCTCTCCAAGGCCGCCGAACGCGAGGCGATCGAGGCGGGGGAGCCGCTCTTCGAGGTGTCGACGAACGCGACGAAGCTCGTCGAGGAGCTCGAGCTCGCCAAGACCAAGGACCTGTGGCGCATCCTCGTGAGCCTCAACATCCGCCACGTCGGTCCGGTCGCGGCGCGCGCGCTCGCGGACTGGTTCGGGTCGCTGGAGGCGATCCGTGCCGCGTCGCGCGACGAGCTCGCCGCGGTCGAGGGCGTCGGGCCCGTCATCGCGGACCAGGTGGTCGAGTGGTTCACGGTCGACTGGCACGTCGAGATCGTCGACCGCTGGCGCGCGGCAGGGGTGCGGTTCGAGATCCCCGACCACCCGGGTCCCGGAGCACGGCAGGAGCCGGCCGGGCCGCTCGCCGGGCTGACGGTCGTCGTGACGGGCTCGCTCGAGGGCTTCAGCCGCGACGGCGCCAAGGAGGCCGTGATCGCCGCGGGGGGCAAGGCGTCCGGGTCGGTGTCCAAGAAGACGGACTACGTCGTCGTGGGGGAGAACGCCGGCTCGAAGGAGACCAAGGCGCGCGACCTCGGCCTGCCGATCCTCGACGAGGAGGGCTTCGTCGCGCTGCTCGACGGCGGGCCCGACGCGGTCGCTCCTCTCCTCCCCGAGGGCGGTGCCGGCACGCCTGAGGCCGCCGACCCCGCCGAGGCCGGCAGTACCGCCGACCCCGCCGAAGCCGGCGGTACCGCCGAGGGCTGATCCGGCGGGCTAGCCGCCGGCCGGGCCCTCGGTCGCGTGATCGGGGTCGACGAGCGGCCACCAGTGCCGCTCGACGAGGTCCCCGGGCTCGTCCAGCGGCCTCCACGTCGCGTCGACGACCGTCTCCGTCCGTGCGAGCCGTGCCCGCCACACCGCGAAGTGTGCGAGCGGCGAGGGCCAGGGGTAGTCGGGTCCCGGGTCGGTGACGGTGTTGCGCACGAACCCGTGGAGCGTGGGCTCGACGGTCCGGCCGAGGACGTCGCGGGCGAGCCGGACGGCGGCGACGTGAGCGTCCTCGTCCGGGCCGACCGCGGCGGTCGGCAGGTCGGTCCTGCCGTGGCCGTCTCGGGGGAGGCAGAGCACGAACCGGTCCCGGACGACGAGGAGCCGGACCAGGCAGGTCGGGTGCGGCGCGTGGTCGTCCGGCGCGAGCACGACGTCCGCCCTCCCGCCCGGCGGGAGCCAGGGCGCCTCGGGGCGGCTCGACAGCACCCGCTCGTACCGCGTCACGAGGCGGCCGGGGCGGCGGGGCGCCGGGCGACGACCTCGCGCAGACGTGCGACCCCGTCCGGAGGCACCGGGAGCGAAGGGCCGCGCGGGGGAGCGGTCGGCACGCCGAGCAGGTTCGCGAGCGCGTGGAACCCGCTCACCGGTCGCAGCGCGGCGAGGACGGCGGTCAGGTCGCGCAGCCATGCGGCCGCCTCGGGTTCCGGTGCGGTGCCCTCGACCCGCGCCCGTCGTAGCGCCACGTGCTCGGCGGGCACGAGCGCCGCGAGACCGGTGTGCCACGCGTCGGCGGCGTCGGCGCCGGCGACGAGCGCGGGGTCGCCGCTGAGCCCGACGCTCACGTCCAGGCCGTGGACCGCGGTCCGCAGCGCGGCGACGCGACCGGTCGGTCGGGCGGGCGTCGACGCCGGGTCCTTCACGGCGGTGACCGTGGTGGTCCGGGCGAGACGTGCGAGCGCTCCGGGGGTGACGTCGTACGCCGTCTGGACGCTCCTGTTGTAGTAGCAGACCGGCAGGTCGACGGCGTCCGCGAGGGCCTCGAAGACCGCCACGACCTCGTCCTCGACGAGCGGCAGGTAGGAGAAGGGCGCGAGGACGAGCCCGTCCGCGCCGCCGTCCCGAGCGGCGCGCGCCCGCGCGAGGACCTCGCGCGTCGAGGCGCCGCTCACGGCCACGTGGACCGGCACGCGGCCGTGCGCCGCGTCCACCGCGGCCCGCACGACGGCGTCGCGCTCCGCCGCGTCGAACGTCACCCCGGCGCCGGACGACGCGAGGACCGTCACGCCGTCGACCCCGCCCGCCACCGCGCCACGCACGAGATGCGCGAGGGCGGCGAGGTCGGGGGCGTCGTCGGGCAGCAGGGGCGTGATCGGGTAGGCGAGCAGGCCGCGGAAGGACGTCACCCGGCGAGTGTAGGGACAGCCCCTCGCGGGTCAGGGCGCCCGGACGAGGTCGGCCGGTCGCGCGTCCGGCGCGTGCGGGGCCCCGGAGTCGTCGGCGTCGGGGCCCTCGCCGAGCCCGAGCCGACGGTGCCACCGCGCGAGGGGCGCGGGCGCCCACCAGTTCGCACGGCCGGCGAGGCGCATGAACGCGGGGAGGAGCACACCACGCACGACGGTCGCGTCCACCAGCACTGCGAGCGCCATCCCGATCCCGAGCTGCTGGAGGAACGTCACCTCGCTCGTCGCGTACACGGCGAACGACGCCGCGAGCACGAGCGCAGCCGCCGAGACGAGGGGTGCGGAGCGCGCGATGCCGCGCGGCACCGACCCGACGACGTCGCCGGTGCGGTCGTGGTCCTCCTTGATGCGCGCGAGGAGGAACACCTCGTAGTCCATGGAGAGCCCGTACGCGACGCAGAACATGAGCAGCGGGATGCTCGGCTCGATGGTCCCGGTCGGCTCGAAGCCCAGGAGCCCGGAGAGCCCGCCCTCCTGGAACCCCCACACCAGCACGCCGAACATCACCGAGAGGCTCAGCAGGTTGAGCACGATGGCCTTGACCGGTGCGACCACGGAACCGGTCATGACGAACAGGACGAGGAACGTGACGACGGCGATGAGGACCGCCACGAGCGGCAGGCGTTCGACGACGCCGTCCCGGTAGTCCGTGAGCTCGGCGGGCGAGCCGCCCACGAGGCTCTCGCCGAGGCCGTCGGGGACCTCGACGGCGCGCACGTCGGCGACGAGCCCGGTGGGGTCGGCCGCGAGACGTTCCCCCGTCGGCAGGACGGAGAGCCAGGATCCGGTCGAGCCGGGCGGCGCGAACCGCGCCGGCCCGTCGGGGCCGGGCGGCCCCGCGAGGCTCCCGGCGACGAAGGCCCCGGCCAGGCTGTCGACGCGCAGGACCCCCGGGACCGCGGAGAGGCGGGACGCGTACCCGCTGAGGTCGGCGTCGGGACCCGCGTCGGGCAGGACGACCTGCACCGCGTCCGCCTCCTCGGTCGTGTAGTCCGCGCGCACGGTGTCGTACATCGTGCGCACCGCGTGGTCGCCGGTGAGGATGCGGTCGTCGGGTGCGCCGAAGACGGTGCCGAGCGCGGGCGCGCCCAGGAGGAGGAGGACGAGCACCCCGGCACCACCCGCGAGGACCGGCCGTCGCATGACGGCGGTCGCGAGCGCGGCCCAGCGCCGTCCCTCGTGCCCGTCGCCCGTCGTACCCGGCGCCGCAGCGTCGCTGCCGGTGGTCGGCACGTCCCGGCCCGGGCCGGCCAGGCGGCGGGCCTCCGACCGTCGCAGCACGCGGTGGCCGAGCAGCACGAGGATCGCGGGGAGCACGACGACGGACGCGAGCACGGCCGCCGCGACGACGGCGACGCCGGCGTAGGCGAACGACGAGAGGAACGGGAAGGGGAAGACGAGCAGCACGGCGAGCGACGCGGCGACGGTCACCCCGCTGAACAGCACGGTCCGGCCCGCGCCGCGGACGGTGGCGACGGTCGCGCGGCGGACGTCGCGCCCGGCCCGCAGCTCCTCGCGCTGGCGGTAGACCATGAAGAGCCCGTAGTCGACGCCCAGCCCGATGCCCATGACGAGGGCGATGTTCGAGGCGAACGTCGAGATCTCGGTGAAGGTCGTCGCGCCCCGCAGGAGCGCGAGGGCGCCGACGACGGCGACGACACCGGTCGCGAGAGTGGCGAGCGCCGGTGCGAGGCGGCGGTAGACCGCCCACAGCAGGAGGCCGACGAGGGGCAGGACGATCATCTCGGCGCGCAGGAAGTCGGTCCGGGCCTGCTCGGCCACGACGCGGAACACCTCGTCCCCTCCGCCGAGCGTCACCGTGACCGTCCCGTCCGCTGTTGCCGGGCCGACGACCTCGTTCTCGATCGCGGGCAGGACCGTCCTGCGCACGTGGTCGGCGTCGCCGGGGACCCAGGCGAGCACGAGCCCGGAGGTGCGGTCCTCGCTCGCGAGCGTGAGCGGCGCGTCAGGGCTCCACGCGGACCACACGTCGCCGACGCCCGGCCGTGCCGCGAGGTCGGCGGCGAGCGCGGTCGCGGCGTCCGCGACCACGGGGTCGTCGATGGTCCCGGCCGGGGCCTCGACGAGCAGCGCCACGTTCGGGGTCCCGGTCCCGAGGTCGGCGAGGACGGACCGCGCGGCGACGGACTCGGAGCCGGGCGCCTCGTACCGGTTGAGGGAGAGCGCGTCCAGGGTGCCGGCGGCGACGGCACCGAGGGCGACGAGCAGCACCGCGGCGAGCAGGACGACGACGCGGGGGCTGCGAGTGACGACGCGGGCGATCACGGTGCCTCCAGGGGCGTGCGTGGTAGCGTCAACACGAGCGATTGCTCGCATCTGGTGCGAGCGAGAATACGAGTACTTACTCGTGTTTGTCGAGGGTGTGCTCGAGGAGGGGACGGGAATGGTGCAGGCGGTTCGACGCCAGGCGCGGGGGGAGCGGCGGATCGAGCAGATCCTCGCCGCGGCCGCGGCCGTCCTCGCGCGTGACGGCTACGAGGGCACGACGACGAACGCGATCGCCCGCGAGGCAGAGATCTCGCCCGGGTCGCTGTACCAGTTCTTCGGCAGCAAGGACGAGGTCGTGGCGGCGCTCGCGGCCTACTACACGAGCGCCCTGCGCCTCGTGCAGGAGGAGGCTCTCGAGGGCGTCGACCCGGTCGCGCTGCCGCTCGACGCCCTCGTCGAGGGCGTGCTCGCCCCGCTGGTCGCGTTCAACTCCGAGCACCGCGGGTTCAAGGCGCTCTTCGCGCGCACGGACATGCCACCCGCCCTGCGCGAGGCGACGGCGCCGCTGCACGCCGCGACCGCGGGTCGGGTGACCGCCCTGCTCGCGGCGCGCTCACCCGGTGCGAGCCCCGACGACGTCGATCGCGTCGCCGTCGTGACGATCCAGCTCGTCCGGGGCATGATGCCGCTCGTCGCGGACGCGCCCGACGGCGAGCGTGCCGCGTTCGCCGTGGAGCTGCGCCGCGCCGTCGTCTCCTACCTGGCGGCCGCCCTGCCGTGACGCGTGCCGCGGCAGGGCCGTGACCTGACGAGGACGGTCAGCGGCTCGCCCAGAGGATGCCGCGCTCGACGATCGTCCGGACGGGCGGGTTCTCGAGGTCGGCGAGCTGGTGACCCGCCGCGCACACGAAGATCCGGCCCGCGCCCCACTGCCGCGTCCACACCGCCGGGGAGATGACGGGCTCGTTCCAGGGGTCGCCGTCCCGAGGCAGGATGGTCGTGGTCGCGAGGACGTCGTTGTAGGAGTCCGCGAGCACCCAGTACTGCTCGGAGTGCAGGGAGATCGCGTCGATGCCGGCAACGATCGGGTGCTCGGACCGCTCGGGCACGACGTCGATCGTGTGGTCGACGAGGTCGTGCGCGTGGGCGGCGAACTGCCCGCCGACCATCTGCAGGTAGTCGGTCGCGAGGCGGAACGAGTCGACGATGCCGCCGTGCCAGCCCGCGAACCCGGTGCCGTTCGCGACGGCGGTGCGCAGGCCGCGCATCTCGTCGGGGAGGATCTCGCCCATCGTCCAGCACTGGACGACGAGGTCCAGCCCGGCCATGAGCTCCTCGTCCGCGTAGGCCTCCAGCGAGCCCTCGAGCGTCACGTCGTAGCCCGACGCCTCGAGGAACGGGACGAACAGCTCGGCGGCCTCCTCGGGTGCGTGCCCGGGCCATCCGCCCCGGACCACGAGAGCTCGCCTGTCCCGCTCGGTCATGAAGTCCTCCTTGTGCTTCGTCACACTCGTGCGGAGGGCCCGGAGGCGCGCGCCCCGGGGCCGGACTGGGACGTCCTCAGGCGATGAGGGCGTCGATCGCTGCGGGCGAGAGTACGTGATCCACGGCCATGGCGCTCGCACCCAGGACGCCGGCCTGGCCGCGCGCCTGCGACGTGACGATGCGCAGGTGCTGCGTCGCGAGGGGGAGCGACCGCTGGTAGACGATCTCGCGGATCCCGGCGATGAGGTGCTCGCCCGCCTCGGCGACGATGCCCCCGATGACGATGAGGGACGGGTTGAGGAGGCTCACGCACGCGGCGAGCACGGAGCCGATGTCGCGGCCGGCCTGGCGCACGGCCTGGCTCGCGGTGAGGTCCCCCGCGCGCACGAGCGCGACGACGTCGGAGCTCGTGACGGCGCCCAGGCCCGCGGCGGTGAGCGCCGCGGCGACGGCCTGGCCGCTCGCGACGGCTTCGAGGCACCCGACGTTCCCGCAGCGGCACGGGACGTCGGCGGCGCTGGGGACGGCGACGTGCCCGATGTCGCCGGCGGCGCCCTGCGCGCCGCGGCGCAGGTCCCCGTCGGCGATGATGCCGGAGCCGATGCCCGTGGCGACCTTGACGAAGAGCATGTCGGTGACGTCGGGCCAGGCGGTGCGGTGCTCGCCGAGCGCCATGATGTTCACGTCGTTGTCGACGAGGACGGCGGCGTGGAAGTGCTTCGCGAGGATCCCGGGGACGTCCACGTCGTCCCACGCCGGCATGATCGGCGGGTTGATCGGGCGTCCGGAGGAGTGCTCGACCGGCCCGGGCAGGCCGACGCCGACGCTCACGAGGTCGTCGATGCTGCGCCCGGTCGTCGCGACGAGCTTCTCCCCGGTCTCCACGACCCAGGACAGCACGACGTCCGGACCGTCGGCGATCGCGAGCGCGGCGTCGGTCTCGGCGAGGACGTTGGACGCCAGGTCCGTCACCGCGAGCCGCGCGTGCGTCGCACCGAGGTCGACGGCGAGGACGATGCGTGCCTCGGGGCTGAAGGCGAAGGTCACGGGCGGTCGTCCGCCCGTCGAGCTGGCCTCGCCCGCGGGCGCGATGAGGCCGGCTGCCATGAGGAGGTCGATCCGGGCGGCGATCGTGGACCGGGCCTGGCCCGTGATGGCTGCGAGGTCCGCGCGGGTGCGTGGCTGACCGTCCCGGAGCAGCTGGAACATGTCACCGGCGCCCGTCGGGCGCGGCGCGAACTTCAGCAGTTCCTCCATGGGCACAGTGAATCACGGAGCCTCTCGTCGGTCGTCCGTACCTGTCGGACGAGTCATCGGCTTTTGCTTGACGATCGCCAAAAGGTACCCTAACGTCCCCTCTCAAGGCGACACGGACGTCGCCGGCAGTTCTGGAGGCCCGACGGCGGTCCTCCCGTCCGGGCGGGACCCGCCCGTCCTCCGCCCTCGCGGCCCCTGTCTCCCCGGCGATCGCACCTCAGGTCTCCTCTCTCACCGTTCCCGCCCCGGGTCCGCCGGGACGGCCGGTCTCCCCGCGGGGGGAGCGTTCTCCCAGCCTGTGGCCTCGGGCGACTTTTGCTGGTCACGGAGTGGTAACGAGAACAAAAGACCGCTGGCTTCTGATTGACGCTCGTCAAAAGGTCGGCTAGGTTCGCCGCATGGTCACCGCAGACCCTCCTCAGCCGCTCCTGCAGATGCAGGGCATCGTCAAGGTCTTCCCCGGGGCTCGAGCGCTCGACGGCGTCGATCTCGAGATCCTCCCGGGCGAGGTCCACTGTCTTCTCGGGCAGAACGGTGCAGGCAAGTCCACCCTCATCAAGGTGCTCGCCGGTGCTCACCAGCCCACCGAAGGCCAGATCCTGCTCGACGGCGAGCCCATCACCATCTCCGACCCGGTCGCCGCGCTGCGGCACGGGGTCGCGACGATGTACCAGGAGCTCGACGTCGTCGACGGCCTGACCGTCGCGGAGAACGTCTACCTCGGGCACGAGCTCTCCACCCTCGGGTTCTCCCAGCGTCGCGAGGCCGTGCGCCAGACGCGGGCGATCCTCAAGCGGCTCGGCCACAGCGAGATCTCCCCGAACCAGGAGGTCGAGCACCTCTCGGCCGCGGGCAAGCAGATCGTCTCCATGGCTCGGGCGCTGTCCCACGACGCGCGCGTGATCATCATGGACGAGCCGTCCGCCGTGCTCGACTCGGAGGAGGTGGGCAACCTCTTCCGCGTGGTCAAGGAGCTGACCAAGGCCGGGGTCGCCGTCGTCTACATCTCCCATCGTCTCGAGGAGATCCGTGAGATCGGTGACCGCATCACCGTCCTCAAGGACGGTCGGACCGTCGCCCAGAACCTCGCCGTCTCCGAGACCCCGACGCAGAAGCTCATCACCCTGATGACCGGGCGCTCCGTCGAGTACGTCTTCCCCGACTCCCAGGAGCTCGCCGCCGACGCGCCCGTCGTGCTCGACGTCGAGGGCCTGGCCCTGCGAGGCGTGTTCGAGGACGTCTCGCTCCAGGTGCGCGCGGGAGAGATCGTCGGTCTCGCCGGCCTCGTCGGCGCGGGTCGCTCCGAGATCATCGAGACCGTCTACGGCGCGCGGCGCGCGACCGCGGGCACGGTGACGGTCGACTCGAAGCGGCTCCGCGCCGGCTCCGTGGCCTCCGCCGTGGACGCCGGGATCGGGCTCGCGCCCGAGGAGCGCAAGAGTCAGGGTCTGCTCCTCGACGAGCCCGTCTACCGCAACGTCACTCTCTCGACGTTCGCGCGCTTCGCGCGCTTCGGCTTCCTCGACGAGGGCGCCGAACGCACGGCGGCCAAGGAGCAGGCCGACTCGCTCGAGCTGCGCCCCGCCGGCGTCGACCGCGCCATCCGCACCCTGTCCGGGGGCAACCAGCAGACGGCGATGCTCGCCCGCTGGCTGGTCCACGGCTGCCGCGTCCTGCTCCTCGACGAG
>CAZFUQ010000031.1:16427-19745 GCA_964521905.1 uncultured Cellulosimicrobium sp.
CCACACCGCGCGTGGGCTCGTCGAGGAGCAGGACGCGGTGTGGACGTCGGCGCGCGTGCCGAGATCTACGCCCTCATCCGCAGGCTCGCCGACGAGGGTGCCGCCGTCGTCGTCGTGTCCAGCGAGATCCCCGAAGTCCTCGGCCTCGCCGACCGCGTCCTCGTCGTCTCCGAGGGTCGCGTCGTGCACGAGGGGCCCTCGAGCTCCATCGACGAGCACCAGGTGCTCGACATGGTCATGGAAGGAAGTGTCGCGTGAACGAGCACGACGTGTCGGCATCGGTACCGACGAAGAAGCCGGACGCCGACGAGTCGGCCCGGGTCGAGAGGGCCGCGAGCGAGCGCCGCAACGGCGGGTTCATGTCCGGGGCGGCGGGTCGCAACATCGGCCTCGTCGTCGCCCTGCTGCTCCTGTGCGTCGTGGGCTTCGCCACGGGGGGCGCGCGGTTCGCGAGCGTCAGCAACCTCATGACCATCCTGAGCCTCGGGTCGATCCTCGGTGTCCTGGCCATCGGCATGACGTTCGTCATCACGACAGGCGGCATCGACCTGTCGGTCGGCTCCGTGGTCGGGCTGGCGTCCGTGTGGGCGACGACGCTCGCGACCCAGTCGTACGGCTGGGTCGTCATGGTCGTGTGCGCTCTCGCGGTCGGCGTCGGCGCCGGGCTCATCAACGGCCTGATCATCGCCTACGGGAGGGTCGTCGCCTTCATCGCGACGCTCGCGATGCTCGTCGCGGCGCGTGGCCTCGCCGAGCTCATCGCGCAGAAGCGCACGCAGATCGTCGACGTCGCGGCGTTCAACGACATCTTCCGGGGCAACCTCCTCGGAGTCCCGAAGATCGTGTGGATCTTCGCGGCCGTCGCCGTGCTCGGCTGGTTCCTGTTCAACCGCACGACGTTCGGCCGCCGGACGGTCGCCGTCGGAGGAAACCCCGAGGCCGCGCGCCTCGCCGGGATCAAGGTCAAGCGGCACCTCATGTACGTGTACGCGCTGTCCGGGCTCACCGCGGGCATCGCCGGCGTCATGTTCCTCGCCCGCACGAGCGCCGGGTCCTCGACCAACGGTCTGCTCATGGAGCTCGACACCATCGCCGCGGTCGTCGTCGGTGGCACGCTCCTCGCAGGTGGCCGCGGCACGATCGTCGGCACGGTCCTGGGTGTCCTCATCTTCACGACGCTCACGAACGTCTTCATCATCAACAACGTCGACAGCTCGGTCCAGCAGATCGCCAAGGGCGCGATCATCGTCGGCGCTGTGCTGCTCCAGCAGCGCCTTGCCCGGCGGACCACGTAGCGCCGTCGTTCCTCCGGCGCCTCGCGCCACGCACAGCCCGCATCACCCCGTCAGTTCCCCTGAAGTTCCTCCAGCAGGACAGCATCGAAGGAGATCCCATGTCCGCACGCACCTCCCTCCGCCGCCGCATCACGCTCGCGACGGTCTCGGCCGCGTCGATCGCCCTGATCGCCACGGCGTGCACGTCGAACACCCCGACCACCGAGGACACCGCGGAGGCGAACGGCGGGGGCGGCAGCAACGAGGCCGTCTCCGACAACGACGCCCCCGGCGACCCGATCGTCATCGGCTTCTCGGCCCCCGCCGCCGACCACGGCTGGATGGGCGCCATCACGACCGCGGCCGAGGCCGAGGCCGCCGAGTACGAGGACGTCGAGCTCCGCGTCGCCGACGGCACGAACGACGTCAACGTCCAGATCAGCCAGATCGAGGGCTTCATCAACGACGGCGTCGACGCGATCGTGCTCCTGCCGTTCGACGGCGCGGCGCTCACCGACGTCGCGACCAAGGCGATGGAGGCCGGGATCCCCGTCATCAACGTCGACCGCGAGTTCTCGAGCCCGTTCGCCGCGCGCAGCACGGTCCTCGGTGACAACTACGGCATGGGCGTCAGCGCGGGCCAGTACATCTGCGAGCAGCTCGGGGACAACCCCGACGCCGTCGTCGCGGAGATCGCCGGCATCGACTCGCTCCCGCTCACGCAGGACCGCAGCCAGGGCTTCGAGGACGCGCTGTCCGACTGCGGCCTCGACGTCGACAACCGCGTCGCGGCCGACTTCACGGTCCAGGGCGGCGAGGCCGCGACGGCCAACCTGCTCCAGGCCGCGCCGCAGATCGACGCCATCTGGAACCACGACGACGACCAGGGCGTCGGCGTGCTCTCCGCGATCGAGAACGCGGGCCGCGACGAGTTCTTCATGGTCGGCGGCGCCGGCTCGAAGCAGGTCATGGAGCACATCCAGGCCGGGGACTCGGTCCTCCAGGCCACGGTCGTCTACCCGTCGACCCAGGCAGCGGACGGCATCAAGCTCGCCCGCCTCGTCGCGCACGAGAAGAACATGAGCGACCTCGCGTCGTCGGGCGTGCCGCGCACGGTCCAGCTCTTCGCGCCGGTCGTGACGGAGGAGAACGTCGACCAGTACCTGCCCACCGCGTTCCAGTCCTGACGGACCGGTCCCGCACGTAGCAGGAAGCACGCGGACCACGCCCACGGTCCGCCCGGGCACCGGCCCGGCCGGACCGTGGGCGTGCGTCGTGAGGAGCACGGAAGGAACGTCATGGCAGGAAACGACGGCGCGCAGCTCGGCGTCGGCATGGTCGGGTACTCGTTCATGGGGGCAGCGCACTCGCAGGCATGGCGTACCGCCCCCCGGTTCTTCGACCTTCCCCTCGAGCCGCGCATGCGGGTCCTCGGCGGCCGCAACCCGGCGGCGCTCGCCGCCGCGGCGGAGCGGCTCGGCTGGGAGTCCACCGAGACGAGCTGGCAGGCGCTCGTCGCGCGCGACGACGTCGACCTCGTCGATGTGTGCACGCCCGGCGACACGCACGCGGAGATCGCGATCGCGGCCCTCGAGGCCGGCAAGCACGTGCTGTGCGAGAAGCCCCTCGCGAACACCGTCGCCGAGGCCGAGAAGATGGCCGCGGCCGCGGAGGCGGCGGCAGAGCGCGGGCAGGTCGCGATGGTGGGCTTCACCTACCGGCGCGTGCCGGCGATCCAGCTCGCGCGCGACCTCGTCGCGGGTGGACGGATCGGGAGCGTGCGGCACGTGCGCGCGCAGTACCTGCAGGACTGGATCGCGGACGAGGACGCGCCGCTGTCGTGGCGCCTCGACAAGTCGAAGGCGGGCAGCGGTGCGCTCGGCGACGTCGGGGCGCACGTCATCGACCTCGCGCAGTTCATCACGGGCGAGCGCGTCACGAGCGTCTCGGGGCTCCTGGAGACCTTCGTGACCGAGCGACCGGTCGCGACCGAGTTCGCCGGGCTGTCCGGCCAGGGCGGGGCCGAGCGCGGCCCGGTCACCGT
>CAZFUQ010000031.1:19755-24186 GCA_964521905.1 uncultured Cellulosimicrobium sp.
CGTCCGGGCGCAAGAACGCCATCCGGCTGGAGATCAACGGCGAGCGCGGCTCCGTCGCGTTCGACTTCGAGGACATGAACGTCCTGCACTACTACGACGCGGCCGACGACCCGGAGGTCGCAGGCTTCCGGCGCATCGTGGTCACCGAGCCGCAGCACGCGTACGTCGCGCACTGGTGGCCCGCCGGGCACGGGCTCGGGTACGAACACGCGTTCACCCACCAGGTCGTCGACCTCGTCGAGGGGATCGCCGCGGGCACGCAGCCGGCGCCGACCTTCGCCGACGGGCTCGCCGTCCAGCGGGTGCTCGACGCGGT
Organism: uncultured Cellulosimicrobium sp.; assembly: GCA_964521905.1. Taxonomy (GTDB): domain Bacteria; phylum Actinomycetota; class Actinomycetes; order Actinomycetales; family Cellulomonadaceae; genus Cellulosimicrobium. The sequence goes on from CAZFUQ010000031.1 coordinate 20,072, forward strand.
CGAGCGCAGCGCGGCGTCGGGCGCCTGGGTCGCGCCCTAGGACGACGTGCGGCGTCCGCCCTCGACGAGGGCCGACGCCGCACGGACCGGGAGGTCCTCTGCCGCCCGCAGGTGCGCGGCCGACGACCGGACGAGAAGGAGAGGAGGTGACCCGCGCCGCGTGCGGCGCGCAGGGTGCCCGGCGGAGCACCGAGGAAGTCCGCCGACGAGCCCGGGACGGACGGCAGGCCGATGGCGCCGACCCGGCGGAGCGCAGCACAGTTCCCCATCTCGACGAGGAGACCTTGTGAGAAACGTGCTAAGGAGATCGCTCGCCGCCAGGCGCACGGTCGCGGCGTTCGCCGCGGCAGCGGTCGCTCTACCCCTGACCATGGCGGCGACGTCCGCCACGGCCGCGCCGACGGGCTCGCTGCCCGCCGACCTGGCGGCAGCTCCGGTGGCCGCGGCCGCCGACACCGTCCCGTTCGACGTGCTCGTCTTCAGCAAGACCGCCGGCTTCCGGCACGGCTCGATCCCCGCAGGGATCGCGGCCGTCCAGCAGCTCGGCATCGACAACGGCTTCGGCGTGACCACCACCGAGGATGCGGGTGCGTTCACGGACGAGAACCTCGCGCAGTACGACGCGGTCGTGTGGTTGTCCACGACCGGCGACGTGCTCGACGAGGCGCAGCAGGGCGCGTTCGAGCGCTACATCCAGAACGGGGGCGGCTACGCCGGCGTGCACGCCGCGTCCGACACCGAGTACGACTGGCCCTGGTACGGCGAGCTCGTCGGCGCGTACTTCAGCGCCCACCCGCAGAACCAGGACGCGACCGTCAAGGTCGAGGACCACGCGCACGAGTCGACCGCACACCTCCCGGCGCGCTGGGACCGGTTCGACGAGTGGTACAACTACCGCACCAACCCGCGCGACACGGTGCACGTGCTGGCGAGCCTCGACGAGACGTCGTACGACGCGGGCGGCGGCGCGATGGGCGCCGACCACCCCATCGCGTGGTGCCAGGTCTACGACGGCGGCCGCTCCTGGTACTCGGGCGGCGGGCACACCGACGAGTCGTACGCGGAGCCCGAGTTCCTCCAGCACCTGCTGGGCGGGATCCAGACCGCCGCGGGCGTCGTGCCGTCCGACTGCAACGCGACGCAGTCCGACAGCTACGAGCTCGTGCCGCTCGACGAGAGCACCGCGAACCCGATGATGCTCGACGTCGCCGATGACGGCACGGTCTTCTACGTCGAGCGCGACGGGCGCGTGCGCGTGATCGACCCGGCGACGAACCAGACCACGACCGCGGCGACGCTCTCGGTGACGCAGGCCAACGAGGACGGGCTCACGGGCATCGTGCTCGACCCGGGCTTCGCCGAGAACGGCTGGGTGTACCTCTTCTGGTCGCCGCAGGACGTCACGGCCGACGGTCCGCACAACAGGGTCTCCCGGTTCGACTACGACGCCGCGACGAAGACGGTCTCGCTCGCCTCCGAGAAGACGGTCCTCAAGATCCCGACCCAGCGCGAGACGTGCTGCCACGCGGGCGGCGACATGGTGTTCGACGCCGATGGCAACCTGTTCGTCGTCACCGGTGACAACACCAACCCGTTCGAGTCGGGCGGCTTCACGCCGATCGACGAGCGCGCCGGGCGCCAGAACTTCGACGCGCAGCGCACCTCGGCGAACACGAACGACCTGCGCGGCAAGGTCCTGCGGATCCACCCGGAGGACGACGGCACGTACACGGTCCCCGAGGGGAACCTGTTCGCGCCGGGCACCGCGCAGACGCTGCCCGAGATCTACGCCATGGGCTTCCGCAACCCGTTCCGCATCGGGGTCGACCCGTCGACGGGCAACGCGCTCGTCGCCGACTACGGCCCCGACTCGGGTGCCGCCGACCCCGCCCGCGGGCCACGCGGCGCGGTGGAGTGGAACGTGGTCAGCGACCCGGGCTTCTACGGCTGGCCGTATTGCACGGGGTCGAACAACAACTACGTCGACCACAACTTCGCGACCGGCCAGTCCGGGGCGTCGTTCGACTGCGCCGCGGGCGTCGTCAACAGCTCGCCCAACAACACGGGCCTGCAGCAGCTGCCCCCGGCGATCGAGGCCGAGGTCTGGTACACCGGCGGCGGCAACCCCGAGTTCCCGGAGATCGGCGGCGGGGGTGCGCCCATGGGCGGCCCCGTGTACCAGTACGACCCGGAGCTCGACTCGGACGTCAAGTGGCCCGAGTACTGGGACGGCAAGGCCCTGTTCGGCGAGTGGAACCAGGGTCGGATGTACTCGTTCCAGCTCGACGGCGAGAAGCGTGACGACCTCGTCGACATCAACCGCGTCCTGCCGAAGATCTTCGACCCGTCGGCCGGCTTCGACCGCCCGATGGACTTCGACTTCGGTCCGGACGGCTCGCTGTACGTCGTCGACTGGGGTGCCGGCTTCGGCGGCAACAACGACACGAGCGGCATCTACAAGGTCAACTACGTCCAGGGCGACCCTGCCCCGATCGCCCGCGCGAGCGCGGACGTGACGAGCGGCGCCGCGCCGCTGACGGTGCGGTTCTCCTCGGAGGGCACGCGCCACCCGGCCGGCGACCCGATCACGCTGCAGTGGACCTTCGGCGACGGCTCCGAGCCGTCGACCGAGGCGAACCCGGTGCACACGTACACCACCGAGGGCAGCTTCACGGCCCAGCTCACGGCGACGGACGAGGACGGCGCCTTCGGCGTCGCCAACGTCTCGATCGTCGTGGGCAACGAGGCTCCGACCGTCTCCATCACGTTCCCGGAGAACGGCGGCTTCTTCGAGTGGGGCGACCAGGTGAGGTACGAGATCGCCGTGGAGGACCCCGACGGTGAGGTGACGTGCGACAACGTCACGCTGTTCACGTCGCTCGGCCACGACTCGCACGCCCACCCGATGGAGGAGCTCTCCGGTTGCGAGGGCACGCTCCAGACGGCGCGCGACGAGGGCCACGGCATCGAGTCGAACATCTTCTGGGTGGTCGAGGCGATGTACACCGACGACGGCGGCTCGGTGGGCGTGCCGCTCACGGCCAACGACCTGCAGATCCTGCAGCCGAAGCTGATCCAGTCGGAGTTCTTCACCTCGACGGGCCGTCTCCCCGGCTCGACGAGCACGGGCGACCCCGGCGTCCAGACCGAGACCACGGGCGACTCCGCTGGTGGCGGTCTGAACATCGGCTTCATCGAGCCCGGTGACTGGTGGGCGCACACCCCGGTGTCGCTCGCGAACGTCGACTCCATCACCCTGCGCGCGGCCTCGCCGGGCGGCGGCGGTCCGATCTCGCTGCGGTGGGACGACCCCGAGGGTCCGGAGATCGGCAGCGTCAGCGTCCCGGCGACCGGCGACTGGCAGGTCTACACCGACGTCACGGCCGAGCTGCACGACGTCCCTTCGGGCAGCGGCACGCTGTACTTCGTGCAGACCGCCGGCCAGTCGAACGTCAACTGGATGGTGATCAACGGCCGTGGCGTGACGGACAACGTCCGCCCGACCATCGAGTCGTTCGACGTCACGCCGACCGCGGGCACCGCCCCGCTGACGGTGACGGCGACGGCGACGGCGACCGACCCCGAGGACGACGCGATCACCTTCGCGTGGGACGCGGGGCTGGGCGACGGCTTCGTGGACGGCACCGACTCGTTCGAGGTCACGTACGACCAGCCGGGCACCTACCGGCTGCAGGTGCGGGCCACGGACGCGCGCGGGGCGTACTCGGTGGAGTACACGACCGTGACGGTGAAGGAGACCCAGACGGGACCGGGGATGTGCTTCTCGGGTCGTTCGGACGACTTCCTCGGCACGGACCTCGACGAGGACCGCTGGACGGTGGCCAACCGCGACCAGAACCTCGCCGTGCGCGACGGTCACGTCGTCATCCCGACGACGACGACCGACTTCTACGGCACCGACAACACCACGGTGCCGAACCTGGTGCTCCAGGACCTTCCGGACGGGCCGTTCACGGCCACGGCCAAGCTCACGCTGCCGGCTCGCCAGCAGTACCAGCAGGCGGGCCTGCTGATCTGGGAGGACCAGGACAACTACGCGAAGATGGTGCTGCAGGGACGCTCCAACCCCGCAGACCCGGCGACGCGCATCTTCC
>CAZFUQ010000032.1:0-23597 GCA_964521905.1 uncultured Cellulosimicrobium sp.
GGTGGAACGCGCCGATGCCGAGGTGCACGATCCCGACCTGCGCCGGCCGGACGGGCACAGGGGGGAACGGCGGGTGCACCTTCCGGTGCAGGCGGGCACGCACCGGAGCCGTGGCGGCCCGCGCACCGGGGTGCGTTCCGGGCAGGAGGCCGAGTGTGCTCGGGTCGGTCGGGGCGGTCACGCGGCCTCCTGCTGGTCGGGGTGGGCGACTCTCGCCGCAGCCTGCAAACGATTGTACATAGTGCGCATCGCGCTGGTTCTCCTCGACAAGCATCTGTATGCGAACGTTTGCAGCGTCGCGCACGGTGCGCCGCGTGACCCTAGGCGCGCCGAGGCCGGGGCTCGGGGCCGGGGACCGGCGCTCGTCCCCGGTACCGGCCCCGTCCGGGGCGCCGCCCGTGCCCGCCTATCGGCAGTCGAGCGCGTCGAAGGGGGTGCGGACCTCTCCGAGCACCTCACCCGTCGCCGACGTCACGCCGACGACGACGGAGCCGGCGGGGACCGTGGTCGCTCGCGCCGCGAACGCCTGGTAGGCCGCGCCACCCGCGGCGACACCCTCGAACGACCGCCGTCCGTACGGCGTCTCGAGAGCGATGCTCACCGGGTCCGACCCCGCGTTGTCGGCGCGCACCGCGACGTTGGCCCGTCCGGCGAGGCACCGCGGGGAGACGTCGACCGCGACGTCGGGCTCGAAAGGGTCCTCACCGCACCGCAGCAGCGCACCACCCCAGGCGGCATGGTCGCTCGCGATCCCGTCACCGGCGTCGCCCGCGACCAGCCGCAGCATCTCCACGCCGGAGACGTCGACCACGAGAGGGACCCCGGCCGACGTCGCTCGCAAGGGGTCGGCGGCGGTGCCGGCGGTGGCCAGCACCACCCCGTCACCCTCGACGGCGAACGTCACCGTGCCGGCGGCCGAGCCGCTCAGGCCCGGGTCGACGCCGACGGTGGCCTCGAACGTCGTGCACTGCCCGCCGAGCAGGACGCCGACCGAGGCGCGGGCGTGCGTCAGCAGTCCCTTCTCGTACTGGACGCCGCCGATGTCGATGGCGTTCCCGGCAAGGTCGGTGTCGCGCCGCACCATGTCGAACCCGACGACGGGGTCGACGAGCGGGCGGTCCGACACATGGACGTCCCGCGACGGCGCTCCGGGCACGACCCGGACGCTCGTGCTGTCCGACGTTCCTCGCCCGTCCAGCACCGCATCGACGAGAAGCCGGCCCGTCGGCACCGACGGTGAGGCCGTGACCTGCCAGGACACGTCGATCGCCGCGCCGGCCTCCATCGGGCCGAGGTCCACGGCCGCGTCCGGCACCATCTCCCAGCCGGCCGGCGCGGTCAGGCGCACACCGGCCGCACCGACGGCGCCGTCCGCACGGACCGTCGCGTGCACCGTGCCCTCGGCACCGACCACGAACCCGTCCGGCGCGTCGAGGGTCACACTGCCCGGCCGCTCGTACGCGCCGAGGTCGGCGAGGTCGATGACGGCGGCCATCGCCGCGTACCCGGAAGCGTTCGGGTGCAGGTGGTCGCCGGAGTCGTAGTCGGACCGCAGCCGCTGCGGGTCCGCACCGTCACGCACCGCAGCATCGAAGTCCAGGACCGCGTCGTAGACGTCGTTCGTGCGGATCCACTCGTTGACGGCCTGCCTCGTCGCCTCGCCCTGGGGGCCGAAGGTGCCCCAGCCCTCGTACGGCGTGATCGTCCCGCCCACGACGCGCACCCCCTGCGCCGTCGCGCGGCCGGCGAGCTCGGCGAGCCCGTCGACGATCTCCTGCGGGTCGTGCTGCGCGGGCGTCTGCTGGATGTCGTTGATCCCCAGGAACAGCACGACCGTCGAGACGTCGGCGTGCGAGAGGACGTCGCGGTCGAACCGCGAGAGGCCGGACGGCCCGCCGATGCCCCCCGGGTTGGCGTCCAGGAGAATCCGGTTCGCACCGATCCCTGCGTTCACGATCCCGAGCCGCGAGCTCTCCGGAAGCTCCCGGAACCGCTCCGCGAGCCCGTCGACCCACCGGTCGTTCTTGCCGAAGGTCGATCCGGAGCCGTCCGTGATCGAGTCGCCGAATGCCACGAGCGTGCCCCGAGCCTGCGACCCGGAGACCTCGACCGCGGACACGACGTACCCCGATGTGGTGCTCCCCGTGAAATCCGACCCCACCTCGGTACCCGTGACGTCGGGGCCGCTCGCCGTGAACGTGGCGTGCTGCGCCGCGACGTGCTTGCTGAGCACCCGCCCGGCCTGCGGCGTGTAGGTGGACACGTGCAGGTCATCACCGGCCTCGACCGCGACACCGACGGCGTCGGACCGGACGACCTGACCCGGCGGGATCGTGATCGACCCGGCACCGTCGAAGGTGACGTCCTGCACGGACCCCGGCAACGCGCTCGCCCCGCCGAGCGAGGCCGGACGAGAGACGGTCGTGTGCTCCACGACCAGCGGCTCCGTGCCCAGCGCGTTGGACAGGACCACCCTGACCGCGTCACCCCCGACGGAGAGCCGCGCGGTGTTGCGGATGGTGCACGGCGCACATCCTCCGGCGTCGGAGGGTTCCGCCAACGCGGTTCCCCACGACCCCACCCAGCCCGGCGCGCCCTCGTCGACGGCCCCCGTCGGGGTCACTGCGTGCGCGACCGTCCCGACCGCGACACCGGTCGCCGCCAGGGTGAGGACCGTCAGGGCGGCGAGGAGCCGCCCGGATGACCTGCGAGGGTACCGAGCACCTGTGGATTCGATCATCGTCGTCCCCTACTCGAACAGTGAGAGCGTCAGGTGACCGGTGTACCGCCCGGGTGCGGTGTCCTGGGGGACCACGAGCTGGAGCGTCGCACCCACGGAATAGGTGCCGGCCACGGTCTCACGGGCGTCGGTCGACCACCCGAGCAGCTCCTGGTCCTGGAGGCCCGGGCCGCCGTCGAGCTCCGTGTCGACCTGCGGGCCGGCGAGGACGAGACCGGGGTGGCCGCCGTCGCCCACGACGAACGGGGTCCATCCCAGATGACCTCCGGAGAAGCTGTCCGCACCGGACTCGAAGTCCGAGACGGAGACCAGCACGGCCCACGAGGCACCCTCCGAGACCTCCTCGGGTGATCGGGTGTCGATCACCGAGACGACAGGAAGCGCGCCGGTGTACTCAAGACGCCCGCTCGCCCCCACGGGCCCCACCAGCTCCACCGGGTCCGTCGAGTACGACATCGCGAGGACCCCGAGCTCGCTCTCCGAGGGTTCGATCGTGACGCTGACGCCGATGCCGTCGCCGTCGTCGGTGTCCGACGCCAGGGCGCGACCGGACGCCGGGAGCGCAGCCGCCACGCAGCAGACCGCGGCGACGGCAGCGGCGGATATGCCGCGACATGTTCTCTGATGCTTCATCGTGCCTCCTTCTGACGCACGCCCGGCCCCTCGGGACGTGGAGGTGTGAACGGCGAACCGGTGCCGCCCGCGCTCGACGCGCGAGGCGAAGGCCGCTCGCGCCGGGGACCTCGGACGGTGGTCGAGGTCCCCGGGGCACGAGCGGTCGGCGTCACGAGGACGCGATGATCTCCTCAGCCTTGCTGAAGAACTGCTCGACGAACTCCTCGTTCGTGATGCTGCCGTAGGCGTGCTCCGCGCCGAGGCGCATGTACTCGGCCTCGATGGCACCGAAACCCGCGGGCAGGAACGGGGCCTCTTCGGTGATCCGGTCGGCGACGGAGTTCTCGTACTCGACGATCCTCTCGTCGAGAGAGCCCTCCTCCAGCTGCATCGCATCCCGCTGCGCCGCGGTCGCGGGGATGCCCTTCGAGGTCCCGAAGATCTCCCCGACGCGCGGGTCGTTCACGAGGAAGTCGATGAGGGCTGCCGCGGCGTCCGGCTGGTCCGTGTTCGCCGCCGTCGTCATGAGCATCGCCGGCTTCTGATACATGTGCGACTCCCCGTCGGGCCCGACGGGGACGGGCAGCAGCCCCAGGTTGTCCTTACCGGACTCCGCGCCGTAGCTCGAGGAGAGCACGTCCCACTCGAACATCGTCGCTGCCTCGTTCGCCGAGAGCGGCACGAGCGGCTTGATCTGGACCGTGCGTGCCGCGGGGTGGAAGGCCCCGGCGGCACGCGCCTCCTCGACCTTCTCGAGCCACGGGAGCAGGTCCGACTCGTCGAAGCCGAGCTCGCCGTCCTCCGTGAACGGCTGCTTGCCGGACTGGATGACGGTCTGGAGGAACGCGTAGAACCGGTTCGTCATGTCCTCCGAACCCCAGACGTCCAGGCCGCCGGCCTCGGTCGCCGCGCCTGCCTCCGCGAGGAACTCGAAGTAGTCGTCCCAGGTGTAGTCCTCCCCGACGAGCTCGACGCCGAGCTCGTCGACAAGGTCGGGGCTGTAGATGAGGGCGAGCGTGTTGGTGCTCGTCGGGATCGCGACCTGCTTCCCGTCGACGTTCCCCGAGGAGAGGAGGTTCTCCTCGAACCCGCTCACGTCGAGGTTCGTCCCGATCTGGTTGTCGAGCGCCAGCAGCTGCCCGTTGTTCGCGTACTGCCGGAGGTAGGCGAGGTCCATCTGGAAGACGTCGGGCAGGCTCCCGCCCGCCGCTTCGGTGTTTCTCGCCGGCCAGTAGTCGCCCCATGCCTGGAACTGGCTCTGGACGGTGATGTTCGGGTGCTCCGCCTCGAAGACGTCGATCGCCTCCTCGTAGAGGGAGGCCCGCTCCTCGTTGCCCCACCACGCGAGCGTGAGCGTGATGTCGTCGTCCGTGGAGACGGGCGCGGCGCTGCTGCCGTCGCCGCCGCTGCCGTCTCCTCCGCCGCAGGCCCCCAGGACGAGGGTGAGGGCGAGGACGGTCCCGGCGAGTGCTGATCGGCGTGCCTTCATAATTCCTCCTTCAGCCGGTGGCCGACTGCCACCGAGCACTGTCGTCGAACGGACCGCCGTCGTCGGCAGCCCGCGTTGATACACCGGACCGGGCCCTCAGCCCGGACCCGGAAGTGCGGTACGCCCGGTCACGTCGGGCGATCGGGTGGCCTTCGCGTCCACGGCGCGTGCGCGACGCGACTCCGTCCCGTCGATCGCGACGGCGAGCAGGCCGCCCACGATCGTCAGGAGCGGCGCGAGCATCCAGACGAGCACCAGGACGACGGCGCACGCGCCAAGCAGGAGCACGCACCCCGTCAGGTCGTCGCGGGACCGCGCCGACCCCGCGCGCAGCGCGTCGCCTGCTGTCATGCCCGTGAGGCGCCCCTCGGGGTCCGACCACGCTCCCGCGGCGCGCAGGACGCACAGGAGCCCGGCGGTCGCCACGCCGAGCGACAGCCAACCCGCGACGGCACCGCCCGGCACGGTGCCCTGGCGCAGGGCCGCGAGGTCGACGAGGACGACGACGCACAGCACCGGGAGCGCGAGCCCCAGGAGCCAGAGCCGGCGCAGAGCCGTCCACCACGCCCGGGCGAGGTCCAGCAGACCGTCCGGGAGCCCTGAGCGGGAGGCCCGCAGGTGGGCGATGCCCGCAGCGAGCATCGGGAGGACCCCGACGACCGTGGGGAGCACCACGAAGACGGCCACCCCCACGAGCAGGGCCTGGGCGAAGGCCGAGAGGAACCCGATCCTGCCCGTGCTCTGTCCTGGTGCCCGGCTCATCCCTTCAGCCCCTGGGTCGCGACGCCCTCGACGATGTACCTCTGGAAGACGAGGAAGAAGAGCATCACGGGCACCAGCGCGAGCACCGCCATGGCCATCTGGGCCCCGTAGTCCGAGGTCGTTGTCTGGTCCACGTACTGACGCAGCGCGATCGGCAGCGTGTAGAGATCGGGTCGCTTGAGGTAGAGCAGCGGGCCGAAGAAGTCGTTCCAGCTCCAGATGAACGCGAAGATCGAGCTGGTGATGAGCGCGGGTCGCGTCAGCGGCAGGATCACCGACCAGAACGTCCGCCAGTACCCCGCGCCGTCGAGCTTCGCGGCCTCGTCGAGCTCGAACGGCAGACCGCGCATGAACTGCACCAGGAGGAACACGAAGAAAGCTTCCGTCGCCAAGAACTTCGGTGCCAGCAACGGCACGAAGGTGTTCACCAGACCCATGTTGTTGAAGACGATGTACTGCGGGATGATGACCACGTGCACCGGCAGGAGCAGGGTGCCGATCATGATCGCGAAGAAGACCTTCTTGCCCGGGAACTCGATCCGCGCGAAGGCGAACGCCGCGAACGCGCACGAGAAGATCACGCCGACGACCGAGAGCACCGCGAGCAGCAGCGAGTTCCAGACGAACGTCCAGAACGACACGCCGCCGATCCCGGCGAGGGCCGAGGCGAAGTTCGCGAACGTGACCTCGCTCGGAAGCGGGTTGATCTCGCCGATGATCTGGTTCGACGGCTTGAACGCGGACAGGAGCATCCACACGCCCGGGTAGAGCACGATGCACACCAGGACGAGCATGAGCAGGTGATGACGCACGGCGCGCGCGCCCTGGCGTCGGCGACGCTGAGCCCGTTCCGGGTGGGTGGTCGGTGCCGGCACCTGGGCGCCGGTGGTGACAGGTGTGGTCGTCGAGGTCATCGTGCGTCTCCTCCGTAGTGCACCCAGGCGCGCGAGCTGCGGAAGAGGACGGCGGTGACGGCCCCGACGACCACCACGAGCACCCAGGCCATGGCGGACGCGTAGCCCATCTGGAATTCCGTGAACCCGCGAATGTACAGGTAGAGCGTGTAGAAGAGCGTCGAGTCCGCGGGCTCGCCCGTTCCGCCGGAGATGATGAAGGCGGACGAGAACACCTGGAAGGCATTGATCGTCTCGAGCAGCAGGTTGAAGAAGAGCACCGGGGAGAGCATCGGGAGCGTGATCGCGAGGAACTTGCGCACCGGGCCCGCGCCGTCGACCGCGGCCGCCTCGTAGAGCTCCTGGGGCACCTGCTTGAGGCCCGCCAGGAAGATCACCATCGGCGCCCCGAACTGCCACACCCCGAGCAGGACCATCATCGGCATCGTCATCGAGGGATTCCCGAGCCAGCCGCCGGGCTCCTGACCGAAGAACTGGCCGATCCGGTCCACGATCCCGCCATCGACGAACAGCGCCTTCCACACGATCGCGATCGAGACGCTCGCGCCGATCAACGACGGCGCGTAGAAGGCCGACCGGTAGAACCCCGCCCCGCGGTGCGCCATGTTGAGCAGCATCGCGACCGCGAGCGACGCCGCGAGCTTCAACGGCACCCCGATCACCACGTACAGGGCCGTCACCTGGCTCGACTTGAGGAACCTCGGGTCCTGGAAGAGCCGGACGAAGTTGTCCAGGCCGACGAACTCGGGCGACCGGAACAGGTTGTAGTCCGTGAACGCGAGGTACAGCGACGCGAGCATCGGCCCGGCGGTGAGCAGGAGGAACCCCAGGAGCCACGGGGAGAGGAACGCGTACCCCGCGCGAGCGTCGGAGCGGCGACGGGGTGATCTCTTCGCCCGTCTCGTCGGTGGCGGCGCTGCGGTGGCAGCGATCCGCTCGAGTGTCGTCATCGTGGTTCCGATCTTTCAGTGGTGCCGACGCTCGGGGCGTCGGGCGGTTTCGTCCTCGGTGCACCGGCGCGGTGCCGGACCGAGGCAGGTGACGCGGGGACCGCTACACGACGGTCACCGTGACGGAGGCCGAGATCGAGCGGTCGAGCTGGTGGCGCACCCGGACCGTCGCCTCGCCCGGCGCGACGCCCGTGACACGACCGGTCTGGTCGACCCAGACCACCTCGTCGGCGCTCTGCTCGACGACCTCCCAGAAGAGGTGACCGACGCCCGAGACCCCCGGCTCGAGCCCCTCGATCGTCACCGCGACGCGCTGCGCCTGCCATCGTGCGAGCTGCAGCCGCTCCGGGGCCGTGATCGCCGGCTCGGGGGTGAGCCAGACCGAGTCGAGGGAGAGCGCGAAGGACTCGGACAGGTCGGCCTTGCCCGCGACGACGAACCGGAGGGTCGTGGCACCCGCCTCCGCGACCTCGACGACTCCGTGGTCATAGGAGGCGAACTGGTAGTCGCCGTCGCCCCGGGCGAGGAACTGGTCGAAGGGCTCGCCGACGTTCTTCCCGTCGTGGACGAGCTGTGCCCGGCCCCGCGAGACGTGCTTCTTCGCGTTGCTCGTGACGCGGTACCGCCCCGGCGCCGCGACGTCGATCGTCAGGTCGACCCAGGCGCCGTCCTGCGACCCGGCGTCGAGGGAGAGCCACCTGCCTTCCGGCGTCGGGCTCGCCGGGGCGTCGGAGACGACCCGCGTCGCCACGGACGATCCGGAGACGACGTCCTCCGCCTCGAACGAGACCCACTGGCTCCGGGCCGACGGCGTGAGCTTGACGTAGTCCACCCCGATCTGGTGGCTGGACCCGGACGTCCCCGTGCTCTCGAACCGGAAGGAGTGGGTCCCCGCCTCCAGGTCGACGACGGCGATCGGACGCTCGCGGAACTCCACCCCCCGGTACATGCCGGATGGGTAGTAGTGGTTGAGCTCCGGACCGACGGGCGCGCCGTCGATCGACAGCCTGCTGCGGCCGCGGGAAGTGTTCTCCTTGAAGCGCACGTCGATTCGGTAGCGCCCGGCCGCCTCGACGTGGACGTCGAAGGAGACGGCGTCACCGACCGAGGTCAGCTCGGCGAGGATCCAGGAGCCGCCGTTCGCTCCGCTCTCGTCGACCCGCCGCCAGGTCCTCGACGCGGGCTCGACGACGGGGGCGAGTTGCTCGGCGTCGTAGAGGTAGGGGTCGGCGAAGTGCGTGGGCGTCGCCTTCGGTGCACGCAGATGGGCGGCCTGCACCGTGACGCTGCCGCGGCCGTTGGCGTTGATCGGGATCTGGACCACGGTCCCGCGGTCGCCGACCGGGTCGACGACCACCGCGCTCGCCACGGTGCTCGGAGCCCCGGACACCGCGACCCTGATGCGCTGGTTCGTCGCGTCGACCTCGGTGTCCGAGACCTCCTCGGAGACGTACACGCACGCCAGCGCCGACCCCTCGACGCGCTCGAGCCAGAAGGCTTTGCCCCGGCTCGTGTTCTCGGACAGGTCCACCACGATGCCCTGGTCGCGCAGCCTCGCGCCCGCGAAGACCCCGCGGAAGGCGTGCGTGCGCGTGCCGTCGTCGTCGATCGTGACGTCGGCGACGGCGTAGCGCGCCGTCGGGTCCAGCCAGCGCACGGGAGCCGTCAACGAGCTGCGGTGCCCTTCGTGACCGGTCGCCACGAGGAGCGCCCGGTCCTTCTCCGGGGTGACGTGCATCCAGGCGAAGGGGCCCATCGAGGGCAGCCAGGTGTCCGTGTCCCACCCGTGACCGAGGTGGACGGGACGCCACAGCTCCTCGGTCAGCGCCCTGACGCGGGGGCTCTTGCGCCACCTGTTGAACGTCCCCATGAGCTCGACCGCGGGCTCCGGCCACTTCTCGTCGTTGCTGGGGTCCTCGGGGAACTTCACGTTGCGCGCCATCATCAGCGCGTAGTAGTCCTCCATCTTCCCGGTCATCTTCCCCGCGTTGAAGTACATGGCCTCCATCGGCAGGTGCCCGAAGTGGGTGATCGCGGTGATGATCGACTGCGTGCCCCCGGTGACCCCACCGTTCTGGGTGACCCACCCGTTGTTCACGATGTGCGCCAGACCGTTGTTCCGGTCGACGTCGTGCGGGTACACGTCCACCTCGCTCGTGTACTTCACGCGGAAGTCGGGGTACCGCTCGACGAGCTCGTTGAAGAGCCGGCGCGACAGCACGCTCTTGCGGTACGCGCTGTCGCTCGCGTGCGAGTACGTCGTCTCGGCGTCGGTCTGCCAGAACTCGGTGAGGTCGACCATCTGGTGGATCAGCCCGTGCTTCTCGATCAGCTCGACGATCTGGGCCCGCTTGACGTCGAGGTTCGCCGGGTCGGCGATGTCGCGTCCGTCGTTGGTCGCCCCGCCCGTCAACGAGAACCAGAGACCGAACAGCAGGCCGCGGTCGCGCAGCGACGTCGTCAGGCTGTCCAGGCTGTCCCCGATCGCGGCGGCGACCTGCGGGCCGGGCTCGATCGTGTCGCGCGTCGAGTTCCAGTAGTCGTCGAGCATCACCATGTCGATGCCGGCGCGCTCGACCTTCGGGATGATCACGTCGTGGTAGAAGTTCGGCGGGAGCGTCCGGCCCGATCCACCGCGGTAGTCCCAGTCGTTGGAGTTGAAGAGCGCGGTCACGCCGTTGAAGCGGAACCTTCGGCGGAAGTGCTCCTGCTCGGCCATCTTCGCGTCGACGAGGTCGCCGACGAACACCGTGAGGTTGACCGACAGGTACTCGAACTCCTCCCCCGGGAACAGGACGAGCTGGAGCGACTCGGGGTTCGTGACGACCTCGAGGTGGTCGGTGCCGTCCCACACGTCGAGGCTCGCGTACGGGGGGAGGAACGAGTCGCGTCCGCGCTCACCCTTCCCGCGTTGCGACATGTACGTGAGCTCGGGGCTCACCGACCACCCCTCGCCCGTGTCGAGGACGGAGATGACCTTCTTCGCGCGCGTGGCGAGCTTCTTGGCGCGGTCGTCCGCACCGGGCTGCACGTCCGGCACGACGCCGAGCGGTCCCCGCGTCGACTCCCAGCGGGCGTTCCGCGGGAAGTGGAGGGTGTGGGCCACGTCGGCGAACGGCAGCGCGAGGACGACGGACTCCGTGATCGTCGCGGTGCTCGACGACGAGTCGTTGCGGACGTTCGTCGTGAAGTGGATGCCGGTGGGACCGGCGTAGATCTCGAGCAGCACGGTGACCGTGAACGGCACCGGCGCGGCCCGGCCGAGGACGATCCTCAGCTCACGACCGATGCCCACCGGCCCGCCTGGCGTGTGCATGACGACGTCCTGCAAGGCGCCGTCGTCCACGTTCCAGCCGGAGTCCGCCGACAGGTCGTGCACGTCGTCGACACGGTACCTGAACAGCTCGCGCCCGCCCGCGCTCTCGACGTAGTCGTGCCCGTTCGCCGTGTTCACCACGCTCACGAGCCGCACGCCGCCGCCGGTCGTCTGCAGGACGACGCGGATCGCGTCGTTCTCCAGCGCCCACCCGTCCGCGGTCCGCGTGATGAGCCCGTCGAGCTCTTCCGGCGTCGGTGCGGGTGCGGCCGCGGCAGGGTTCGCCGACCCCATGAGCACGGCGAGTCCCGCGGTGGCGCCGGTCGCGCCGACCGCGCCGAGAAAGTTCCGTCGAGTGAGCTCCACGTCGAGTCCTCTCCAGCCACACCTGTGTGGCCGCTCGCACAGGCACCGGGCGTCCGGTTGCCCCACGAGCTGTTTCGATGGTTGGGAGACACGTCCCGTCGGGGACGAGTCCGGTCGCACGCGCCCTCGTGGCTCGTCGTGCGACGTGGAAGGTGCCGCGCGCAGGTGAGCCGTGCGCAGGGCGAGCCGATCCGCGCACCTAGCCGCTCATCGAGAGCTCCACCCCCTGCCCGGTGCTCGCGGAGCGGTAGATGGCCGTCACGACCTCCAGCGCCGCAATGCCGTTCTCTGCCGTGACGGCAGGGGCACGGCCGTGCTCGACCGCGTCGACGAAGTCGGCGAGCTGACGCCGGTGCGCCACCCCCCACTCCTCGACCTCGGTCCCGAGGGTGTCGAGGTCGAGGTCGAGGCCGCGCGTGCCGGCAGCCGCGACCGTGAGAGCGTGACCGCTCGGCTCGTCGACGCGGGTGGCGAGCTCACCGCGTCGCGCGTCCACGACGACGCGGTCACCTTCCAGGACGACCGACCCCTCGGCGCCGTGAACGGCCAGCCGCGCCGGGAACCCCGGTGCAACCGCTGTGGACGCCGCCAGCGTCCCCACCGCGCCGCTCTCGAAGAGCAACGCCGCGCAGACGACGTCCTCGACCTCGATGGCGTGCGCCCGCGTCGCGGCGATCGCCTGGACGCGTCGGACGGGGCCGGCCAGCGCGAGCATCAGGTCGACCGTGTGGATGCCCTGGTTCATCAAGGCACCGCCGCCGTCGGAGGCCCAGGTGCCCCGCCAGGCTCCGGCGTCGTAGTACTCCTGCGGGCGCCACCACGGCACGTGGGCGTCCACCAGCACAGGAGTCCCGATCTCGCCGACCACCCCCAGCGCCTGCTGCGTCGCACGGTCGAAACGGTGCTGGCTGATCACGGTGAGCGTGCGCCCGTTGACGCGCGCGGCGTCGCGCAACCGGGTCGCGGCCTCGACCGTCACGTCCATCGGCTTCTCGACGACGACGTGCTTGCCGGCCTCGACGGCCTGGACACCGAGCGAGGCGTGCGTGCCGCTCGGTGTGCAGATCGTCACCGCGTCGATCGCAGGGTCGGCGAGGACGTCGTCCCACGCCCGGGGTTCGCCACCGAACTCGTCCGCCAGCTCGCGGGCGCGGCTCGGGACCACGTCGCACGTCGCCGCGACCCGAGCACGGGCACCCGCGCTCTCCCGTCCGCCGAGAGCGCGCAGGGCCAGCGCGTGCGTCCGGGCGATGTTGCCGCAGCCGACGATCGCGAAGTCCATCATGTCGCGGCCGCCCCGGAGCCCGCCGCGAGCGCCGGGTCGGCGGTACGCGAGGTCAGCTCGCGCGCCGCGAGCTGCGCGCGGACCGCCAGCTCCGCCGCTTTGAAGGCGTGCTCCTGCGTCATCGCGTTCTCGGTGCGCTCGAGGCAGTCGAGGACGAGCTCCCCGAAGAACGGGTACCCGACGGTGCCCGCGGCCCGGAGATGATGCTCGCCCTGTCCGTCGACGAGGAACACGTGGTCCGCTCCCTCGCCCGTGGCGACGTTCACGTACTTGCGCAGCTCGATGTAGCCCTCGGTCCCCAGGAGGAACGTCCGTCCGTCCCCCCAGGCGCTGAGCCCGTCCGGAGTGAGCCAGTCCACCCGCACGTACCCGGTCGCCCCGGTGTCGGTCACCAGGTGGACGTCGCCGAAGTCGTCCAGCTCGACGTGCTCCGGATGGTTGAAGTTGCCGATCGTCGCGCTGACGACCTCAGCGTCACGAGCCCCCGTGAAGTGGAGCAGCTGCTCCATGTTGTGGCTCCCGATGTCGCAGAGGATCCCGCCGTACCGCTCCTTCTCGTAGAACCACCCCGGGCGGGTCGAGGGGTCGCCCTCCCGGTGGGGCCCGAAGCTACTCATCGAGAGGACCCTCCCGATCGCGCCGCGCTCGACGAGCTGCCCGGCGAGCACCGCCGACTCGACGTGGATCCGCTCGGAGTAGTAGACGGCGTACTTGCGACCGGTCCGCGCGGTCGCCTCGCGCGCGGCGGCAAGCTGGTCGAGCGTGGTGAGCGGCGCCTTGTCGGTGAAGTAGTCCTTGCCCGCCTCCATGACGCGCAGGCCCAGGGCGCACCGCTCGTTCGTGACGGCGGCGCCGGCCACGAGCGCGACGTCGGGATCGGCGAGGACCTCGTCCTCGCTGC
This sequence comes from uncultured Cellulosimicrobium sp., assembly GCA_964521905.1. Taxonomy (GTDB): domain Bacteria; phylum Actinomycetota; class Actinomycetes; order Actinomycetales; family Cellulomonadaceae; genus Cellulosimicrobium. The sequence goes on from CAZFUQ010000032.1 coordinate 13,339, forward strand.
GCGCGACCCGGACCTGGGGGAACCGCTCCCGGAACGCCGCGACGCGGGCAGGGTCGGGGTCGAAGACCCACTTGAGCGTGGCGCCCGCACCCACGAGGCCCTCGGTCATGCCGTAGACGTGCCCGTGGTCGAGGTGCGTAGCCGCGACGACGAACTCTCCCGGTCCGACCACGGGACGTGGCATCGGCGCGGGCGCGTAGGTGGCCCCGTCGCCGGCGCTCATCGCCCTGCCCCGTCCAGAGCCACGCCCTGCGGCCCGGGCACCTGCTCGGGAAAACGGCCCTCGTCCCGGATCTGCGCGTTGAGCGCCTCGAGGAACTCGCCCGGGTCCAGCGACGTCGGCACCCACCGACCGGTCCAGCCCGAGTAGTGGATCGCGTTGGCGAGGCGCACTCCTGCCAGCCCGTCGGCGCCGGGGGCGATCAGCGGCTCGCCCCGCAGGACTGCCGCGGCGAAGTTGGCGAGGACCGCGTTGTGCTGGGAGCCCCACGCGGACTCGAAGGTCAGCTCCTGGGTCGTCCACAGCTCGGTGAGATCGACCTCGCCCGCGAACAGCCGTCGGGACGCGGCCACGTCGAAGCGCGCGCTGATCGCCTCCTCGTCGTCGGCGAGGCGGCTCACGGTTGCACGGGCCGAGTCCGTGACGACGACGCGACCACGGGTCCCGACGATCTCGAACCTGTCCGTCCCGACGATGTCGTTCGTCGCCGTGACGAACTGTCCGGTGGCGCCGTTGGCGTAGGAGGCCAGCACGGCGACCTCGTTCTCCACGGCGATGTCCCGGCCGACGCCGTTCCCCAGCCGCGCGACGACCTCGTCGGGCATCCCGCAGATCCACTGCCAGAGGTCGAGCTGGTGGGGGGCCTGGTTGACCAGCACCCCGCCGCCCTCGCCGCCCCACGTGGCCCGCCATGCGCTGGAGTCGTAGTAGCCCTGGGGTCGCCACCATGTCGTGATCACCCACGTGGAGCGCCGGATCTCACCGATCTCGCCGCCGGCGACGATCTCGCGCACCTTCTGGTAGAGCGGGTTCGTCCGCTGGTTGAACATGACCGCGAAGACGAGGTCCGGTCGCTCGCTCGCGCGGTCGACGAGGCGCTGCGCCTGCTCGACGTGCACACCCACGGGCTTCTCGACCAGGACGTGCAGACCGTGGTCCAGCGCGGCGAGACCGATCTCCGCGTGCTGGAAGTGCGGGAGCGTCGTCACGACGGCGTCGACGTCCCCGGAGCGGATCAGCTCGAGACCGTCGGCGTATGTCGGCACGCCCGGGTGATCCTGCCCGGCAGCCGCCCGACGTGCGGGGTCGACGTCGGCGATCGCCCCGAGCACCACGCCGGGCACCTCGGCACGCGAGAGCGCACGGGCGTAGATCGACCCCTGGTTCCCGTACCCGACGATCCCCAGTCGGACCGTCCCGGGGTGTCTCGTCGTGCTCGACATCTCTCTCCTCACGTCGCCGGCATCCGCGCCGGCCTCGCTCGTGCTGATCACCACGGCCCTCGCGCCGTCGACGGGGCCTCCGTGGACTCGGACCCGACATCTCGCCCAGGGGGCTCGTGATGGCCGACTACCTTGTCGCACGTGTTCATTCGTGTGGCATTCTGCTCGTTCACACACGGCAATGGCAAACGGTTACATTGTGACCTGTATCACATCGCGCCTCGGTCGTTGAGTCCCTGCCGTGCGACGGGCCGAAGTATTCTTCAGCCATCCGGACCGCATCGATAACGTTTACATGGAGGTGAAACCTGTCATGGTGACGATCCGCGACGTCGCGCGTGCGGCCGGCGTGTCGATCGCTACCGTCTCGCGAGCGCTCGCGGACCCGGCACGGGTCGCGGAGTCGACACGAACACGCGTGAACGAGGCCTGCGACCAGCTCGGCTACACGCCGAACAGGGCTGCGAGCGGGCTCAGGGCCCGGCGGACGAACACCATCGGCCTCCTGGTGCCCGACCTCTCCAACCCGTACTTCTCGACGCTCTCGCGGGGCGTGGCGTCCGTCGCGAGGTCACAGCGCCACCGGATGGGCGTCTTCGTCTCCGACTCGCAGGAGGACCCTGCCGCCGAACCGGAGCTGCTCGAGGGACTCCTGCAGCAGACCGACGGGATCGTCCTCGCCGCACCCCGGTCGATCGACGAGAGCTACCCGCGCCTTCGCGAGAAGCCGCTGGTGCTGGTGAACTACCGGGTCGAGGGCGTGCCGTGCGTCACCGTCGACGACGTGCTCGGCATGCGGGACGCGATCGACCACCTGTACGACCTCGGCCACCGTCGCGTCGTCTATGTCGGCGGGCCCTCGACCTCCTGGACGGACAAGAACCGGCGCGAGGGTGCCGCGCGTGCCTCCGCGGAGCACGACGACCTCGAGCTGGTGCAGGTGGGGGCCTTCGCGCCGACCGTGGACGGGGGGCACGAGGCCGCCGGCGTCGCCCTCGCGACGAGCGCGACCGCCGTGGTCGCGTTCAACGACTTCCAGGCGATCGGGATCGTGCGCCGCTTCCAGGCGCTGGGGCTGCGCGTCCCGCACGACGTCTCCGTCGTCGGCCACGACGACACGTACCTGGCCGCGCTCGTCGCCCCCGCGCTGACGACGGTGCACGGTGAGACCGAGGAGGTCGGCGAACGATCCACCGAGCTCCTCATCGAGCTCCTCGGCGCGAGCCGGGAGCGCTCGCTGGACCACGTCCTGCGGCTGCCGCCACGACTCGTGGTCCGGGACTCGACCGCACCGCCCCCCGCGTTCCTGGCGGCGCCCCGCCCCGGCTGAGGACGCTCGGAGGGCGTCGCCGTCAGCGTGGGGCGGCCGTGGAGTCGCGCACGACGAGCTCCACGGGGAGCTCGTCGGGATCCGTCGCCGCCGCCCCGCTCCCGGACACGCCCGACACCGCCTCGCGGGCCGGGCGACGAGCGCCCAGGACGGCGACGAGGCGGTCGACGGCGCGCGCGCCCAGGTGAGCGAGGTCGGTGCGGACGCTGGTGAGCGGGGGCGAGGCGAGGGTCGCGACGAACGTGTCGTCGAACCCGACGACGCTGAGGTCGCCCGGTACGGACACGCCGCGCTCGCGCAGGCGCGCCACGAGGCCGAGGGCGACGAGGTCGTTGTAGGCGAGGACCGCCGTCGCGCCGGAGGCGACGACGAGGTCGGCGGCCGCGCGGCCACCCTCGACGCGCGGGCGGAACGACCCGACGACCACGGTCTCGGCCTCGGGGTAGAGATCGTGCGCGGCCCGCAGACCGGCGCGACGACGGGCGTCCGACCACGACCGGTCAGGCCCGCCGACGTACGCGATCCTCCGGTGCCCGAGCGCCCGCAGGTGCTCGACGGCGAGGACGACGCCGCGCACGTCGTCGGACACCACGGAGGGGACACCGTCGATGCGCAGGTTGACGAGCACCACGGGCGCGTCGCGCGCGGCCTCGACGTCGGCCTCGGCAGCCCGCGGGGAGCACAGCACGAGGCCGTCGGTCTGCGACCGCAGGCCGGCGACGAGCTCGGTCTCGAGCAGCGGGTCCTCTCCCGAGTCGACGACGAACACGGCGTGGCCCGTCTGGCGCGCCCGCGCCTGCACACCCTTGGTGACGGACGCGAAGTAGGGGTTCTCGAGGTCCGGGACGACCAGGCCGAGCGCTCCGGTCCGACCGGCCCGCAGGCCGCTCGCCGCGCGGTTGGGCCGGTAGCCCAGCCTCGTGGCGGCGGCCACGACACGGTCCCGGGTCTCGGGCGCCACGCGGTCGGGCTCCGCGAGCGCGCGAGAGACGGTGGAGATGGACACGCCGCTCTCGCGGGCGACGTCTCGTGCGGTGACCACGGCTACCTCCTCAGAGCGGCTCCTCGGGAGGGGAGGAGGGACCCTGCGAACGATTGTAACGCCAACGACCTCCAGCGACCGAGGGCACGGATGGAGTAGCATGCAAACGTTCGCAACGACGCCCCTGGAGGCTTCCGTGACAACCACGGCCCACCATGTCCCGACCGCCGCAACGGCGCAGTGGTCCCTGCACCCCGACCGCGCCCTCCCCGCCGACCCGGTGCTGCGCCCGCTCGCGCGTGAGGTCTACGCCGCGACGCGCGACCTGCCCATCGTCTCCATGCACGGGCACGTCGATGCCGCACTGCTCGCCGACGACGCAGCGTTCGGCGACCCCGCGGGCCTGTTCGTCACGCCCGACCACTACCTCGTGCGCATGCTCGTCGCGCAGAGCACGTCGCCGCACGGCGCGCCGGGCGTGCACGGCGTCCAGGACCTCGGTGTCGCGCCGGTGCCTGGTGCGCCCGCCGGGACGGCTCCGGCCGAGACCGACCCGCGCGAGATCTGGCGCCGGTTCTGCGCGGGCTGGCACCTGTACCGCGGTACGCCGACGCGCTACTGGCTCGAGCACGCGCTCGTCGAGGTCTTCGAGGCGCCCGTGAGGCCGTCCGCCGAGACCGCGGACGCGCTGTACGACCACCTGGTCGAGCGCCTCGCCCGCCCCGAGTTCCGGCCGCGGGCGCTGTTCGAGCGGTTCGGACTCGAGCTCCTCGCGACGACCGACCCCGCGCAGTCTCCTCTCGCCGACCACGCACGCCTCGCGGCCGACGGCTGGGGCGAGCGTGTCGTGCCGACGTTCCGGCCCGACCCGCTCCTGCACGTCGATCGCGCCGACTGGTCCGCCCAGGTCGCCGAGCTCGGCGCGGCGGCGGCCACCGACGTCGTCGACTACCGGACCTATCTCGACGCGCTGCGTGCGCGGCGCGCGGCGTTCGTCGCCGCGGGCGCCCGCGCGACCGACCACGGCCACCTGCTCGCCGACACCACACCGCTCGACGACGCGGACGCCGCCCGGATCCTCGACGCCGCGCTGCGCGGCGACGTCACGGCGGCGCAGGCGCAGGCGTTCTCGGCGCACATGCTCTTCCAGATGGCCGCGATGTCCGCCGAGGACGGGCTGGTCATGCAGCTCCACCCGGGCGTCCTGCGCGACCACTGCGCCGGCGTCGCGCAGGCGTACGGCCCCGACCGGGGGTACGACGTCCCCGAGCGCACCGAGTACGTCCGCGCGCTGCGACCCGTCCTGGAGGCGTTCGGCCACCACCCGGGCTTCCGGATGATCGCGTTCACGGTCGACGAGACCACGTTCTCGCGCGAGCTCGCCCCGCTCGCGGGCGTCTACCCGGCGCTGCGGCTCGGTGCCCCGTGGTGGTTCCTCGACACGCCCGACGGGATGCGCCGCTTCCGCGAGGCCGCGACCGACTCCGCGGGCTTCTACAACACGAGCGGCTTCGTCGACGACACGCGCGCGTTCTGCTCCATCCCGGCCCGCCACGACCTCGCGCGCCGGATCGACGCCGGCCACCTCGCCCGCCTCGTCGCCGAGCACCGCCTCGATCTCGACGAGGCGCTGGAGACCGCCGTCGACCTCGCCTACCACCTCCCCAAGGCCTCCTACCCCCCGCTGAGTGCATGAAATAGTCGCCGCGGAGGCCCGATCTCGCGACTATTTCACGCACTCACGCTCGTACCGTTCCCGAGGAGGGACCTCCTTGACCACCCCGGATCAGCCGTTCGTGGATCCCGCCTGGTTGCCCGACGCCGCGACCTCCTTCCTGCGCGGCCGCACCGTCCGCGTCGTCGGCGACGGACACCTCGCCGACACCGTCCGCGGCGAGGCCCGGCGCGCGGGCGCGCGCCTCGCCGACGACGACGCCGCCGACCTCGTCCTGCGCGACGCCCGTGCCGTCCCCGGCGGCGAGGGGTTCGTCGTCGCGGGCCGGGACGGCCGCCTCGACGTCGCGGCGGACGACGACGCCGCTCTCCTCCACGCGTGGTTCTACGTCGTGCGCACCGGGACGACGCACCCGGCCGGCCACACCGCAGGTCGCCACGAGCCCGCGCACGCGCTGCGCATGCTCGACCACTGGGACAACGTCGACGTCCACCCGGTCATGGGCCAGGTGGAGCGCGGGTACGCGGGCGGCTCGATCTTCTACGCGGACGGGCAGGTGCGCGAGGACTTGTCGCGCGTCGAGCAGTACGCGCGCCTGCTCGCGGCGACGGGCGTGAACCGCGTCGCGATCAACAACGTCAACGTGCACGCGCGCGAGGCGCTGCTGCTCACGGACGGCCTGCCCGACGTCGCGCGCGTCGCCGCGGTGTTCCGGCCGTGGGGCGTCCGCACGCACCTGTCGGTGAGCTTCGCCGCGCCGATCACCCTCGGCGGGCTCGCGACGGCCGACCCGCTCGACCCGGACGTGCAAGCCTGGTGGGCGGACGCCGTCGCGCGTGTGTACGACGCGATCCCGGACTTCGGCGGGTTCGTCGTCAAGGCGGACTCGGAGGGCCAGCCGGGGCCGTTCGCGTACGGGCGCGACCACGCCGACGGCGCGAACCTCCTCGCGCGGGCGCTCGCCCCGTTCGGCGGGACGGTCCACTGGCGCGCGTTCGTCTACGACCACACGCAGGACTGGCGCGACCGCTCGACCGACCGGGCGCGCGCGGCGTACGACCACTTCGCGCCGCTCGACGGGCGGTTCGACGAGAACGTGATCGTGCAGGTCAAGCACGGGCCCATGGACTTCCAGACGCGGGAACCCGTCTCCCCCGTGCTCGCCGCGATGCCGCGCACGCGCCTCGCCGTCGAGCTGCAGGTGACGCAGGAGTACACCGGCCAGCAGCGGCACGCGTGCTACCTCGGGCCGTGGTGGAGCGAGATCCTGCGGTTCCGGCCGTGGGGTCCGGTCGAGGGCGACGACGGCTCCCCCACCGTGTCCGACGTCGTCGGGGGCGCCGGCCCGGACGCCTCTCCCCAGGTCGCGGGCGCGCGGGGCGGCGGGATCGCCGCGGTGTCCAACGTCGGCGACGACGCGTTCTGGACCGGCCACCCGCTCGCCCAGGCGAACCTCTACGCGTTCGGCCGCCTCGCGTGGGACCCGACGCTCGACCCGACCGACGTCCTCGACGAGTGGGTCTCGCTGACGTTCGCGTCCTCGGGCGCGGGCGACGAGCGCGCCGTCGACCCCGGCGTGCGGACGGCGGTCCACGCCGTCCTCGACGACTCGTGGCGCACCTACGAGGCGTACACCGCGCCGCTCGGCGTGGGCTTCATGGTGAACCCGGGACACCACTACGGGCCGTCGGTCGACGGCTACGAGTACTCGCCGTGGGGCACGTACCACTTCGCCGACCGCGACGGCGTCGGTGTCGACCGCACGCGCGCGACCGGGACCGGCTACACCGGCCAGTACCCGGAGCCGTGGCGCGACCTCTACGAGTCCGTGGACACCTGCCCCGACGAGCTGCTCCTCTTCTTCCACCACGTGCCGTACGGGCACGTGCTGCACGACGGCACGAGCGTCGTGCAGCACGTCTACGACACCCACTTCGCCGGCGTCGAGCGCGTCGAGGAGTACGTCCGCACGTGGGAGGGGCTGCGCGGCGCGGTCGACGACGCCGTGTTCGAGCGGGTCGCCGAGCGCCTCGTGGAGCAGCTCCGGTCCGCGCGCGAGTGGCGCGACCAGGTGTGCACGTACTTCCTGCGCACGTCCGGGGTCCCCGACGCGCACGGCCGCACGATCTACTGAGCACCACTTGCTACTGAGCACCACTTGCCCGCACGGCCCGACGGAGCGCACGCCACATGACCGACACCCGCCCGGCACCCCAGACCGCCCCCACACGTCCTGAGCCTCCAGAGGCCCACGGGATCTCGTCCGTGGCGGTGCTCGACCTCCTCGACACGCTCGAGGGCGCCGGGCTCGACCCGCACGGCCTCGTCGTCGCGCGCGACGGCGTCCCGGTGGTCGAGGCGTCGTGGGCGCCTCACGACGCCGGGCTGCCCGGCCTCGTCTACTCGGTGTCCAAGACGTTCACGGCGATCGCCGTCGGGCACCTCGTGCACGAGGGGCGCCTCGCCGTCGACGATCTCGCCGGGAAGGTGCTCGGCCTGCCCGACCCGACCGGCCTCACGGTCAAGCACCTGCTGACCATGAGCACCGGCCACTCGACGCAGCAGCTCGCGGACATCGGGTTCGACCTGCCCGCCCTCCTCGCGACGTCGCCCGAGCACACCCCCGGCGAGCACTTCGTCTACAGCTCGCCGGCGTCACGCGCGCTGTCCGCGATCGTCACCGCGGTCACGGGCGAGCGACTGCTGGACTACCTGCGCCCGCGCGTGCTCGATCCGTTGCGGGTCGAGCACCCGTGGTGGGCGCCGATCGACGGGCTCGACCAGGGGTTCTCGGGCCTGCACGTGACGACAGCCGAGATCGGTCGTCTCGCGGTCGCGCTGGCCGACGACGGCCGTTTCGAGGGCGTGCAGGTGATCCCGTCCGCGTGGCTGGCCGAGATGCGCGAGCCGTGGTCGGACACCGCCTCGCCCGACGACCCGCCCGAAGGACCCGCCGGCCCGAACGACTGGGCGCGCGGCTACGGGTACCAGGTGTGGTCCAGCCGGCACGGGTTCCGGGCCGACGGCGCGTTCGGGCAGTTCGCGATCGCCGTCCCCGAGCGGGGTCTCGCGATCGGATACCGGGGAGCGAACCGCTCCGCGCAGACGACGCTCGACGCGGTCTGGGCGCTCGTGGAGCGCGCCGGGGCCGACGCGGCGCCGCTGCCGCCCGACCCCGCTGCCGCGGCGCGGCTCGCCGACCGGCTCGCGACGCTCGACGCCTGGCCGCGGATCCTCGACCGCGAGCTCGACCCCGAGCCGACGCCGCAGGAAACCGTCAGCCCGGTGCCGTGGACGCTCCACGCCGCCCGAGCAGGGTCGCCGTTCGCGTGGCGCGTCGACGTCGGCGGGCAGCCGGTCCCGGTCGCCGAGGACTCCTGGACGACCCGCGTCCTGCCCTGGCCCCACGCCGAGGCGGGCTCCCCGCCTGCGGCCGGGCCCGTCGTCGACCCCGTGCTCGTGGTCTCGACGCGCGGTCGGACCCTGCCCGACGGCTCGGTCGAGGTACACGTCGAGCTGCCCACGTCGCCGCACCGCCTCGTCGCGACCGGCCGACCCGGGGAGCGCCTGGCCCTCGCCTGGCACACGACGCCGCTCTGGCACCCGAGCCTGTCCACGCTCGTCGTCCCGGCTGCCCACGCCGCCGTGGCGGTCAGAACGTCCTGACGTCCGCCGCACGGCACTCACCGTGGGTCCCGGTGAGTACCGTCCCCGCAATGAACGCGAAACGCAGGGGGACGCAGTCATCGAAGCCCCGGAACGGCCCGCTCCCGACCGACTCTCACGACGTCGTCTTCTACCGGACGCCAGACGGGACCATGCCCGCACGGGACTTCATCGAGTCCTGCCCGACGACGATCCGCGCACGCCTGCGTGAGACCGCGATCGCCGTCGCCGAGGCGCCGCCGCTCGCCTTCCGCGGCGGCGGCAAGTGGGAAGCGATGCACGGCGACATGACGGGATGGTTCGAGATCCGGGTCGACGGTACGCCGAACCGCACGCACTACCGGCTCTTCTGTCTGCTCGACTACGAGGCGCAGGGCGCTGAGAGGCCGTACCTCGTGCTGGTCGACGGGCGCAGGAAGCCGTTCCGCACGGCCTTCTCCTCGAGCGAGTACGACAAGGTGCGATCACTCGGGCAGGCCTACTACGGCGGGCAGCCCCGCGCGATCGGGTGATCGGGTGATCGGGTGATCGGGCAAGGCTGCGGTGACGCCGGTCCTGTCGCCCTCAGGCCGTGGTGAGCACGGTCTTGGTCGTCGCCGCGTCCACCATCGGTTTCGTGATCGTCTCGCGCTCGGCACGGTCCATCGGCTCCAGTGCGACCTTGAGGCCGAGCGCTGCGGCGACCTCCGCGAGCGTGCCGAGGGTCGGGTTGACCGGGGACGAGTTGAACAGGCGTCGGACAACAGCCGGGTCGGACCCGATCGCGCGTGCGAGCGCCGCCTTGCTCAACCCGCTCTCGTCGAGCGCGGAGCAGAGCGTGTTGATGATCTCGTCGACCGTTCGGGTGCGGATCGACTCGGCAGCGAACTCCCGCGCGTACTCGGGGTCCTGCAGGTCGCGCCGGTGGTCGTCCCAGAAGACGCTGGTCACGTCCGTTCACCTCATCTCGTCGTTCGTGGAGTGCGTGTCAGCTGCAGTGCGACCGACCCGCAAACCGTAACATATATGTCCTACTAGCGCGGCGGCGATCTGACATCCACATCGACTCCCCTTGGCCCCGACGGAGGGCCGTGCCCTTGTCAGCCGCGCTCCTCCCGGAGCACGACGACGTCCGTCGGGTCGAGGCGCAGCCTCTCGCCGTGCTCGATCCGGCGGCCCGTGAG
>CAZFUQ010000033.1:0-23296 GCA_964521905.1 uncultured Cellulosimicrobium sp.
AGGACGCGTGGGTGCTCGACGTGCTCGGGCTCGCGGCGCGATGACCTCAGGCGGCCTGCGGGGACCCGCACTCCGCGCAGAACCTCGCCCCTGCCGCGTTCTGCGTGCCGCACTCGCGGCACGCGGCGACCTGCGCGAGACGCTCGCCGCACTCGCCGCAGAACTTGCCGCCGTCGACCTTCGCCGAGCACGACGGGCACTGCGTCACGGCGGCGGTCCGCAGGTCGGCCCCGCCGACGAGGTCCGTCGTCTCGAGCCGCTCGCGCACCTGGCGACGACGCTCCTCGGCCTGGAGCTGCGCGAGCTGCTCCGTCTGCTTGGGCGAGCAGCGCACGCACTGCCCGACGGCGTCGTTCCAGCACACCTCGTGGCACATCCAGTCGCCGCACCCGTGGCACTGGCGGAACGCGTCGCGCACCTGGCCGACGGCCGAGTCGAGCGCCCTGTCCTTCGCCTGCGAGTTCGTCTGGCGGTCGGCGGCCCACGAGCCCGCCGCGTACGACAGGTCGGCGACCTTGCCGCCGAAGAACCGGCCCGCCGCCTGGACGAGGCTGCTGCCCTTGGCCACGACGTCCGCCTGGTACGCCGAGCGGTAGCCGTTGCCGCACCGCTCGCAGCGGAACTCGAACTGGTAGCCGCCCGTGTTCGACAGGTCGCGGACGTTGTCGGTGAAGGCGATGGGGGTGCTCATGGCAGGGACCTCGGTCGGCTCGTGGGTCGGTACATACGCAGGTCAGGCCTGCTGGGAGGAGCTGTCATGGCAGACGCATGACCGCTGCGATGCTACCCACGGACCATCGCGGCCCGGGACGATCACCCGGGTGAAATCGGGCAGGACGACGGCGGGTCGGGCGCGGTCAGGGGCGCACGAGGCGGAGCGGGGCGTCGGCGGTGCGGACGGTGACGGTCTGGCCCCACGAGGCGACGAGGCGGTCGTCCTCCATGCCGTCGCCGAACACGACGAGCCGGTCCGAGGCGACGGTGAGCGCGACGTCGGTCCCGCCCTCGACGTAGCCCTCCGTGAGTGCCGCGCCGGTCGAGGGAGAAGGCCACGCCTCGCGCACGAACCAGCCGAGCCGCTGGTCGGTCCGGGCCGGGGCGGGGCGTCCGCCCCGGTCGTGCGCGAGCGACGCCCACCAGCCCGTCGCGCCCGTGCCCGTCGCGACGAGCACGCCCGACGACGACTGCCGCTCCTCGCCCGCCGTGCACCGCAGCGTGTACCGGGCGCTCTGGTGGCTCGGGTGCCCGACGAACACCTCGTTGAGCGCCGTGAGGTGCTGGCCGTCGTCGAGGTCGGCGCGGACCATCGTGAGCGCGTCCACCGTGAGGAGGGCGACACGGTCGGTCCCCGCCGCGCCGTCGGAGCGGGGCGGGTCGCCGTCCAGGTCGTGCAGGAGCGCGGCCGCCCCGGCGACCGAGTGCCGCACGAGCACGCCCGCGTTGACCCCCGGCTCGGGGTCGACGCCCAGCACGGGCTGCCCCTGCAGGTACTTCGCGACGTTCGCGACGAGCCCGTCCTGACCGACCACGACGACGAGGTCCTCGGGTGCGACGAGGAACCGCGGCAGGTCGGCCCGCTCGACGTCCGCGCGCACCCAGTCCGCGGGCAGCGCGGCCACGACGGTCTCGCGCGCCGCGGCGAGCGCGTCGTGGCGCGCCTGCACCTCGGCGAGCGTGCGCCCGCGCGAGCGGAGGAAGAACTCCGCCTGCCCCCGCGTCCCGTGCCGGTCGAGCAGGTCGTCGAGCTCCGTGCGCCGGTGCACGACGGCGGCGCGTCGCCGCAGCACCGTCAGGCCGCCTTCCCGGTGGTCCCCGACCCGGTGCCCGCCTGCGGGGCGACCGGTCCGTCGTCGGGCCCGAGGCCGTGGACGAGGGTCGACAGGACGCCGGTGAGGAGGTCGGGCGTGATGGTGAGGTGCTGGACGTCGGGCAGCGAGCCCGCGGCCTCGCGCACGGCGAGCGCGAGGAGCGTGCCCTGCCCGGCGGTCGCGTAGACGTCCATGCGGGCCTGCTCCGCGGCGGCCTCCGCCGCACCGACGAGGCGGACCTGCTCGGCCTTCGCCTCCGTCGTGAGGCGAGCGCGCTCGGCGGTGGCACGGGCGTCGACGAGCGCTGCGGCGGCCTTCTCCTCGGCCGTGCGCCGCGCGTTGGCGCCCTCCTGCGCGACGAGGCGCTCGCGCCGGGTCGCGAGCTCGATCGTGCTCGCGAGCTCGTTCTCCGCGATCGCGCGCTCGCGCTCCACGGCGAGCGCCCGCCGCTCGTACGTCGCCCGGTCGGCCTCGGCCTGCAGGTGCTCGCGCGCCGGGGTCTGCAGGGCGCGCTCGACGTCCTTCTCCGGCCGCACCGCGAGCACCTGGACCCCGATGACGGCGATGCCCGTCGCGGTCAGGCGCGGGTCGCCCGTCAGCGCCTCGGTGAGGGCGTCGCGCACGCGCGGCACCCCGGCGGTGAGGGCGTCGGCGAGCGGCATCGCGGCGAGCGTGTCCCCGGCGCGGCTCTGCGCGAGCCGCCCGACCATGTTCGTCACCTGCTCGCGGCCCGCCGTGCTCGTCCCGCCCGTGCCCGGGTCGACCGCGAAGTCGAGGCGCTGCGACGCGACGACGGGGTCGGCGAACCGGTAGGTGACGCCGGCCTGGACGGTGACGTCCTGCTGGTCGGCGGTCACGGCGTGGAAGAAGACGGGCAGCTCCTGGTCGTCGACGGGGACCTCCGAGAGGACCGACGTCGTCGGGCGGAACCAGAACGCCTGACCGACGCCCTCGTGCGCGACGCGCCCGCGTCGCAGGTGCACGACGTGCCCGGTGGGGCTGCCGAGGAAGTGCCGGGTCCACGGGTACGTGCGGATGGTGGCCATGGTCGTCTCCGATCTGTTTTCGTCACCTTGACGATAAGAGCGTAGGCGGGTCCGACTGTTCTCGTCAATCTGACGCGAATGTGTGACGATGGTCGGCATGAGCTCTCCCGAGGGACCGGCCGCCGTCGTCCCGCCCACCGCCGCGCTGCTGCCCGTCACCGTCGACGTCGTCGCGCTCACCGTGCGCGACGACGCGCTCCACGTCCTGCTCGTCGAGCGCGGCGTCGAGCCGTTCCGCGGCGGGCTCGCGCTGCCCGGCGGGTTCGTCCTGCCCGGTGAGAGCCTCGCGAGGGCGGCGCGGCGAGAGCTCGCGGAGGAGACCGGCGTCCGCCCGCCCGGCCACCTCGAGCAGCTGCGCACGTACGGACCGCTCGGCCGCGACCCGCGCGGCCCGGTCCTGTCCGTCGCCTACCTCCTGCTCGCGCCGGAGTTCGGCGTCGTCCACGCCGGGTCCGACGCCGGGGGAGCGGCCTGGCACGCCGTCGCGGCGACCACGCGTCTCGCGTTCGACCACGCGCGGATCCTCGCCGACGGCGTCGAGCGGGCCCGGGCCAAGCTCGAGTACTCCGCCCTCGCGACGGCGTTCTGCGCGCCCGAGTTCACCGTCGCCGACCTGCGCCGCGTCTACGAGGCGGTGTGGGGCGTGCGGCTCGACCCGCGCAACTTCTCCCGCAAGGCCACGACCACCCCGGGATTCCTCGAGGACACCGGCCGGACGACGTCGGGCGGCACCGGCCGGCCCGCCGCCCTCTACCGTGCCGCACCGGACCCGGGGGCGTCGCCAAGATCGGCGTCGGGGGCGACGCCGGGCCCGGGGTCGGCGCCGGACCCGGACGACGCACCCGCCAGCGTCCCCGCCGTCCTCGACCCACCGCTCATGCGCCCTCGTCGCTGACCGCCGCGCCCCGCGGCGCGCGCCCCGGGGAGAACTCCCCCTCGACAGGGGTGCGCGGCTGAGTACGCTCGCGCGCATGTCGACGTACAACTACTGGCGCAGCGACCAGGGCAACCTCCAGGCGCTCTCCGAGGAGCTCGCCGCGCAGGCCACGATGGCGCGGTCGCGCGAGGCGTCGCTCAACCGCCGCCTGCGCTCCCTCGAGGGCGACCTCTCGAGCCGCGTCGAGGTCCTCACCGGGCTGGTCAACGCTCTCGTCGAGCTCGGCGAGGTGCGCGAGGAGCTGGCCCTGTTCACCCCCGCGCGCCGCGCCCGCGAGGCGGCCCGGGCCCTGACGCGGGCCGTCGTGACCGGCGAGGGCGACGTGTCGCACCTGCGCCGCTCGCCCGACCTCGTCGACGTCCCCGGCTACTGGCTCGTCCCCGCGGCGCTCGCCGTGGCCGACGTCGCGTCGGGCGGAGTCGACGCCGACGCCGCGCAGGAGGCCCTGCAGCGCGACCGGCGCCGTGCGGCGACGTACCTCGTCGCGGTGTGCACGCTGGTCGGGCGCCCGGCGCTCGTCTCCGCGTGGGTGGCGTCGGTGCTCGACGCGCCGGTGCTGCCCGCCGCGGGATGGGGGAGCCCGGACGGCGCACCGCAGGAGCCCGCCACCGCTCCCCGCCCCGCCACGGGACGGGCTGCCACCCGCGCCGCCGCCGGGCGGTCGACCTCGGCGCGGTCCACCGGGGAGTCTCCGAGCGAGGTGCGCGTGACTGCCGCGGAGCGTGCGCTGTGGCTGGCGACCGCGGAGGGGCTCGTCGACGACGGCGCGCGGGACGTCGTGCGCGCCGGCCTCGCCGACCGCCTCGCGCTCCTCGACGACCCCGCGCGCTCGCGGCTGCGCGCCCACCTGCTCGACGCCGCGCCGGCGCTCCCGGGCGCGGACGGCGGCTGGGGGGCGCCCGCCGAGCCCGACGGTGCGGGGGCCGACACGCTCGGCGTGCTGCGCGCCTGGGTCGGGTGGTCGCGCGCCGTCGCGGCCGGGACGGTCGCGGTGCCGACGACGACCGCGGAGCCGGGCCCGGTCCCGCCGCGCAGGACGGCGGGCGTGGGCACGGGCGCCGGTGCGGACGATCCGGTCACGGCCCGCGGGACCCTGCTGCGCGTCGTCGGCTCGCTCGTCGACGAGGGCGCTCCCGTCGAGCGCGACCTGCTCGACCGTGCGGAGCTGCTCGGCGAGCGCGTCGGGCGGGCCCCGGCGGAGGACGGCCCGGAGTGGGACGCGACCACCGGGACGCTCGTCGACCTGCTCGTCGACGACGCCCGGGGGAGCGACGCCGGGCGTGCCGCTCTCGTCGCCCCGCTCCTCGCCGACGAGCTGCGCGCCGCCGGGCACGCGCGGGCCGCCGAGGTCGCGGCGACCCCGGTGCCGTCGCGCACGCTGCGCCTCGCGGGCCGCACCGTGACCGTGACGCCCGCGGCGGACGGTGCGACGCTCGCCGCGACCGGCCGCGCCGAGCTCCTCGCACGTCCGGTCGACGGAGTGTCGTGGGGCGCGGTGGGCGGGACCGGGGCGGTCGCCGGCCTCGGCCTCGTGCTCGGGATCGCCGTCGCGCCGGCCTGGTACGTGGTGGCGCTCGTCGCCGGGATCGCCGCGGGCTGGCAGTGGTTCTCGGGCGAGCGGCGCGCGCGGGCGCAGCGCGACGACCAGCAGCACCGCGCGGAGCAGTTCGACCGTGACCTCGCGACGGCACGGGCTGCCGTCGCGGCCGAGGACGAGCGGGCCGCGACCCGGCGGGAGGCGGTCGCGACGGTCGTCGCGGCCCTCGACGACGAGCTCGCGGCGCTGGGCTCCGGTACCCCCGCCTGAGCGAGGTGCGAGGGTCCGAGCGCACCGCGTCGCGGGACCTCCGGCACCCGTCGTCCGAGGCGTCCCGCGGCGTTCGAACAGGGGCTTCGAACGCCGGATGAACTGTCGGTGAACACTGGCCGAAGAATCCACAGGATGGTGTGCGGCGCCCGGACCGCGACCTCACCATGGAGGACGTGACCGAGACGCTCCTGCTGGTGCTCGTCGTCGTGACCGCGCTGGCCTTCGACTTCACCAACGGCTTCCACGACACGGGCAACGCGATGGCCACCTCCATCGCCACCAAGGCCCTCAAGCCCAAGACCGCCGTCCTGCTGTCGGCCGTCCTCAACATGGTCGGGGCGTTCCTCTCCCTGGCCGTCGCCGCGACCATCGCCAAGGGACTGGTCGACGCCGGCGCCATCACGCTCGAGGTCGTCCTCGCGGGCCTCGTGGGTGGCATCACGTGGAACCTGCTGACGTGGCTGCTCGGCATCCCGTCGAGCTCGTCCCACGCGCTCATCGGCGGCGTCGTGGGCGCGGTCCTCGCGGCCGTCGGGACCGGCGGCGTCCTCTGGAGCGGCGTCGTCTCGAAGGTCTTCGTCCCCGCGCTGCTGGCCCCGGTCATCGCGATCGGGGTCGCCGCGGCCGGGACCTGGGCGGTCGCACGGCTGACGCGCGACGTGCCCGAGGACGTCTCCTCGCGCGCGTTCCGCTGGGGCCAGGTCGGCTCCGCCTCGCTCGTCTCGCTCGCGCACGGCACCAACGACGCGCAGAAGTCGATGGGCATCATCCTGCTCGCGCTCATCGCGGCGGGCGCCGTCCCGGCCGACTCGAGCGTGCCGTTCTGGGTGATCTTCGCGTGCGCCTCGTTCATGGCGCTCGGCACGTACCTCGGCGGCTGGCGCATCATCCGCACGCTCGGCAAGGGCCTCGTCGAGATCGACACGCGTCAGGGCATGGCGGCCGAGACGTCGTCCGCGGCCGTCATCCTCATGTCAGGGTTCTTCGGCTTCTCGCTCTCGACGACGCACGTCGCCACCGGCTCGATCCTCGGGTCCGGCGTCGGGATGCCCGGCGCCAAGGTCCGCTGGGGCGTCGCGGGCCGCATGCTCGCGGCGTGGGGCCTGACGCTGCCGGCGGCGGGCATCGTGGGCGCGGCCTGCTACGGCATCCAGCACGGCATCGGCGGTGCTGCCGGGACGGTCGTCGTGTTCGCGATCCTCGTCGGCACGTCGGTCGCCATCTGGCTCGCGTCGCGGCGCAAGCCCGTCGACCACACCAACGTCAACGACGCCTGGGACGGCGACGGCGCCGAGGTCGACCTCGCGGCCGAGGCCGAGGCGCTCGTGGGCGCCGAGCAGGTCATCGCCCCCGCCCCGTCCACCACCGCCCCGTCGGCCGCGCGCCAGCGCGCCGGCGTCTGACCGGCCCGAGCCGCAGGAGAAGCACGTGTTCATCGAGATCGACTCGCTGCTCAAGGTCGTCGTCGCCGGCCTCGTCGTCGGCGCGGGACTGCCCGCGCTCTTCGCGCTCGGCGTCCGGCTCGCCGCCGGGCGCACGGTCGCCGTCGAGGTCGGCTCGGCTGACGGCCGCCTCACCCCCGACGGCCGGACCGTGCGGGTCGAGCGCGCGACGCGCGGCCGCAGGGTCGGCGCGGTCGCGTGCTTCGTGATCGTCGTGGCGGCCATCGCCGCCGGCATCGCGTTCGTCGCGAGCGGGGGCCACTGACGCTCCGCCCGCGCGGCACGGCTCAGGCCGAGTCGCGCACCACGAGGCTCGGGGCGAACAGCGTCGAGCGGGCCTCGACCTCGGGGTCGTCGATCTCCTCGAGCAGCATGCGGGCCATCTCGCTCGCCATCTCCTCGACCGGCTGACGCACCGTCGTGAGCGGCGGGTGCGCCTGGTGCGCGACCGTCGAGTCGTCGAAGCCGACGACCGCGACGTCCTGCGGCACGCGCCGTCCCGCCTCCTGCAGCACGGTCGAGGCGCCGTCGGCCATGAGGTCGCTCGCCGCGAAGACGCCGTCCACGTCGGGGCGTGTCGCGAGCAGCTCGCGCGCCGCCGCCTCGCCGCCGGCGCGCGTGAAGTCGCCCTCGACGACGAGCGGGTCCGCCAGCCCGGCGTCGCGCACGGCCGCGAGGAAGCCCTCCAGGCGCAGGCGCGCGAACGGGACGTCGGACGGCCCGGCGACCGTCGCGAGGCGCGTCCGACCCGTCGCCGCGAGGCGCTCCGCGGCGATCCGGCCCCCGGCCGCCTGGTCGAGGTCGACCCAGCTGATCCCTGCGGCCTCGTCGACGCCCTCGGTGCGCGTGGAGAGCACGACCGGCACGGACAGGGCCGCGAACCGGGCGGGCAGCGGGTCGCTCGTGCTCGACGTGACGAGCAGGACGCCGTCGACGTGCCCCTGGCGCACGTAGCGCACGACCTGGTCGTGCGCGGGCGGGTCCGCGGGCAGGATCGCCAGGTGGATGTCCTGCGGGCGCAGCACGTGCTGCGCGCCGGCGGTGACCCGCCCGATGTAGGGGTCGGTGAAGAGGCGTTCGAGGAACGGGCTCGTCGAGTGCTGCTCCGTCGGCTCCGAGACGACGAGCGCGACCGATCCGGTACGGCGCGTGACCAGCGTGCGTGCCGCGAGGTTCGGGACGTAGCCGGTCTCCTCGATCGCCTGCTCCACGACGGCGACGATCGCGGGGTCCACCGTCGGCACGCCGTTGATGACGCGTGACACCGTGGCACGGGAGACGCCGGCGACGGCCGCGACGGCCTCGAGCGTCGGGCGGGGTGCGGGGCGGCGGGCAGTCATGCCGTCAGTTATACCGGGGAGACGGCCGTCTCAGCGCAGCCGTTCCTTCGCGGCGAGCACGCGCAGCACCGCGGCGTCGACCTTCGCGGCGAACGCCGCGTCGTCGGCGGCCCGCGCGACCACCGCGTCGACCATCTCGTCGACGAGGCCGGGGTCGGCCGACGCCAGGACCATGTCCCCGCCCGCCTCGATCGTCAGCACCGCCCGGTCCGCCGGCGACCACGGCTGCACCTGCTCGGCCGCGGACACGTCGTCCGTGATGACGACCCCGTCGAACCCGAGGTCGTCGCGGAGCATCCCGTCGACGACGACCGGTGAGAACGCGGCGGGCAGGCTCGGGTCGATCTGCGTGTAGACGGCCGTGGACGTCATGACGAAGACGGCGCCGGCGTCGATCCCGGACGCGAACACGGCGACGGACTCGTCGTCGCGCGTCGTGACGTCGTCGGTCACGCCCGCGGTCGTGTCGGTGTTCCCGGTGACGCGGCCGAGGCCGGGGAAGTGCTTGATCGCCACGTCGACGCCGGCGCTCTGCATCCCGGCGCTGAACGCGTCGGCGTGGGAGGTCACGTCGTCGGGCGTGAAGCCGTAGCTGCGGTCGAAGTACCCGACGGGCGGGTTCTGCGCAGCCGTGGCCTCGGGGACGAGGTCCATGACGGGCGCGAGGTTGAGGTTGACGCCCGTCGCCGCGAGCTCGGAGCCCCACGTCCCCGCGTCGGCCTCCAGGGTCGCCGGGTCGATCCGGGACTGGTCGAGCGCCGTCGGGATCTGGGAGAAGCCGGGACCGCGCAGCACCTGGACGTACCCGCCCTCCTGGTCGGTCGCGACGAACAGGGGCGTGCCGCGGGTCGTCGCGTCCGAGACGAGCGACGTGAGGCCCGTGACGAGGTCCGCCGTCGGGCCCGTGCCGGCCTGCGAGCGACCCGCGAGGAACACGTTGCCGACGTGCCGCTGCGTCACGGCGTCGTAGCTCGCCTGCTGCGGGTCGCTCACGTCCACGCCCACCATGAACAGCTGCCCCACCTTCTCCTCGAGCGTCCACCCGGCGAGCGGGTCCTCGGACGGCGTGGAGGGCGTCGGGGCGGTGCCCGACGGCGACGGGTCGGGCGACGCGGTCGGCGCGCCCGTGGTGGGCGCAGAGGACGGGGCGCTCGGCCGGGTGACGTACCAGGCGACGGCCGCCACCGCGACGAGCGTGGTGACGAGGGCGACGACGATCCAGGTGGTGCGGGTGCGGGTCGACACGAAGGACACCTCCGGCGATCACCGTAGCCGGGCCGCCGGGGGTCGGGGCAAGCGGGTGGTGAAGGTGTCGTGCACCCTCGCGCGGGGCACGGCACCCGGTGCCGGCCCGGTCAGTCGCTGCCCGCGAGCGTGCCGAGCGCCTTGGCCCACAGCGCGTGCGCGCGCTCGGCGCGGTCGGCCGTCTCGATGTTCGTCTCGACGACGCGCACGCGCGTGCCCGAGTCGTCGGGCTCGAGCGTGATGGCGATGTCGTGGTAGCTCTCGGGGACGTCGGGCAGGTCCATGGTCGGCGAGAAGTGCGTGAAGTGCAGCAGGCGCGGTCGCTCGACCGCGACGACGGTGCCCCGGTCCGCGAACTCTCGTCCCATGTAGTGCCCCTCGAACGTGACGGGGCTGCCCGGCCGGAAGTCGGTCTCGACGTTCATGCCGAGCATCCACCGGGCGCCGGGGTGCAGCATCTCCGACCACACGACCTCCGGCGGGCGTGCGACGTGGATCTCGACGGTGGTGCTGTGCTCGGTCGAGGCGTTCTCCGTCATCGGTACCTCCGGGGGCGTGCGGGGCTGGGGGCCTGCGAGCGACGCTAGACCGTCCCGGGCCGCACGGCAGCCCGGGAGGGCCTCGCCCGGTCAGGACGTGGTGGCGAGTGCGTCGCGGACGTCGGCGACGAACGTGTCGACGTCGACCGGCGTCGTGTCCCACGCGCACATCCAGCGCACCTCGACGCGGTCCGGCGTCTCGCCCGGCCCCCAGTCGTAGAACCGGTGCTGCTCGCGCAGCCGCGCGACGACGGCGCGGGGCAGCGTCGCGAAGACGGCGTTGACCTGCGTCGGCTGCGTGAGGGCGAGGCCGGTCGCGCCCTCGAGACCGGCCCGCAGACGGGCAGCCGCCGCGTTGGCCCGGCGCGCGTTGCGCAGCCACAGCTCGTCGGCGCCGTTCGCCTCGTCGACCTCGGCGACCACGTCGCCGACCGGCTCGAACAGCGCGAGGAGCTGCGCGGAGACGTAGCGCATCTTCGACGCGAGCTGCATGGTCGACTTGCGCACGAACTCGACGCCGTCGACCGCCGACGGGTCGAGCACGACCACCGCCTCGCCGAGCGCGAGCCCGTTCTTGGTGCCGCCGAACGACAGCACGTCGACGCCCGCGTCGGTCGTCAGCGCGCGCAGCGGGACGTCGAGCGCGGCCGCGGCGTTCGCGAGGCGTGACCCGTCGAGGTGCACGCGCATGCCCCGGGCGTGCGCGGCGTCGGCCACCGCGCGGATCTCCGCGGGCGTGTACAGCGTGCCGAGCTCGGTGGACTGCGTGAGCGACACGACCAGCGGCTGTGCGCGGTGCGGATCGCCCAGGTCGCCCGCGAACCGCTCCACCGCGTCCGGCCCGAGCTTCGCGTGCGGGGCCGGGACGGCGAGCACCTTGACCCCGCCGACCCGCTCGGGCGCACCGTTCTCGTCGGTGTTGAGGTGCGCGTGCTCCGTCGCGACGACCCCGCCCCAGCGCGGCAGCATCGACATGAGCGCGACGACGTTCGCACCCGTGCCCGTGAGCACCGGGTACGCGACGGCGCCGTGTCCGAACCGCTCGCGCACCGCGTCCTGCAGGCGCGCCGTCCACGGGTCCTCGCCGTAGGAGACCTCGTGGCCCGCGCTCGCGGCGGCGAGCGCGGCGAGCACGTCGGGGTGGGCGGGGGAGTAGTTGTCCGAGGCGAACGAGGTCACGACGTCAGCCTAGGCACCCACCCGCCCCGTGCGCCCACGGGTGGTCCCGCCACGCCTGCGTGCGCGCGAGCCGTGGAGACGTCGCGCAGGTCCGCGACGGGACCCGTGCGCCGCGGGGTCGCTCCCGCGCCTCCTCGTACGCTGACCCGATGCGCCTCCTGACCTGGACGTTCGTCGCCTATCTCGCCGCGGTCCTCGTGGTGACGCTGTGGCCGTCGCCGCAGTCCACCGACGCACCGGGCTGGGCGACGTCGACGCTCGGGTTCCTCGACGGCATCGGGATCCCCCTCACCCTCCCGGTGCTGGAGGCGTCGGCGAACGTCGTGATGTTCGGGCCGTTCGGCGTGCTGGGGGTCCCGCTCCTGCGCGGCACGGCTGCCCGACGGCGCGGCGCGGCCCCGGGCGTCCTGCGCGCCGTCGGCCTCGTGACCCTCGCGGGCTTCGCGCTCTCCGCCGCGATCGAGCTCACCCAGAACCTGCTGCCGGGGCGTGTCCCGACCGTCCAGGACGTCGTCCTGAACACCGCGGGCGCGCTCCTCGGGGGCGTCCTGGTGGCGCTGGCGGCCGCTCTCGCGCGGCAGGTGCGCGGGCGCCGTCGTGCGGGCGAGGCCTGAGGCGCGCGACGGTCCCGGGCCGCCGGCCGGGCGCTACGCGTCCGCGCCGACCACGCCGTCGACGTAGTACCAGCGCTCGCCCTCGCGCACGAACCGGCTCACCTCGTGGAGGCGACCGCGGTCGGACGGGTCCGTCCGGGAGCGGTGGTGCGCGACGAACTCGACGACGCCGGCGGTGTCGAACGGACCGCCCGACCCCGTGCGCACGACGTCGAGGCGTCGCCACTCGAGGTCGTCGTCCAGGACGAGGTCCGCGGGCCGGGTCGACGGGTGCCACGTCGTGCGGAGGTACTCCGTGTCGCCGACGGCGAACGCGCTGTAGCGCGAGCGCATGAGCGCCTCCGCCGTCGGGGCGTGCGGTCCCGCGGCCCGACCGTCCGGACCGGGCCGGCGCCCGGCGTGGTACCGGCCGCAGCACGCGCCGTAGGAGTCGCCGGACAGGCAGGGGCACCGGGCGTCGTCGGGCGGCGTGCGGAGCTGGGTCACGACGCCGCCCGGTCGCCCGCGGCGGCGGGCCGGCCGCGGCCCGAGCGCTCGACGGCGTCGGTGATGGTGCGCGAGACCTCCTCGAGCCGGGCGAGGCCGTCGGGGCCGAGCGGCTCGAACACGACGTCGCGCAGGAGCTCGGTGTGCCCGCGCACGGCGCGCAGCAGGGCCCGGCGCCCGGGGTTGGTGAGGGCGATCCAGGTGCCGCGAGCGTCGTCGACGCACTCCCCGCGCTCCACGAGACCGCGCTCGGCCATGCGGCGCACCAGGTGCGAGACACGGCTGCGCTCCCAGCAGAGCTCGGCCGCGAGCTCGCCGGTGCGCAGCGTCCGGTCCTGGGCGGCGTGCAGCGCGGACAGGGCCTGGAACTCCGCCTCGGACAGGTCGCCGTCGTCGCGCATCGCGACGGCGAGCGCGCGGTCGAGCGCCCGGCGCATCGCGACGTAGGCCTCCCAGGCGTCACGCTCCGCGCCGTCGAGGATCGGGTGTCCCGTCATGCGGACGATCCTACCCGCGGTAGGTGACGCGTCACCGAGAAGGGGATAAGGTGACGCATCACCAACTTTGGTGACACGTCACTCTTCTGGAGGAACCATGTCCTCGACACCGCGCATCGCGATCGTCGTCGGGAGCACGCGCACCGGGCGCAACAGCGAGGGCGTCGCGCGCTGGGTGCTCGACCGCGCCGTGCAGCGCACCGACGCGACGTTCGAGCTCGTCGACCTCGCCGACCACCCGCTCCCGCACCTCGACGAGGCGCTCCCGCCCCGCCTGCAGCAGTACGAGAACCCGCTCGTGTGGGAGTGGTCGCGCGTCGTCGACGGCTTCGACGGCTACGTCGTCGTGACGCCGGAGTACAACCACGCGCCGCCGGCCGTGCTGAAGAACGCGATGGACTGGCTGTACCACGAGTGGGCCGACAAGGCCCTCGGTTTCGTCGGGTACGGGGCGCAGGGCGGGTCGCGCGCCGTCGAGCAGCTGCGGCTCGTCGCCGGCGAGCTGCAGCTCGCCGACGTGCGCACGTCCGTCGGGCTCTCGCTCTACGACGACTTCGCGGAGTTCCGCACCCTCGCGCCGCGCGAGCGGCACCTGCGCGACCTGGACGCGACGCTCGACGAGGTCGTCGCCTGGAGCGGCGCGCTCGCGACCGTGCGCGAACGCAAGGCCGCCGCCGCGGCCTGAGCCCGCCCGTGCGGGCCCGGCGTCAGGCGGCCGCCTCCCACGGGCCCCACTGGTCGCCGGGGGCCTGGTCCCGCGTCCACCAGCGCGCGGTCCACACCGCGCCGTCGTGCACGACGACGTCCCCCGTCCCGTACGTGCGGCTCGCCGCCCACGCGGGCACGCCGTCCGCACCCGCGGGCGGGACCTCCTGCCACGCGCCGTGCACCGACGCCCCGGGCACGTCGCCGCGGGTCCACCAGCCCGCGGTCCACACCGCGCCGTCGTGCAGGACGACGTCGCCCGCCCCGTAGGTCGCGACCGGCGACCACGTCAGGCGGGCGTCGTCGGACGCGAGCTCGGCCGCGACCGGGGCGAGCAGACGGCCGTCGTGGTCGAACATCGCCTGGTTCTCCCACGCGTTGCCGGACGCCGGGTCCGCCGGGTCCCACCCGTTGCCCTCGACCGCGGTCCAGGCGGGCTCCCAGTACACGGCGCCGAGCCCGCGGCCGCCCGGGGCCGACACCGTCGCGTCCTGCACTGCCCGGAACGCGGCCGCCTGCCCCGCGGGCGTCGCCGGGTAGCCGGGCACGAGCTCGGACTCCAGGTCGATCACGTTCTCCCACGCCGGCTCGGCGTCGTCGAGCGTGAAGGGGTAGGACGTCTCGACCACCAGCACGTCGCGGTCGTAGCGCTCGCCGAGCGTGGTCACGGCCTCCTGCAGGTCGGCGAGGCTGCCGTGCCAGTAGCCGTAGTAGCTGAGCCCGACGAGGTCGAACGGCACGTCGCGCGCCGTCACCTCGTCGAACCACCAGGTGAGCCCGCCGACGCCCTCGTGGATGTTCGTCAGGTGCAGGACGGTGCGCGCCGACGGCGTGGTCTCCTGCACGGCCTGCGCGCCCGCGGTGAGGAACGCGGCGAGCGCGTCCCACTGCGCGTCGGTGTACGCGTCGCCCGGGTCGACGTCCCACGTCTGCCCGTACGGCCACATCATGCCGGGGTTGATCTCGTTGCCGACCTGCACGTAGTCGACGTCGACCCCGGCGTCCGCGAGCGCGGTGAGCACCTCGACCGTGTGGTCGTGCACGTGCTGCGCGAGCCCGGCCGTCGTCGCGCCCTCCCACGCGGCGGGCGTGCCCTGCGCGCCCGGGTCCGTCCACCGGTCGGAGTAGTGGAAGTCCACGAGGACGTCCATGCCCGCGGCCTCGATCCGCTGCGCGGCCCGGACGACGTGCGTGACCTCGTTGTACCCGTCCGCCGGGTCGACCCACACCTTGAGGCGGCCCAGGTTCATGCCCGCGTCGGCGAGCAGCTCCACCGGGTCGCCCGGCGTGCCGTCGCTCGCGGCGTACGTCGCGCCGTGGTCCTCGTTCTTCGCGAGGCCGGACAGGTCGCCGCCACGCACCTGGCGCGTCGTCCGGCCGGGCTCGAGCGCGACGTCGTCGACGCTCGCCCACGCGCCCGCGCCGCCGTCGGTCACGACCTGCACCGTGCAGTCGCCGTCGGTGACGTAGGCGGAGGCCGTCAGCCGCACCCACGCGTCGTCCTGCTCGGTGCCGACGACGGCGGTGCTCGCGTCCGCGCCGCACCCGGTGAGGGCGAGCCGGGTGGCCGACGGGTCGCCCCCGCCCCTGACCCAGGCGCTCGCCGTCCACCAGCCGGTGGTCAGGCCGGTCACGGTCTGGGACGTGGAGACGTCGTACCCGGCGTCCGCCCAGTGGGTGAGCCGTGCCGTCGAGCCGGCGTGCCCGCCGTCCTCGGTGCGCGCGGCGTCCTCGTGGCCGGAGCCGCTGGTGACGGTCCAGCCGGCGAGCCCGTCCTCGAAGCCCGGGTTGGTGAGCGTCGCCGCGCGCGGGGCTGCGGACGGGGTCGTGACCGGGGCGGCGACGGCGGCCCCGCTCGCGGCCCCGAGCGCCAGGGCGGTGGCCGTCGTGATCGCGACGGCGGTCCTACGGGGTCTCATGCGTCCTCCTCGACGTGGTGCCCGCCGCCCGGACGGTGGGGGGCTCGGTCCCGGCGCCCGTGCCGGGAGCTGCGACCGCCGGCCGCGCGGGGACGTCCCCGCGCGGCCGGCGGGTGGTTCAGCGCGGGACGCGCAGCACGCGCACGGCGCCCGCGTCGACGACGGCGGTCGCGCCGACGGCGTCGGCCGTCAGCAGGTCCGTCGTCCCCGCGGCGAGGCCCGGGAGCTTCGCCTCGTGCTCGGTGTGGTTGATCGCGACGACGTACTCCGCCTCCGCGCCGCGGCGCCGCACGACCTCGAGGCCCTCGGGCAGCCCCGCGGGCGCGAGCCCGGCGTCGGCGTAGACGGGCGCGAGCAGCGTGGCGAGCGCGTCGACGTCGAGGCGGGTCGAGACGTACCAGCCCGTCCCGGCACCGTGCGCGTTGCGGGTCACGGCCGCGCCACCCGCCGCCGGGCCGTCGGCGTACGTCGCGACGACGTCGGCCCCCGCGACGGTGACGTCGTCGGTCCACACGTCCCCGAGGACCTCGCCCGCGCCGGT
Organism: uncultured Cellulosimicrobium sp.; assembly: GCA_964521905.1. GTDB lineage: Bacteria > Actinomycetota > Actinomycetes > Actinomycetales > Cellulomonadaceae > Cellulosimicrobium. The sequence continues at coordinate 16,109 of CAZFUQ010000033.1, forward strand.
CCCCGCCCCCCACGCGAGGCGGACCCGGCGGCCCTCGCGCAGCGGCAGGAACTCCTCGACCGTGACCCCGAGCACGGTGCGCAGGGGCGCGCCGTACCCGCCCGGGTGCACGGCGTCGTGCTCGTCGACGACGGCGGAGAAGTAGGACACGAGGAGCGTCCCGCCCTGCTCGACGTACCGGGTGAGGTTCGCGGCGTCGTCGGCCGTGAGCAGGTACGACGCCGGCGCGACGACGAGCCGGTAGCCCGACAGGTCCTGGCTCGGGTGGGCGAGGTCGACCGTGAGGCCGTCGCGCCAGAACCGGTCGTAGAACGCGTCGACCCGCTCACGGTGCGACGCGTCCACGCTCGGGCGCCACTCGAGGTCCTGCGCCCAGAACGACTCCTGGTCCCACAGGATCGCGACGTCCGCGTGCACGCGCGAGCCGCGCACCTCGGAGACGGCGGCGAGGTCGGCGCCGAGCGCCACGACCTCGCGCCACACGCGGCTCGACGTGCCCGAGTGCGGCAGCATCGCGGAGTGGAACTTCTCGGCGCCCGACCGGGACGCGCGCCACTGGAAGAACATGATCGCGTCGGCGCCGCGGCCCAGGTGGGAGAACGCGTTGCGCGCCATCTCGCCGGGCTGCTTCGCGACGTTGCGCGGCTGCCAGTTCACGGCCGACGTCGAGTGCTCGAGCAGGAGCCACGGCTTGCCGCCGGCGACCGACCGCGTGAGGTCCGCGGCGAGCGCGAGGCCGACCTCGTTCCGCGGGTCGGCGGCCGTGAGGTAGTGGTCGTTCGAGACGACGTCGACCTCGCGCGCCCACGCCCACAGGTCCGTGGACGGGCACGACGCCGCCATGAAGTTGGTCGTCACGGGCACCGTGGAGTGGGCGCGGATCGCGTCGCGCTCGGCGACGAAGCACGCGAGCAGGGCGTCGTTGGTGAAGCGCGCGAAGTCGAGGCGCTGGGAGGGGTTGACGACCGACGGCGCGACCGTGGGCACGCCCACGTGCTCCCACTCGCCGTAGACCTGGCCCCAGAACCGGGTGCCCCACGCGGTGTTGAGCGCGTCGAGCGTCGCGTACCGGTCGCGCAGCCACGTGCGGAAGGCGGCGGCGCTCGCGGGGGAGTAGTCGTCCGAGACGGGCGCGCCGTACTCGTTGTGCACGTGCCACAGCGCGAGCGCGGGGTGCTTGCCGTAGCGACGCGCGAGCTCGGTCGTGATCCGGACCGACGCCGCCCGGTAGGCCGGGTGGCTCGGGGACGCCATGCCGCGCGAGCCGAACCCGAGCACGGTCCCGTCGCGCGTGACGACGCGCGCGTCCGGGTAGGTGTGGAAGAACCACGCGGGCGGTGACGCGGTCGGGGTGCCGAGGTCGACCCGGATCCCGTTCTCGTGCAGCAGGTCGATCAGCCGGTCGAGCCAGTCGAGGTCGAACTCGCCCTCGCGCGGCTCGAGCAGCGCCCAGCTGAAGATCCCGATGCTCACGAGGTTGACGCCGGCCTCGCGCATGAGCGCGACGTCCTGCGCCCAGACCTCCTCCGGCCACTGCTCGGGGTTGTAGTCGCCGCCGTAGCAGATGCCGTCGACGCCCGGGAGCCACCCGTCGAAGTCGGGCCCGACCGGGCGGGGCGGGGTAGGTCGCATGATGCACTCCTCGAACACGTCTCTGTGCACGATCACAGCCTGTGAAGCGTGCAACAACTAGATAACACGACGTAACGGCAAGTTGACAACTCCGAACAGGGTGCCGGTACTGTGACCGTGCACAGTGATTGTGCGCAGCCACGACGACGTGAGTCATGTGGCGCTGAACTGCCATCGCGGCGGCGCGATGGTTCCTTGACGAGGAGGACTCATGCGCCTGAGCACAGGCACGAAGGTGGCGGCCCTGGCCGCTGCCACGGCACTGCTGGTCTCCGCCTGCTCCGGCGGCGGCACCGACGACCCCGCGGCGGACGGCCCGGTGGAGCTCACGTTCTGGACCTGGGCGCCGAACATGGACAAGGTCGTCGACCTCTGGAACGAGCAGAACCCCGACATCCAGGTCACGGTCAACAAGCAGGACGGCGGCGACCCGGCCGTCACCAAGCTGCTCACCGCGATCAAGGGCGGCAGCGGTGCGCCCGACGTCATGCAGGCCGAGTACCAGAAGATCCCGACGCTGGTCTCCGCGGACGCGCTCGCCGACGTCTCGGGCGAGATCGGCGACGACGTCGCGGGTCAGTTCCCCGAGGGCGTGTGGAACGCCGTGACGCTCGGCTCCGACGCCGTCTACGCGATCCCGCAGGACTCCGGCCCCATGCAGTTCTACTACCGCGCCGACGTGTTCGAGGAGCTCGGCCTCGAGGTCCCGACCACCTGGGACGAGTACGCCCAGGTGGCCGAGGCGATCCACACCGCCGACCCGTCGCGCTACCTCGGCACCTTCTCCGCCGCCGACGCCGGGTGGTTCACCGGTCTCGCGCAGCAGGCCGGCGCCTCGTGGTGGGGCATCGACGGCGAGGCGTGGGCGGTCGACGTCGACGACGAGGCGACGCTCCAGGTCGCGGAGTACTGGGGCGGGCTCGTCGAGTCCGGCGTCATCGACAACAAGCCCATGTACACGCCGGAGTGGAACGCGGCGCTCAACGACGGCGGCCAGGTCGGCTGGCTCTCCGCGATCTGGGCTCCCGGCGTGCTCGAGGGCAACGCGCCCGACACGGCCGGCCTGTGGCGCATGGCGCCCATGCCGCAGTGGGACCCCGCGGACCCCGCGACGGGCAACTGGGGCGGCTCCGCCACCGCGGTGACGAGCCAGTCGAAGCACCCCGCCCAGGCCGCCGAGTTCGTCACCTGGCTCAACACGTCGCAGGAGGCCGTCGACGCGCTCGTGACCGAGGCCGGGATCTACCCGGCGAACACCCCGGCCCAGGCCGGCGCGCTCACCGAGCCGCCCGCGTTCTTCGCCGACCAGGCGGACTTCTGGGAGATCGCCGCCGAGACCGCGGAGACCGCGAGCAGCTTCACCTACGGCCCCAACGTGAACGTCACGTACTCGGCCTACAACGACGAGTTCGGCAAGGCCACCGAGGCGAGGTCGCAGGCGGCCTTCACCGCCGCGGTCGAGGCCATGCAGACGATCACGGTCGACGACCTCGAGAGCTCCGGCTTCACCGTCGCCGAGTGAGACCGCGGGCGGCCCGGCGCCCCACCCGACGCCGTGCTCCACGCCCCTGGACGCGCCGTCGTGCCGCCGGGCCGCCCGCACCCCTGCCGACCGGACCCCCCCGAGGAGAGAACCGTGACCACCACGCCGCCCGACGTGGAGCCGCCGCGCACCCACGTCGACGAGCCGCCGCCCCGACCCGGCCCCCGCCCGGCCCGACGCCGGGGTCCGGCCAGCCGCGCCGCAGCGCCCTGGGGGTTCCTCGCCCCCGCGATCGTGCTGTTCGTCCTCTTCCTCGCCCTGCCCATCGGGTACGCGGTCTACCTGAGCTTCCGCACCGAGAAGGTCAGCGGCCTCGGGCTCGGCTCGGGCGCGCGCACCGAGGTGTGGAACGGCGTCGCCAACTACGCGGCGTCGCTCGCGGACCCGGAGTTCCTCGCGTCGGTCGGGCGCGTCGGGATGTACGGGCTCCTGGTCGTGCCGACGATGCTCGGGCTCGCGCTCCTGTTCGCGCTGCTGCTCGACTCGCGCCGGTCGCGCGCCCGCGGGTTCTCCCGCATCGCGATCTTCCTGCCCTACGCGGTGCCGGCCGTCATCTCGTCCCTGCTGTGGGGCTTCCTCTACCTCCCGGACGTCAGCCCGTTCTACTACCTGTTCGAGCGATGGGGCTGGGACGTGCCGTCCTTGTTCTCCTCCGGCCTGGTCATGTTCGCCGTCGCGAACATCGCGGTCTGGGGCGGCGTCGGCTTCAACATGGTCGTCATCTACACGTCGCTCAAGGCGATCCCGAGCGAGCTGTACGAGGCCGCGGAGCTCGACGGCTGCACGCAGGTCGGCATGGCGTGGCGGATCAAGATCCCCATCGTGGTGCCGTCGATCATCATGACGTTCGTCTTCTCGATGATCGCGACGCTGCAGGTGTTCGCCGAGCCGACGACCCTCAAGCCCCTGAGCAACACCATCTCGAGCACGTGGACCCCGCTCATGAAGGTCTACCGCGACGCGTTCGTGCGCGGCGACCTGTACTCCGCCGCGGCGACGTCCGTGATCATCGCGGTGGCGACGTTCGTGCTGTCCTTCGGGTTCCTGCGCCTCGTGCAGAACCGCGCCTTCGGTCAGGAGAAGTGACCCCATGACCACCGTGACCCCTGCCGTGGACGAGCGGCCCGTCCGTCGTCGGGCAGCCCTGGCCTTCCGGGCCCCCGGGTCGGCCAGGTCCGCCGGCTCGTCGAGGCGCGGCGTGGGAGAGCGCCCCAGCGCGCTCTCCACGATCCTGCTCCTCCTGGGCGCGCTCTACTGCCTCCTGCCCGTCGCGTGGGTCCTCGTGGCGTCCACCAAGTCGGGCGGCGAGCTCTTCTCGACGTTCACCTTCGCGCCGTCGACGCACCTGCTCGACAACGTCGCCGACCTCGCCGACTACCGCGGCGGGCTGTTCTGGCGCTGGATGGCGAACACCGCGCTGTACGCCGGCGTCGGGGCGGCGCTCTCCGCGGTCGTGTCCGCGATGGCGGGCTACGGGCTCGCCAAGTACGCGTTCCGCGGCAAGACCGTCGTGTTCAACGCGCTCCTCGCCGGCGTGCTCGTGCCCGGCGTCGTGCTCGCGATCCCGCAGTACCTGCTGCTCGCGCAGGTCGGGCTGACCAACACCTACTGGTCCGTGCTGCTGCCGAGCATCATCAGCCCGTACGGCATCTACCTCGCCCGCATCTACGCCGCGGCGTCGGTCCCCGACGAGGTGGTCGAGGCCGCGCGGACCGACGGCGCGGGCGAGCTGCGCACGTTCACCCAGGTCGCGCTGCCCATGATGGCGCCCGGGCTCGTCACCGTGTTCCTCTTCCAGTTCGTGGCGATCTGGAACAACTTCATGCTGCCGTACATCATGCTCGGCGACGACCGTCTGTTCCCCCTCACCGTGGGCCTGTCCGGGCTGCTCAACCAGGGGGCGTCGCAGCCCGCGCTGTACACGCTCGTCATCACGGGCGCCCTGCTCTCGATCGTCCCGCTCGTCGCCCTGTTCCTCCTGCTGCAGCGCTTCTGGCAGGTCGACCTCGCGGCCGGGGCGGTCAAGGCGTGAGACGGTCCCTAGACTCACGTCCCGTGGAGGAAGCGAAGCGGCGCCCGACCATCCGCGACGTCGCGGCCGCGGCCGGGGTGTCGCGCGGCACGGTCTCACGCGTCATCAACGGCGGGCACTGGGTGTCCCCGGACGCGCTCGCCGCGGTCCAGGAGGCGATCCGCACCACGGGCTACCAGGCGAACCAGCACGCGCGCTCGCTCGTCACCGGGCGCTCGAACTCGATCGCGTTCCTCCTCACGGAGCCGCAGCACCTGCTGTTCGAGGACCCCAACTTCTCGATCCTCCTGCGCGGGGCGGCGGAGGAGCTCGCGAAGCGCGAGATGCCGCTCCTGCTGATGGTGGCGGGCACGCCCGAGGAACGGCGGCGGATCAGCGCGTACGTGGCCGCGGGGCACGTCGACGGCGTGCTGCTCATCAGCTCGCACCAGGGCAACCCCATGCTCGCCGAGCTGCTCAAGCACGGGGTGCCGACCGTCGCGTGCGGTGTCCCGCTCGGGTACGAGGGGAGCGTCGGGTACGTCGCGGCCGACGACCGCGCCGGGGCGCGGACCATGGCCCAGCACCTGCTCGACGCGGGGCACGAGCGCGTCGCGACGATCACCGGTCCGCTCGACACCCCGGGCGGGACCCTGCGGCTCGAGGGCTACCGCGACGCGCTCGGCGACCGGTACGACGAGACGCTCGTCGCGCACGGCGACTACTCGCGCGAGAGCGGGCGGCTCGCGATGACGGCGCTGCTCGAGCGGCGACCGGACCTCGACGCGGTGTTCGTCGCGTCGGACCTCATGGCGGCGGGGGCGCTCGTCGCGCTCCAGGCCGCGGGTCGGCAGGTGCCGCAGGACGTCGCGGTCGGCGGGTTCGACGACTCCGGCGTCGCCGGCGCGCTGCACCCGCCGCTGACGACGATGCGCCAGCCGTTCGAGCGGATCAGCGCCGAGATGGTGCGGCTCCTGCTCGAGGTCGTCGACGGCCAGGGACCGGCGGCGGTGACGCTCCCGACGTCGCTGGTCGTGCGCGACTCGGCCTGACCGCCCGGCCGGCCCCTCCGCCCGGTCCGATCCCGTCGCGCGGGCCGGGTACGGGACCGACGACGCCCGCCCACCGGGGTGAGCGGGCGTCGTCGGGCAGGGCCTCACCCGGGCCGTGGCCCGGACGGGGTGCGGCTCAGGACCGCGGGTCCCACGGGCCCCAGCGGTCGCCGGGCGCCTGGTTCCGCGTCCACCACTTCGCGGTGTACGTGGTGCCCTCGTGGGTCACGGTGTCGCCCGAGACGTAGACGCGGCTCGGCCTCCACGCGCCGACGCCGTCCGCGTCCACGCCCGCGATCTCCTCCCACGGACCCCACGGGTCCCCGGGCGTCTGGCCCTGCGTCCACCACTGGGCCCGCCAGACGGCGCCCGCGTACGTGACGGTCGCGCCGCCCTGGTAGGCGGTCCCCTTCGACCAGGCCGCCGGCTCGGCGTACGTCGGCTGGGCCTGCGGGTTGAGCTCGTCCGTCACGACCGACCTCGCCGCGTTGGTGAGCGGGTCGTCGAGGATCAGGACGTCGAGGCCCTGCTGGATGTCGTTCGAGATGATCGCGCCGTTGTACCAGTACGCCGACCACGAGCCGCCGAGGATCAGCCGCTCGGAGGACAGCGGGCCGCGGTCGAACCACGCGATCTCGACCGGGTTCGCCGAGTCCGTGAAGTCCCACACGGAGATGCCGCCCTGGTACCAGGCCTGGACCATGATGTCGCGGCCCGGGACCGGGATGAGCGAGCCGTTGTGCGCGACGCAGTTCTCCGTCGCCGCCTGCTCCCGGTCGATCTTGTAGTAGCTCTTGAACACGAGCTCGCCGTCCACGATGTCGTAGATGGCGTCGGCGCCCTTCTCCGGCCCGGTCGCCGCGTTGCACGTGGGCGCGCCGCCGCCGAGCTCGTCGGTGAAGACGACCTTGGTGCCGGCGTTGTTGAACGTCGCCGAGTGCCAGAACGCG
>CAZFUQ010000034.1:0-23076 GCA_964521905.1 uncultured Cellulosimicrobium sp.
GCCTCTCGGCTGGTCGGGGTGACAGGATTTGAACCTGCGACCTCTTCGTCCCGAAGGCAATCCGACACCGGGCGTTGGCCTCGGTTCGTTGTGGTTCTGCGGGTTGGCGTCCGCCGGAGTTCGCTGGTGGTCGCGGCAGTAAGCCCCCAGTTAAGCCCCCAGCGCGGCGCCTCGTGGAGGTGGGGACACTGGAAGGCGCTGAACCGATAGCGGAGCACGGGAGGCTGTCAGAGATCCGGGTCAGGGGTGGCCGCAGGCCATCGCGTGCGACGCCGTAGGCGCCCTTGACGCGGGGTGGAGACGGCCGGATGCTCGGCGTTCGGTGCGGTGCCGGTTGGTGAGGGGACTTCGGGAGCACCTCGAAGTCGCCTTCGTCATGTGGAGGAGGCCGGACGGGTGGGGTGCGCGGAGCGAGCTTGCGAGCGGAGCGCGGGGCCCCGCCCGGGAGGCTGACCCGCGCGGCGGAGCCGCGCGCTTGAGTCAGTAAAGAAAGTCCTCACGAAGGCCCGGCTGTGCGCGTTGCCATGCCGGGCTCACCGGAGGCCGGCCGCGCTGGCCGGCATGTTGAGGACGAACCTTCCGGCGTGCTGTATCGCGGTGAGGAGGTCGAACCCGGCACGTTCATTGATGTCACCATCAGCGATGAGGTGCTCGACCATGGTGCGAGTGCTCCACGTCGTAATCCCAAGACGGCGCCCATGTGAGAACGCCGCGACGTCGTCGGTGATCCAAACTGAACCCCGAAACTCAGCGCGGGACCGAATGACGTGGCAGGTCTCCGCCTCGCCGAGGTGCTGCGTCGGCATGGTCGTCGTACCGCCGAACTCGGCGACACGGATACGCTCGACCGTCTTGGCCTCGTCCTCGGTCGGCTCCACGGCATCACGGAGCCATGCTTCGTCGACGAGCACCCGGAGAGCCGGAACCCAGTTCACCGAATTGCCGACTTCGTACTCGACGGCGGCGGTCCATCGACCGCGTTCGGTGAGGTCACGCTTGACAAGGTCCAGGCGGTCGACTGCTCCGAAGTTGCACAGCACCGAGGTATCGGGGAACCAGAATGTGCTCACTGACGAGGTGCCTCCGCGGCAGTGAAGAGCGAGAGCACTTCCTCTGGCGGGATGCCGAGAAGGTGAGCCAACGGACGCGCCGACGTCTTAGCCTCTTGGAACGCCACCAGATGCGCGGCCGCGATGCGTCGCGGGAGCCCCCTGCTCTGCGACTCTGCGCGTGAGTTTAGGACAAAGTCGCTGTCGCCGGTCGCGAGTGCGGCTTGTTCGGCGGTCAGCGCACCGAAAATGGGCTGAGTGTGGCGATCAATCAGCCGCAGGTTGAGCGCTCGCCAACTCAACGCCGTCGGCGAGACACGCAGCCTCGTCGCGAGTTCCACGAAGGCGTCCTGATTGAGCTGTCCGCCGGCGGCGGCGCGTCGCAGCGCTGCCTCCGGCATTAGGAACTCAGCAGCGAAGACGTTCGCGGCGGTCTCTGTGGCTTGATCACTTCCAGTCCGGACCTCTTCAGCGATGAGTTCCTGCGCATGCTTCAGGAGGATGTGTCCAAGTTCATGAGCGATCGTAAAGCGTTGGCGCGCCCAGTATGGCGTGGTGTCGATGCCGATCAAGCGAACGGTGGCGGTCTGCCATGCAAAGCCGTCCAGCCCGTCCGGCAGGTCTTCGACGGCGATGTCAATATCGAAGGCGTTCGTGATCGCATTGATCAACTCGGTGTTCGAGAGTTGATCGATCGGGGAGGTCAACTCTGTAGTCGCCCAATTCGCAACTCTCTTGGGCTCGCTCATATTCGGCAGGGGCTTGAGTTCACGTCGGCCGTACAGGTGCTGTAGTTGCTGATCGGCCTCGTGAAACCGCTCGACGATTGAGGCAAGGCTGCTGGCACTAGCCGCTGCGTCAATGGTGGCCCGTGCAGCCATTGCCGGCCGCTCAACGGGCGTCCCGTTGAGCAACCAATCGACGGTACGACCTGTGGCTTCTGCGACGAGCGCGAGCTCAAGGGTGGTGAACTTGCGCTTGCCATTGAGAGACTTGGACAGCTTGTCCGGCGTCGTCCCAATCGCTGCGGCGAACGCGTCCTGGGTCAGGCTGGTCGAGGCGATGGCTTCACGGACACGAGAAATCAGGGGGGTGTCCATGGGTCAAGGATCGCACCGTCTTGCGAAAATCGCAACCAGTCACGGTTGTCGGGTCCGAGAGCTGCAACGGGGCCACGCGCGGCAGCGCTCGTCACCGGCGGGTGTTGATCTCGAAGCTCCGCAGGTAGTCCGCGTACAGGCGTGTGGTCTTGAGCGAGGGGGAGAGCTTCGCAACGATCTGCTGATACTCCGCCGCAGAGTCCGTCACGATGAACGCGTGCGTGAGGTCCTGACGCTTGGCCGCTGCCGTGACGAACGGGCCCCACGCCGTGGTGTCGAACAGGATCCCGTACACCGCACCGGCTGGGATGGACCAACCGTCCGCGGGCACCTGGTTGATCCGTTCGCCGACGGCCCCAGCACGCAGCCAGAGCAGCGGCGCGATCGCCTCGAAGCGCCGGCCGAGCGAGACCAGAGCTGGGTCCTCACGCCATGTTCGTCCCGCTGATGTACCACCTAGTCGACGCGCGCATCGACCACCCCATGTCGGTGCCCGAGGACGCGTTCTCTCGCCAGCTCGACTGGCTCGTGGCGAGCGGCATCCCGGTGCTCACCTTGCCCGAGGCGCTGTCCGTCCTCGCAGGATCCCCCGCCACGCCCTACGGGGATGGTCCGCGCGCCGCGGGCGTCCTGCTCACCTTCGACGATGGCTACCGCAACACGGTCACGACCGTCCGGACGATGCTCGACGAGCGCGGCGTGCGCGCGCTTATGGCCGTCTGCGGCAGCTACCTCGACCCCGCCACGACGCCCGAGGACCTCCCGCACGCGTCCCACGAGTTCGCGACGACGGCGGAGGTCCGCGACTGGCTCGCGGCCGGGCACGACATCGCCGGCCACTCCTACTCCCACCCGCGCCTGACCACGCTCGCTCGCGAGGACCTCGAGGCCGAGATCGACCTCGACCTGCGGGTGATCGAGGACACGACGGGCCACCGGCCGGACACCTTCTGCTACCCCTTCGGCAAGGCGGACCCAGCCGTGCGCGACGTCGTCGGACGCCGGTACCGGCACGCCTTCGTTACTGACGGCGGCTCATGGCCCGACCCGGCCCACCCGCTTGCCCTGCGCCGGCTGGAGGTCCGGCCCGCGTGGGATCTTGACACGTTCCGCACCGAGGTGCGGGCCGCCCTCACGGCGGCGACAGCGAGGAGCTCCTGATGCGCATCGCCATGTACTGGCACAACGGCCGCAGCCTCGGCCACACGGCCGAATCGGCCAAGATCGCGGCGGCCCTACTCGACGCGTCGCCGGAGGTCCGCTTCGCGGGCCTCACTGGTGCGTACCGCGGGCTCGGGATGCTGCCCGACGCAGTCGACGTCGTGAAGCTGCCGTCGTTCGCCAACTTCGACGACCCGCAGGGGTGGGGTTTCCGCTCACGCTTGGGCTTCGCCGAGGAGGAGTTTTTCGCCGTGCGCGCCGAGCTCGCCCAGGTGTTCCTGCGGCACTACTTCCCGGATGTCTTCCTGGTGAACCACCTGCCCGACGGCGCCGAGCGGGAGCTCGCGCCGGCACTCACCGAGCGGTCCTTCAAGGCCGCTGTGCTTACGCTGCGTGGCGTCCTGTTCGACCGGACGAAGACGAACCGCGAGTACTTCGTGGGTGACGTGGCCGACCACATCGCCCGCACCTTCGACTGCATCACGGTCCACGCCCCGGCGGAGGTGTTCCGCTTGGAGGAGCACTACGATGTGCCGGCCGCGCTCGCGGACCGTATCCGCTACACCGGCTACCTCACCGACCCGTCCCCTCTCACCCGGGCTGAGGCCCGGGCGGCCCGCGGCTGGGAGCCCGACGAACGCGTCGTCGTTGCAAGCATGGGCGGCGGGCAGGGGGCCGGGTCCATCTGGTCCGCAGTCGCCCGGGCCCTGCGGACCCACCGCGGAGCCTTCGACCGCGCCGTGCTGGTCACCGGCCCCTACCTGGAGCAGGACGCCTTGCGGGCGTTCCGCGAGGAGGTCGCGGACCTGTGCGGCGTCCACGTCGAGACGTACGACGGCGACCTGCCGCAGGCCATGAAGGGCGCCGACCTCTTCGTCGGGGCGGCCGGCTCCAACATGATCAGCGAGGTCCTGAGCGTGGGCGCCAACGCGGTCTTGATCCCTCGCCAGCTCCGGGAGTCAGAGCAGTCGATCCACGTGCGTTTGCTCGCGGACCGCGGCCTGGTCCGCACTGCGGGCCTACAGCAAGTGCTCGACGGCACCCTGGACGACCTGCTCGCCGAGGGCCTCGCCGCGCCGCTCGCACCGGACGTCCCCCACCTGCTGGGCGGGGCACGGCGGTACGCGGGCATCCTGGAAGGACTGGTCGGATGAGCGCCGTGGAGCCCGCAGTCGCGGCCGCGCCGCCCGTGACCATCGTGGTCCGGTACTTCACCGTTGGCGGGCTGGAGCGTGTCGTTACCTCGCTGGCGAACGAGCTCGCCGACCGCGGCACACATGTCCGCGTGGTGGTCCTGCACGCTGGCAAGCGCAACGCGCTGCTCACCGAGCTCGACGAGCGTATCGAGGTCGTCGCCCTGCGAGGCGCCCTGGTGCACCGGATGCGCGAGCTGCGCCGCCTCACGAAGGGCCGCGTGGTACACGTCAACTTCGGCGACGGCCGCCTGCACCCGCTGGTCCGGGCGGTGCTGCTCGACCGCCCGACGGTCGTCACGTGCCACTCCGTCTACAGCCACAAGCGCACCACCCCGGTGAACCTTGCCGATCGGTTCTGGTCGAGGTGGGTGCACACCGTGGCCGCGGTGTCCGAGGCGGTTCGGGAGTTCTGCGTCGACGAGGTGGGGATCGACCCCGCCAAGGTCGTCGTCGTGCCCAACGGCGTGGAGGTGGAGCGCCTGGGACGCCTGGCCACGGCACCGGACCAGGAGCCGGGCGTGCTGTCGGTGGTCTCGCTCGCGAGCCTCTACCCGCACAAGAACCACGCCACCCTGCTGGATGGCTTCGCGGTCGCCCTAGGCGGCGGGTCCGACCTGCGGCTGCGGATGATCGGCGACGGCCCGGAGCTCATCGGGCTGCATGGCGCCGCGCGGCGGCTCGGCGTGGCGTCCGCCGTCGACTGGTACGGCGCGGTGTGGCGACGTGACCAGGTGGTCCCGCTCGTGTCCTCCGGACAGGTCTTCGTGTCGGCGAGCCGGTTCGAGGGCATGCCGATCTCGGTCCTGGAAGCCATGGCGTGCGGCCTGCCGCTGGTGCTCTCCGATATCCCGCCCCACCGGGAGGTCGCCAGGGATGCAGCGGTGTACTTCCCGGCCGACGACGCGGCCGCCCTGGGCGCCCGCTTGCGCGAGGTCGCCGATGACCCGATGCTGCGCTTCACCCTCGCCGCGCACTCGCGTGAGCGCGCCGCCGGGTACGACGTCGCAGTCCAGGCCACGCGGTACACAGAGCTCTTCGAGCAGGCGGTCCGCGGCGCATGAACGGCGATACAGGCGGCTCGGGGACGGTCCGCGGTCGACTGGTCGCGGGAACGTCCGTGTGGCCCGCGACCGTGGCGTTCGCCGGCGGCCGCGTCGTGGAGGTGGCGCCGACGTCATCGGACGTCCCTGATCTGTTCGTAGTGCCTGGTCTGGTCGACATCCACTGCCACGGCGCCGAGGGCCTAGGTTTCGACTCTCCCGACCCAAAGACGTGGCGCGCCGTCCGCACGGCCCACCAGCGCCGCGGCACGATGACGCTCCTGCCCACCCTAGCGACGGCGCCGCCGGACGCGGCGGCCGCGGCCCTGACCACCGGCCGCCGGATGGTCGCCGAGGGGACACCGGGCCTGGCCGGGCTGCACCTGGAGGGCCCGTTCCTCGCGCCCGAGTTTCGCGGCGCGCACGCCCCCGACCTCCTCCGGTCCCGCATACCGTTCCCCCTCCCGGAGCCCGTGGCCGACCTCGCCGGGACGCGCGTCGTGACTTTTGCACCGGAGCTGCCCGGCGCGGACACCCTGCTCGCCGCCTGCGCCGCCGCGGGCGTCACAGCCGCCGCCGGGCACACGGCGGCCACCCCGGAGGACCTGGCCAGGGCTGCCGAGGCGGGCCTCACGCACGTCGCACACCTGTGGAGCGGCCATTCCCGCCTGGACCAGGACGGCCCCGTGCGCCGCCCCGGGCTGCTGGAGGCTGTGCTAGCCTCGGATGCCCTCACCGCGGAGGCCATCACTGACGGGCGGCACGTCACGTCCGAACTCGCGCGCATCGCCTACCGGTGCCTCGGCCCGGACCGCCTCTGCCTCGTCTCTGACGCCTCGCCGGGCGCGGGCCTACCCGAGGGCGCCACGTTCGCCCTCGCGGGCGGCACCGCCGTGGTGCGCGACGGCGTCGCGTGGACCGCCGGCGGCACCGCCTACTGCGGCAGCACGTCCTTCCTCGTGGACGTGCTGCGATTCGCTGTCCGCAAGGCAGGCGTCCCGCTCGTGGACGCGGTCCGGATGGCCACGACCACGCCGGCGCGCGCCGCCGGCCTCGCCCCGGGCACCGGTGAGCTCGTTGAGGGCGGCCCCGCCACGTTAGTGCTGCTCCGGCCCGACCTGACGGTCGCGGGCGTCGTCGAGGACGGTGAGCGAGTTGCCTGAGGGTCGCGACCGCGTCGCTGTGGTCGGCCTGGGCAGGCGCGCCACCACAACCTACCTCCCGCTCGTCGCGCCCGACGGCATGGCGGACCTCGTCGGCGTGCTCGACCCGGACCCCGACGCTCGCGCCACGTTCCTCGCCGCAACCGACCGGCCCGGCGCCGTCCAGCACGCCACCGACCTGGAGGCGCTCGTCGCGGAGGCCGCCCCCGACGTCGTCGTCGTCGCGAGCCCCGACCACGCGCACGCAGCCCAGGTGGAGACCGTGCTCCGGTTCGGCGTGGACGTGTTCTGCGAGAAGCCCGTCGGCGTCGGCATCGCCGACGTCGCCCGCGTCCTGCGCGCCGCGGGCGCCTCGGACGCGCGGCTCGCCGTTGGGCACAACCTGCGGTTCCACGACCTGCACCGCACCGTCCAGGAGGTTCTGGCCGCCGGGCGCATCGGGCGGGTCACCAGCATCGCGATGACCTACTTCCTCCTGCCGGGTCATGGCGAGTCCTACCTGCGCCGGTGGCACCGGCGCCGCGCCGCGTCGGGTGGGCTGGAGGTCACCAAGAGCTGCCACCACCTCGACCTGCTCACCTGGTGGATGGCGGACGTGCCCGTCGAGGTCACCGGCACCACGTCCCGCGAGCACTACGGGCTGGACGGCGTGCTCCCCGAGGCGGACATCGACGACACCGTCACCGCTGCCGTCCGGTACGCGGGCGGCGGCCTGGCCTTGTACACGTTGGTGGGCCGGGCGGACCGGGAGGGTTGCTCGCTGCAGGTTCAGGGCACGCACGGCCGGCTCGAGGCCGAGTGGGACGCCAAGGCGCCGCCCGGCGGCGAGCACACGGTCCGCCTCGCGGAGACCGGCCGCCAGCCCGTCACTCTGCGCGTCCCCGTCACGGAGGGCCGACACGGCGGTGCCGACGCCCGGATGCTGGCCCACCACTTCGGGCCCTGGGACCCCGGCGCCGGAAACGTCGCGCACGCCGCTGTCGCAGTCACCGTCGGCGCGGCAATCACCCGGTCGGGCCGCACAGGCACCGCCGTCGACATCTCCGGCACTAACGCTGTGCAGCAGCTGCGAGGAACCCTATGAAGATCTCCTACGCCGTCATGGCGCACCCGACCCGCGCCCGCCTCGCCCAGGCGGTGGCCGAGCAGATCGCGCCGCTCGACTGCCCCGTCGTGCTCGATCCCGAACCGTGGGGCGTGCCCGCCACGCTGCGTACCGCCGCCCGCGCTTGGTCCGCAATGCCCGCCGACGCGACGCACCATGTGGTGCTCCAGGACGACGTCCTCCTGACCACCGGGTTCGCGCAACACGTCGACGCGCTGGTGACAGCCCACCCCGACCGCGCCGTGTCGCTGTTCACCGACTGGGGCAGCCGCAACGGCATGGTGGTGCGTCTCGCGGCGCTGGAGGGGCGGCGGGTCGCCACCGCGATCCCGCAGTACACGCCCTGCCAGGCGATGGTTATGCCGCGTCGGCTCGTCGAGGGCTTCGTGGCGTGCGCCACCGAGTGGCAGGACCCACTCGAGCCGGACGACAACGTGCTGCGCAAGTTCTTTGTGGCGCAGGCCGAGGAGCTGCTTCTCGCCGTGCCGAACCTCGTCGAGCACCTGCCAGTGCGCAGCGCGATCGGCAACGACAGCCAGGGCCGTCGAGCGGCGGTCTGCTACCTCGACCGTCTGCCGGCGTCGTGGTTCGCCACCGACCCCGCCGTCGGCCAGTACGACGCCGTCGCCTTTCTCCGGGAGGCGCGCCTCTGGGCCTACAGCCGACGGACGCCCGACGGTGACCTGTTCCCGCCCGGCACGGCGGCCACGGAGTGGTACAAGGCGTACGTTGAGACGTGCCCCGGCCTGTTCGGGCTCGGCCTGGACGCGATGCTGGACGGCTACCGCAGCGACCTCGGTCACCTGGCGACCGCCGATGTCCACGCCGCCATGGCACTCGTCCCGCCCCAGGCCTTGTGGTCGCTGTGGGCGGCCGGGTACTGGCTCGCACGCACAGCCGGACCGGAGCCAGCCCGGCCCTTCCCGAGCGACCTCGCCGTGGCCGCGGGCCTGGTCCGACACGAGGCGGTGCGGACCCTAATCCCCGGCGGCCTGTTCCCGGCACGCAGCCACGAGGCGCTCGACGCCGCGGCTGGGGTGCTGCGCCCGGTCCTCGACCTGGCGCTCGTCCGCGGCGCGGCCGACCACACGCCCGCCCGTCCCCACCGCCCGATCTCCCAGGAGGACTGATGTCCACGAAACACGCAGCCCGGCAGACGTCCAACCTGCGGACGACCGTCGTGGACCTGCCCCCCGGCGCCGTGCTCGACGTCGGCTCGGAGGACCGCGAACATGTGGTCGTTGTGCAGCGGGGCCGGGTGTCCGTGCTGGCGGACGGCCCGGCTGCCGGCGCCGACGAGCCCGTCGCACTTGGCGAGCGCGACGACGTGTTCGGCGGGCGCGCCTCGGCCGTTCGCGTCCCGGCGGGCCGCCAGGTGACGCTTACCGCCGTCGGCGACGCCCGTGTCGCCGTCGTGTCAGCAACGGCGACCGCGGGCGGCGACGTCACCGTTGTCCGCCCCTCCGACGTCACCACCGAGACTCGCGGGACCGGCAACTGGACGCGTGAGGTGTACGACGTCGTCCCGGTCGGCGACGGGCACGGGCCGTATCTCGTCGTCGGCGAGACGTTCAGCCGCGGCGGTGTCTGGTCCAGCTTCCCGCCGCACCGCCACGCGTACGACGACGGCGACCGCGAGACCTTACACGCCGAGGTCTTCCAGGTCAGGATCGAACCGCCCAGCGGGTTCGCCGTACTCCTGGACTACCCCGACGACGCTAGCCCGGAGGTCGCACGCGTGCTGCACGACGGCGACGTGGTCGACGACGTCACCGGCTTCCACTCGTTCGCGGTCGCCGGCGGCCACGAGCTCTACTACCTGTGGGCGCTGTGGGGTCAGGAACCCACGCCCCGCTTCCGCACCGACGAGCGCCACGCGTGGATCGAGAAGGCCGGATGACGACAGCGACCACCACCCGGGCGCTCCTATGGGCGGCGCACGGCGAGCCGCTTCGGGTCGAGGACCTGCCCGCGCCCGGCGTCGAGCAGCCGGGCGACCTGGTTGTCGAGGTGCACGCCGCCCATTTCGGGGCGGCGCTGCGGCGCGCCGTGACCGTCGGACACCCGAGGATCGCCCCGCCGCGCGTGCTCGGCAGCCTCGTCGCGGGCGTGGTCCGCGACGCCGGACCCGCGGCGCCCGCGCGACCTGGCGACCGCGTCGTCGTCGACCCGCACCCGCCGTGCGGCACATGCGACGCTTGCGCCCGTGGGGTACCGGCCGTATGCCCCGTCGCTGCGCCGCCCGAGCCTGGCGGTCTCGCGCAGGTGGTGCGGGTCCGCACGACGCCGGCTGCGGTCGCCGTCGTGCCGGGGCACCTGCCGTTCGCCGAGGCCGTGCACGCCGAGCTGCTCGCCTGCGTCCTGGAGGCGGTGGATCGCGGCGGCGTGCGCCCTGGCGCGGAGGTCGTCGTGCTCGGCAGCGGCGCGCTCGCGCTCCTGGCCGTGCAGGTGTGCCGCCGCGCCGGGGCCGGGCGCGTCACGTGCGTGGCACGCCGCCCCGAACGGGCCGCGCTCGCGGCGCGGCTCCGCGCGGACGCCTGCACCGGACCGGCCGGGGCCCCCCGCGCCGACGTCGTCCTGGAGATGTCCGGCGACCCCGATGCGCTCGTGACCGCGTTCGACCTGGCCGCGCCGGGCGCCCGCGTTGTCGCGTTCAGCGGCTACCCGCCCGGGACGCAGGTGACCCTGCCGGTTAACCGCCTGCACTACGAGGGCCTGCAGCTGGTCGGGAGCTACCACTATGCTCCCGGCCGCTTCGTGGCTGCAGTAGATGCGCTCGCCTCGGGCGACGTGACACTTGACGGGATCCTCACCCACCGCCTGGGACTGTCCGACGCCGTCCGCGCACCTGAGGTCTCGGCCTACCCGGACTGCGTGTCTCTCGTGGTCGAACTGCACTCCTAGAACCCTGGAAGGATCTATGACTGACCTCCTCGGCGCCACCTCCGCGCGCCCGACCCCTGCAGCAGCCGGCCACCTCCTTCGCCTCCGACGGGTCGTCGGTGACGACGGTCGCATCACCGTCCTCCCCCTCGACCACGCCATCACGTTCGGTCCCGGCGGCGGGCTGGAGTCAGCGTCGGCCGTGGTCGAGGTCGCTCGCCGTGCCGGATTCCACGCGGTGATGCTGCGGCCCGGCCTGGTTCCGGCGATCCTCGACGTCGATACCCGCGGCCTCGGCCTGATCGTGTGCGTCACCGGCCGGCTAGACCGCGGCGTCGACCACGTGCTACTGAGCAGCGTCGAGGCCGCGGCCGCTAGCGGCGCAGACGCGATCTGCGCGGAGTTCAAGCTCGGCTCCGACGGCGAGCTGGCGAACGCCCAGGTCGTCAGCACCGTCGCCGAGGAGGCGCACCGGATGGGCTTGCCCGTGCTGGTGACGGTTTACGCCTTGCCGGACATCGTCGCGCGCACCGGCGACGCCGCGTACGTGCACGCCTGCCGCGTCGCCGAGGAACTCGGCGCCGACCTGGTCAAGATCGGCCTCCCGGACGACAGCGCGGTGGTCCGCCGCTGTGTCGCGGCCACCACCGTCCCCCTCGTTGTCGCAGGCGGCGCCTCCGACGGAACGGACACGCTCCTTGAGCGCGTGGGGCGCGCCGTTACGGCGGGCGCGGCCGGGGCCGCCGTCGGGCGCGGAATCTGGGGCAGCCCTGACCCGTACGGTATGGCGGTGCGCGTGCGGCGCGCCGTCGCCGACGCCCCGGCGGCGCCTGAGGCTACCCGATGACGGGCGCTGCGGCCGGATCCGCCGCCGCCCCAGCCACCGCGGACCTGTTCCGCAATCGGGATTTCGTACTGCTCTGGGTAGGGCAGATGATCTCCCAACTCGGCAACGCAGTGACCGGGTTCGCCCTTCCCGTTCTGGTGCTCGGGATCACCGGCTCTCCCGCACAGACCGGCATCGTCCTCGCCGCGCAGCAGATCCCCTACCTCGTCCTCGGGCTGCACGCCGGGGTGATGGTCGACCGCTGGGACCGCCGCACCACCATGATCGTCGCAGACAGTGCCCGCTTCCTCACCCTGGGCTTGGTGGCGGTCACTGCGTGGACGGGTGACCTCGAGCTCTGGCACCTGGTCGTCGCGTCCGTGATCAACGGCGCCGCGTTCACCTTCTTCGACATCGCGGACAACTCCGCGTTCCCTCGCGTGGTCACCGCCGCCCAGCTCCCCCGAGCGGCGTCGCTCTCGGAGGGCGGCGGGACCGTGGCCCAGCTCCTCGGCCCGCTTGTCGCGGGCCTTCTCCTGACGCTCGGCAGCACCCAGCTAGAGGGCGCGGCCGCCACCTACGGGGTCGACGCGGCGTCCTTCCTGGTCGGGATCGCGCTCCTGCTCGGGATTCGCCGACCACTGCAGGAGACGCGGGCCGTCGGCACGCCCGCCGAACCCGTCCGCACGGCGCTCGCGACGGGCGTCCGGTTCCTAGTCCGGCACCGCGAGCTGCGTTGGCTCGCCGGCCTCAACACCGTGGTGTGCGGGCTGCTCGCGCCGATCCAGCTCGTCCTGCTCACCCGCGGGCAGGTGGATGGGGTCCCCACCGAGCAACTCGCCCTCGTGTTCACCATCGGCGGGATCGGCGGCATTGTGGGAGCCGCACTGACCCCGCTGCTGCGTGACCGGCTCGACCCCCGGCAGGTCATGGTCATCGCGACCGTGAGTTGGGCGGCGAGCACGGGCGTGGCCGCGGCAGGTTCCGGCCTGCTGCCGCTGGTCGTGTCCTGGATGCTGTTCTCCCTCATGGTGCCCGTGTATTTCTCCACGATGTATGCCCACCGGGTCACGCTCATCCCGGACCAGGTCCTAGGCCGGGTGAACAGCATCTACCGGCTCCTTTCCCAGGCATCGCCCCCGGTGGGCGTCGCGCTCGGCGGGGTCGTCATCGGCTGGACCGGCGCCAAGCCGGTCGCGCTCGGCCTGGCGGTCGCCTTCGCCGTGACGGCGGCCGTCACCTGGGTCGCCCTCTCGCGACGGCCCGAGAACGCCGCGACGGAGGCGCAGGGGTGACCGGCAATCGCTCGACTGACCTCGGCCACTTCGACCGGGCGTACGCCCGGTCCGCGGACCCATGGTCGACCCTGACCTCCGCGTACGAGCGCGAGAAGACCGCGCTCGCCGTCGCGTCGCTGCCACGCCTACGCTACGGGTCCGCGCTCGACGTAGGCTGCGGGGTCGGCGCGCTGACCGAGGCGCTGGCCGTCCGGGCAGACCGCGTGGTCGGCCTCGACGGCTCGGCGGCAGTCGTGCACCGCACGGCCGAGCGGCTGGCGCACTTGGCGCACGTCACGGTCCGGCGCGTCGTGCTGCCGCCGGGGCGCACGGCCGAGCTCGGTGCTCCCTTTGACCTGGGAGCCCTGTCCGAGGTGGGCTACTACCTCGCCCCGGACGACTTGGCTACTACCGCCGATGCCGTCGTCGCCGCCCTCAGCCCCGGTGCGGACCTGCTGCTCGTCCATTGGCTCCACGACCACCCGGACCACCGGGTCACCGGCGATGAGGTCCACGAGGCGTTCATAGCCCACCCCGCCCTCGAGGCCGTCTCGGGGAGCCGCCACACGCTCTACGGCAACTCCTTCCGCATCGACGTCCTGCGCCGGACGTCCACGTCCTCGTGACCCCACACGCTCGCAGCGCACGCACCGAACGGAGAACCATGACGACCACCCACCCTGTCCCGCCGACCGGCTCCCGCGAACCCGGCGGGCCCTGTCCAGCCGCACGTTGGGCCGTCCTGGAGGAGGCGGCGCGCGACATCGCGCGGCACGCCCTCGACGAGGTCCGTTCGGGCGCTCCCGACCTGGTCACCCCGCCCACGGCGATGGACGCGCTGCGTACCTCGGGGCTGCTGTACGCCACGTTGCCCGCTGCGCTCGGTGGCAGCGGGCTGGGCGACCCGCGCACGCCCGGCGCGGTCCGCGCCCACCTCGACGTCTTGCGCATCCTGGGCTCGGGCGCGCTGTCGGTCGCGCGGATCTGGGAGGGGCACGCCAACGCTCTGCAGCTCGTCGAGGCGTTCGCCGGGGACCACGCCGAGGCGATGCTCCGCGAGATCGTCGCGCGCGACGCCGTCGTCGGCCTTTGGAACACGAACGACCCGCGCGACAAGGCGCGGCTTACCACGCAGCCCGACGGGTCCTATGTCCTGACCGGCGGCAAGAGTTTCGCGTCGGGGACCGGACTGTGCACCACGGCGCTGGTCGGCGCGACGCTCGTCGTCGACGGCGAGGACCGCGGCTGGCAGCTCGTGCTTGTCGACACCACGGATCCGACCGTCACGGGCGACACGTCGTGGTGGGACGTGCTCGGCATGCGCGGCTCGGTGAGCGGCACAATCGCGTTCGGCGGCACCCGCATCGCCGCCAACCGGCTCGTGGGCGCGCCTGAGGACTACCACCGGCAGCCGTGGCTCGTGGCCGGCGTCGCCCGCTACGCCGCGGCGCAGCTCGGCGCGGCCGAGCAACTCCTCGCCGAGCTCGCGGACGCGCTGCGGGCCGGTCACCGCGACGGCAGCGACGTTCAGCTCGGCCGCGTCGCGGAAGTCGCCCGGCTCGTTGAAGGCAGCCGGCTCTGGCTCGACCGAGCCGCCACGATCACCGAGAACCTTGGTCCGTGCTTCGACGTGGCGTGCGAGGTCACCGCCGACGTCGCCACCCGGCACGAGGAATTCGCCGCCTACCTAGGCATGACCCGGTTGTCCGTCGAGGAATCCAGTCTGGAGACGCTGCGCCTCGTGGAGCAGGCGCTCGGGGCACGGTCGTTTGTCCGACCGTCCGTGGTGGAGCAGGTCCACCGCGACCTCGTGGTGTACCTGCGCCAGCCCGCGCGCGACGCGGCCGTCGCCCGCGTCGGGCGGTGGGTGCTCGGCCAGGAGCACGGCACCGCCGGGCTGTGGTCGCGATGACGCGTCTCGTGGTGGTCGGGCTCGGGTACGTAGGTCTGCAGCTCGCGGCCGCGGCCGCCGCGGCCGGGCTGCGGGTCGATGGCGTGGACGTGGACCCGGCCGTCGTGGCGCGGCTGCGCCGCGGCGAGTCGCACATCGAGGATGTGCCGTCCGTGGTCCTCGCCCCGCTCGTGGCCGACGGCGGTCTCGCAATTGGCGACGACCCCGAGGTCGCCGCGAGCGCGGACGTCGTCGCGGTGTGCGTGCCCACACCGCTCGATGCAGATGGTGACCCGGACACGGGCGCGATCGTGAGCGCCGCGCGCAGCCTGGCCCCGCACTTGCGAGCAGGCACGCTGGTGGTGCTTGAGTCGACGTCGTACCCGGGCACTACCGAGGACCTCGTCCAGCCGCTCCTGGAGGCCGGAGGGCTGCGGGCCGGGACCGACTTCCACCTTTCATTCTCCTCCGAGCGGATCGACCCGGGCAACCGGCGGTTCGACGTCCGCAACACGCCCAAGGTGGTCGGCGGCCTGACGGAGGCGTGCGGCGACCTCGCCGCGGCGTTCTACGGGCGGATCTCCTCGGAGGTGGTTCGCGCTTCGGGGATCCGCGAGGCGGAGATGTCCAAGCTCCTGGAGAACACCTACCGCTACGTCAACATCGCACTGGTGAACGAACTGGCCCAGGTGTGCGAACGCCTCTCTATCGACGTGTGGGAGGTGGCGCGCCTCGCGGCCACCAAGCCATTCGGTTTCCAGGCGTTTGCGCCTGGTCCGGGGGTCGGCGGGCACTGCATCCCCGTAGATCCGCACTACCTCGGCTGGCTCACACGCCAGGCAGCCGACCGCGAATTTCACATGATCGCGGCGGCACGGACGATCAACGACAGCATGCCCGCATACGTGGCGGACCGGGTAGCGACGGCGCTGGCCAACAAGGGCGTCGGCGTACGCGGCGCCCGGGTCCTCCTACTCGGGGTGACATACAAGCCGGACGTCGCGGACGACCGCGGGTCCCCGGCCTACGGCCTGGCCGCCGAGCTGGTCGGTCGCGGCGCACAGGTCGTCTGGCACGACCCCTACCTGGAGCGATGGAATTCCGGCGTCCCGGCGTCCCGCGCCGAGGAACTCGATCAGGAGCTCGGGAAGGCAGACGTGTCCGTGCTGCTCCAGCCGCACGCCGCATACCGGGACATTGACCTGGAGTCCCTGGCTCCGCTGGCGTTCGACACCCACGGGACGCTCGCCGGGAGCAACGTGGTCTCGTTGTAGGCCCTCGGGGTCGAACCGGCGAGCGGGACGCTGTTGGCGGGGTCGACCTGACCTCTCGGAGATTCCGAAGCAGGCTTCTCGGAGCGGTCGCGCGATGCTCAGCAGCCGAGGTGGCTGACGTCGCCGACAGAGACGACAGCACGGTTGTGAAAGTAGGCGTCCTCGCTGAGCGTCGTGATGCTGCCCGACGGCACCGGGAACGCGACGTGACCGGCCGCCTGGATCGGCATACCGATCCAGGCGGCGACGACGAGACCTGCCGCGAAGCCGTGCGTCACGACCACAAGCTCGTCGACATCGAGCATGAGTATGTCCGCCATCGCTTCGTAGATACGCCGAGCCACGTCCAGCCGGGTCTCGGAGCCTGCGGGGCCGTCACGATGACGGAGGCGGTCGCCGACGGCGGGCGGTGTCACGGACCGTGCGTCGAGCCACGATAGCGGTCGTCCTCCTGCATCTCCGAACGACTTCTCCCGCAACCGGGGATCAAGGATGGTTTGGCTGCACAACACTTTCCCTACGACCTCGGCTGTCTGCCGGGTGCGTCGCAGATCGGATGCTGCAGATCGCGATCTGGGTCGCTCCATCGATCCGGTTGCTGAGGGTTGCAGCGGTTGCCTCCGCCTGACGTTCTCCGCGTGGTGGCAGACTTGAGTCGAACTGACCGCCGACCAGATGGTCAACATGGTGGGTCGCCTCAGGATGTGTGATGACGCTGACCCTGCGCTCGCGCGCCGGGACGCGCCCGGGGATCGGTGGGAGCGGGTCTGCCTCGAGCGCTGCGTTCACGCAGACACTCTGCCACGTGGCGTGATACCAACCGCGGGCGGTGCCCGGCGACGTCGAGCCGCTGCTCGGCGGTGGTTGAGGGCAAACCCACTGCTGAACCTACCTGCGCGCCGGATGCCGCATCAGCGATTCGCTCCGGCAACAACTTGAGGTGGCTCTGTTACTCCGAGCCCGCAATTGAGGCATTCCCCTGGTGTACGCATCCGCTGGCTTCAGGGAGAACCGATGGCTTCGACCGAACTGCGAGAACAGATCCACGGGCTGCTCGCAGCTGGGCTCAAGCAGCGGCAGGTCGCCGTGTACCTGGGGATCGGTCAGGCGACCGTCTCGGATCACAAGCGCGCTCTGGTTGCGGCTGGCCGCCTGCCGGCCGGCCCGCCCGTCGGGGCGGGTGCCACGGGCGGCGCCGTCGTCGACCTGGTACCAGTAGCACCGGCGTCCAGTCGGCCCAGGGGCGAGGTGCTGCTCGAGCATGCCGAGCTCAAGGCGTCGACGCTGCGCTGCGCGGCGCGAACGTTTGCCGAGCACATCGTCGGTGCCGACGAGTGGGTCACCGATGCCGTCTACCGCGAGCGGGTGCGTGGCATCGCGTCGGATGCGGTGGGTGAGGCCATCGCCGACCTCGAGCGGATCGCCGTCGACCTCGGTCTTCGAACCGCGAGGCCGGCGCGGTGAGCGGGCGTCGGCCCCTGGCGGGGGCGTTGTGGCCGGGTGTGGTGCTGTGCACGGTCGCTGCGGTCATGGCGTTCACGCTGTCGTTCAACGCGCTGCGCGCGGTCGGTATCGCGTCGGGCATCACCCCGCGGTTGGCGTGGATGTTCCCGCTGACGATCGACACGGTCATTCTGTTCGGCACATGGGCTGCGTTCCGGTTCCGCGCCCGTGGTGCGGCGGGCACCTGGTACGCATGGGTCCTGCTGATCGTCTTCGCAGCCGCCTCGTGGACCGGCAACTTTCTGCACGCCGAGCCCGTCCCCGTCGGGCACATGGAGCTCTCCCGGCCGGTCGCATCGCTGTTCTCCTCGGTGCCGTCACTGTCGCTGCTGCTGACCACTCACATGCTCGTCCTGATTGCCGTACGGCGCGGCGAGGAACGCGACCACGAACCCGCCGCCGAACCGGTCGCGGTCGCCGTCTCCGCGCAGGCCAAGGAGCCGAACGTTTCCGCGCGGGCGCAGCTCGCCGCCCCCGACACCAAGGACACGCCCTCGGGCGCCCTCTCCATGCCGGTCGCGGAACCGTCGGACACCGACGTCGAGCAGACCGCAGGCGCGGAGGCCGACGACTTCGCCGCGTGGGTGGCAGCCCAGGAGCAGGCGGGGGTTCGCCCGACCGGCCGGATGGCCGTCGAAGCGGGGTTCGCCGGCTCCGAGGCGACCGGGCGGCGATGGCTACGAAACCTGCGATCGCAGATGGCACACCGTCAGGAGGCTGAGACATGGCGACGCTGACCCGAACCCCGGCCGCCGACGCGGCGGCTTCGATGTGCGATGACGACGAAATCGGCGCCCGCGTGATCGCGCTGGCTGCCGACGTCGAGGGCTACGTGCACCGGCGCCTTCGCACTGCCGGAACCACCGCCGTCGTGCGCGATGAGCTCGGCGACCTCGCCAGTGCCACGAGCGAGGTCGTCGGTGACGTCGTCGAGGTCCTGTGGACCAAGCGCGATCAATGGACCACCCTGTGTGACGAGGACCAGCGGCGCTGGACGTTCGCCGTCGCCCGCAATCTAGTCGCCCGTCGCGTGAAGAAGGCCTACGCGACCCACGTGCACAGGAGCGAGCTCGTCCCGCTCATGGACGGCACCGGCGAACCGGCTGCTGTCGACCCGCGACTGGCCGCGCTCGCCGAGCTGCGCCTGCACGTCGAGTCTCGCCTCGGAGACGCCGCGTGGGCGACGATCGCTGCAGCCATCGGTCGCAACCACTCACCGCACCTGCGCGCCGACATCGCCGACGCGCTGCAGGCAGTGGCCGCAGGGCGCGTGCCGTCGACCCGAGCCATCGTGCGGCGCTGCCACATCGACTGGCGGCCCTGGGCCCTGGCACGCCTCGAAGCAGGCCAGTCGCTGCGCCCGACCGATGCGGTCGATCTCGGCCTGTTCGCGACCCTCGTCGAGGCGACGTCAACCCTGACGAGGTGGTGGGTCGAGCAACGCACCGCCTTCGACCAGCCCGTCGACGCCGCCACTGTTGCTGCTTCGGGCCTGGTCGAGCACCTCGGCCGCACAGAGCCTGCCCGCCGTGAGGCCGCGTCTGGCCTGCTCGCATGGTTCACAAGACCGGGTCGACCAGTGGGATCTGTTGCTGCGTAGGCGGTGCTCATCAGGCCTGGATCGCGTGGGTGAACTCGATCGGCGTGCAGGCTCGGCGTGCGTGGTCGATCTCCCGACGCGTGGACTCGCCGATGTACCCGCCCGGGTTGACCACCACGACGCGGTCGGCAAGGTCGATCTTCGCCAGGTGAAGCGCGTCGAGCCTGGCCTTCTGCTCGTCGGTGACCTCGTCGCCAGCGTGCGCGAACAGACCGGGGGCGACGACGATGGCTCCTGCGAGAGTCAGTTCAAGGTTGACGGCGCGGAACTCGTCAGCGAACCGGGTCGAGCCGCACAGGCAGACGATCTCCGGGCGGTCGGTCATCGGCGTCTTGGAGATCGTCGGTTCGGCCATGTGGACAACCTTCCCACTTCCGTGTCGTTCGACTCTCGTGGCGTCGAATACCGCCATCCGTCCGATCCGGCCGACAGGGCTGTGATCTGCGGAGCGCTCTGGTGTCGGACGGATTGATCCGTCCGACACCCGGCAAATGGACAGGTTGTTACCGCAGGTCAGGTGGGGTGCGGACCTGATCGGACGCTTCCGGACGTATAGGTGCCTTCGAACTCGCCTCAGTGAGTTTGAGGTAGCGCTCGAACGCGTCGGTGAAGTCGGCGCGTCGGTAGCCGCGCTCTCGCTTGGACGTCGAGGGGTTGCGGCCCACGGGCACGCCGTAGCCCTTGAGCATCATCGCCAGGCGCCGGCCGGTCAGTCCCTCGTCGGCCCACCGGGACTCGGGCAGGGCGATCAGGGCGGCGATGAGGGTCTCGGTGGTGACGAACTCTCCACGAGTCGTGGCCAGGACATCGCGGGCGTTGGCGAGCAGTTCGTGCGCGGCGGAGTGGTCGGCGTCAGCGTGGGCAGCGTCCTCGGTGAGCGCGACGGCGGCCGCCCGGGCAGCAGTCGGCCACGGCCCAGCGGCGAGGTCGGCCACCGCGACCAGTGGCTCCCACAGGTCGGCGGCGCGGTCGACGACAGGCATGCCGGGACGTGCACGCTTGAGGGCGGCAGCGTTGTCCTCGATCCACACGCACAGCTCGTACGCCAGTGACCGCAGCGGCTCGGCGTCGCGAGAGATGCGGAACGGCTCGACCCTCTCGGCAGGCTTGCGTCGTCGCATCGCGATGTTGATGCCCCGGTCGATGATCGTATCGGGCAGCCGGCCGATGGCGGCCAGCACGACGGGGGCGAAGGTGTGCAGTTCCTCGAGCTCGCGCTTGGATGCGTCCCAGCGCACGACAGGGGTGCCGCGTTGGAACCCGGCGTTGAGCAGGCCGCGCAGGTCGTCGTGCTGTTCGGCCTTGAGCCGGGTGCCGAAGATCGTGTCTGCCTCGTCGAGCAGGACGGTTCGCGGCTCGGCAAGGGAGCGGTACAGCGCGGCGGTCGAGGCGTTCGCCGTCGACAGCGACTTGTGGGCCAACTGGTGGATGATCTCCATGCAGCGCGTCTTGCCGCTGCGCTTCTCCGGACTCGTCAGCACCAGGCGTGGGGCGAAGTCGAACACCGCGGCGGCGTGGGTGTACGCGCAGAACAGCGTGACCGCGGTGTAGGCGTGGCGGCTCGGGAGGATGCAGTAGCGGGAAAGTGCGTCGCGGACGTCGTCGAGGATCTCGGCCCCGTCACGTCGCAGTGCAGCAGGGGCGGTCACGGCTGGGTCCTCCCGGTGTTCGGGTCCGGCGTGATCTGTTCGAGGGCGCGATCGAGCTGGTAGGTGCCGAGCCAGAAGGAGTCCGCCGCCCACGTGTCGGGGTCGGGCTTCGCGTCGGGTGCGTTGCCGGCGAACGCGTACTCGGCGTTCGACAGGTTCACCGAAGCGCTCTTGATCATCGCGACCCACTCGACGCGCTGGTCGCTGGTCATACGCTCCAGCGCTGCCAGGACGTCTGCCGTATCGAAGGTGGGCGTGGTCATGCGGCACCGCCGCTCACACCTCGGGTGACCTCGGCGCCGGTACGGGCGACAGTGAAGCGCAGACGGACGTGCCTGGCGGGGTGGGTGAGCGCGTCGGAGGCGCAGTCGAGACAGACGGCGTAACGGTGCTCGCGGTCGACGGCGATGAATGTGATGGTCCCGACGGCGGCGGCGTCGCACGAGTCGCAGCGGCGCGTGAAAGGCAACCCCCTGGTGTTCTGTGTCCTCATGGCCCTGGATCCCTCCGGTCGTGGCGGGTGTCGAGGCGGATGGCCCTCGCCAGAGGAATGCCTGTTCGGCGGCTGCGGAGTAACACCGCATGGACACATCCGGGTCTGCGCGGGTTCGTCGTCGGCCCATAGAGTTCAGGTTCGCCTGTTACTCCGTCGGCCCTCGGGAGGCATTCCCAGGGTGTGAGGGAAGTTCCCTCGCCGGCACTGCTGGTGCCGGCAACAACGCCCTTGGGGGAGAGATGTCGAGGAATGAGTCGATCACCGCCAGCCAGGTCGCCCCGCTGCTCTACCGGGTCGAGGAAGCTGCCGAGGTGTTGCGTGTCGGGCGGACCGTCGTCTACGAGCTGATCCGGTGCGGTGCCCTGCGTACCGTCAAGGTCGGAACCCGCCGCCTGGTGCCCGTCGAAGCGGTGCGTGAATACGTCGACAGCCTCTCGGACGGTGCAGCGTGACCGAGCAGTCGAAGAAACCGCCGCGTCGCTCACGAGGCGAAGGTGGCGTCTACTGGAACGAGAAGCGGCAACGCTGGGTCGCCCAGGGCCCCGGCAAAGTCGGTTGAGCAGGGTGTGACGGGCAAGGATGCTGGTCTCGGGTAGCAGCGCGGGCGTGCTCTGACCTGGGAGGATGGAGGTTCTCACACCAATCCGTCTGTCAGGCTGGAGCACGCCCGCTTGTTCTCATCTTCCCAGGTGTCGTCCGCGAGGACGACGGCCACGCCGCGTCATGTGCATCTTCTTGACGTGTTGGGACGTCTTGTGGATCCACGTTCGCGGCGCGGGGTTCGCCACCGTGCGGCCGGGCTCGTCGCGGTAGCGGTCGCCGCGATGAGTGCGGGCATGCGGGGGTTCACCGCGATCGGGCAGTGGGTCGCGGCCGTGGATCCGGACGTCCTGGCCGGTCTCGGGCTCGCGGGTCGTGCTGATGAGTCGACGTTCCGCCGGTTGTTCGCCGCCCTGGACGCGGATCTGCTGGACCGCTTGTTGGGTGTGTGGGCCGCTACCCGCGCTGGGACGGTCGAGGGGCGCCGGGTGATCGCGATCGACGGCAAGACGGTCCGCGGTGCCCGCACCCGGGCGCGCACGGCACCGCACCTGGTCGCCGCGCTGGCGCACGGTAGCGGCCTCGTGCTCGGCCAGGTCGCCACGCCCGACAAGGGCGGGGAGATCATCGCCGCACGGGACCTGCTAGACGTCCTTGACTGCAGCGCCGGGCTCGCCGGTGCGGTCGTCACGATGGACGCGTTGCACGCCCAGCACGCCACCGCTGCCCGGCTCGTGGCGGCCGGGGCCGACTACGTCCTGACCGTCAAGGGCAACCAGCCCACGCTGTTCGGACGGTTGAAGCGGCTGCCGTGGAAGGACGTGCACGCCAGCACACGTTCGGAGCGCACGCGCGGGCGTAGGGTCACGCGCACCATCAAGGTCGTCCAGGTCCCGGACTGGATCGAGTTCACCGGTGCCGCGCAGGTCGCCCAGCTGCGCCGCACCGTCACCCGAGGCGGCAAGAAGACGGTCGAGGTCGCCTACCTCGTCACCAGCGCCGACGTCCGCGCCGCGCCACCTCAGGTCCTCGCGGCCTGGGTGCAGTCGCACTGGCACATCGAGAACCGCTTGCACTGGGTACGGGACGTGACCTTCGGCGAGGACGCCTCCCGCATCCGCGCCGGCGTGGCCCCGCGAGTCATGGCCACCCTGCGAAGCCTGGTGATCGGCCTGCTACGACTGGCCGGATGGACGAACATCGCAGCAGGCCTACGCCACCACGCCCGACACGATCAACCCGCCGCCAACCTCGTACTCACCGCATGACCAGGGCTCCGGAAAGGTCGGTTGAGGGGGCTGTGACCTGGGCAAACGTTGGGTT
>CAZFUQ010000035.1:0-16535 GCA_964521905.1 uncultured Cellulosimicrobium sp.
ACGGGACCGACGCCGCGGGGT
The DNA here is from genome assembly GCA_964521905.1 of uncultured Cellulosimicrobium sp. Lineage (GTDB taxonomy): Bacteria > Actinomycetota > Actinomycetes > Actinomycetales > Cellulomonadaceae > Cellulosimicrobium. The sequence goes on from CAZFUQ010000035.1 coordinate 22, forward strand.
ACATCGACCGCATCATCGAGGCGTGGGAGCTGGGCTGGCCCAAGCCGCGCGTCGTCGTGCTGTCGTTCCCGCACAACCCGACGACGACGGTCGCGACCAAGGAGGACCTCCAGCGCCTCGTGGACTGGGCCCGGGACAAGGACGTCGTCCTCGTGCACGACCTCGCCTACGCGGACATGACGTTCGACGGGTTCGAGCCGCCGTCGATCATGGAGTGCGACGGCGCGCGCGAGGTCGCGGTCGAGCTCTACTCCATGACGAAGTCGTTCTCCATGGCGGGCTGGCGCGTGGCGTTCCTCGTGGGCCGCCGCGACGTCGTCGGCGCGCTCGCCAAGCTCAAGAGCTACCTCGACTACGGCACGTTCCAGCCGATCCAGATCGCCGCCACGGTGACGCTCAACGAGGCGACGGAGTTCCCGCAGGAGATCTCGTCCGTCTACGCGTCGCGTCGCGACGCCCTGTACGACGGCCTGCAGCGCATCGGCTGGGACATCCACAAGCCCGGCGGCACGATGTTCGCCTGGGCCCGCATCCCCGAGCCCTACCGCGACATGGGCTCGATCGAGTTCGCGACGCACCTCGTCGAGGCGTGCGACGTCGCCGTCTCCCCGGGCGTCGGCTTCGGCCCGGGCGGCGACGAGTTCGTCCGCTTCGCGCTCATCGAGAACGAGCACCGCATCGGCCAGGCGGTCCGCGGCCTCAAGCGCGGCCTGACCCGCCTCTGACGGTCAGGCGGGAGCCGCCGACGGCGGGGGCTGGCTGTGACGTCCCTGGTACTTGTCGACCTGCCGCCCCGCCGCGGCGACGGCGCGGTCGTCGACGAGGTCGTAGACGACCGTCCCGACCCAGACGATGAGCGTCGCCCACACCCACGTCCAGAAGCCGTCGATGTCGAACCCGCTCGACGGGGACAGCAGCGTGGTGACGACGAGCGAGCCGAGCACGGTGACGATCCCCAGGGTCCACGTCCAGCCGTGGACGTGCTTGCCGAGGAGCCGCACCACGAGCGGGCGCAGGAGGGTGATCGTCACGGTGAAGAGCGCGACCGCGACGAGCCCCCACAACCAGCTCATGGTCATGCCTTCGAGGACCAGGTTCGCGATGACGAGCGTGATGCCGTACGCGACGGCGGCGACGACGAAGCTGAGCACCTTTGCCTTCATGACGCCCCTCCCGGAGGGACTCGGTGAGGCGGGAGGACCCGCCCCCTCGTTCTCAGTGTGACGCCGATCACCGGTTCTGCGCGCGGGGGGACGCTCGTGCGCGACGATGGTCCTGTGCGACGCCATCGAGATCTTCGCCGCGCGGGCGGCTCCCCTCGGGGCGCGACCGCGCCGGTCGCGGTGCTCGTCGGCGTGGTCGTCGGGGTCGCGGGGTGCACGGCGGACGAGGCGCGCGAGCCCGCACCCGCGCCCTCGAGCGCGACGACCACCGCGAGCGAGCCGGGCCCGACGGCCGAGGCGCCGACGGCCGAGCCGACGTCCGGACCCGGCCTCGTCGTGGTGCCGGAGGTGCGGGTGGACGTGGCCGACGTCGCGACCGGGCTCCCGGCGCCGTGGGGGCTGGCCGCGTCGGCGGACGGGACGCTGCTCGTCTCGCTGCGCGGCGAGCGCCGGCTGGTCGTCGTGGACCCGGCGACCGGCGCCGTCGAGCCGGTGACGGGACCGGGCGCGGACGACCTGCATGACGGGACGGTCGCCCGCGGGGAGTCGGGCCTGCTCGGGGTCGCGGTCGGGTCCGACGGCAGCGCCGCTCCGGGGGAGGTGTTCGTCTACCGCACCGCGTCCGGCGGCAACGAGGTCCTGCGCGGGACGCTCGCGGGTCGGGAGCTGTCGGTGCTCACCCCGGTCCTGCAGGGCATCCCGGCCGCGTCGACGCACGACGGCGGTCGGCTCGCGTTCGGCCCCGACGGCTACCTCTACGTCACGACGGGCGACGCGCAGCAGCGCGGCGGGGCGCAGGACGCCGGCACGCTCAACGGCAAGATCCTGCGCGTCACGGTCGACGGCGCGCCCGCGCCGGGGAACCCGGACCCCGCCTCGCCGGTCTGGAGCCTCGGGCACCGCAACGTCCAGGGGATCGGCTGGGACGTCACGGGCCGCATGCTCGCGGCGGAGTTCGGGCAGGACACGTTCGACGAGCTCAACGTGGTCGTACCCGGCGGCAACTACGGCTGGCCCGAGGTCGAGGGGTCCGGTGGTGCGGCGTCGGGCTTCGTGGACCCGGTGGCGACGTGGGCGACGTCGGACGCGTCCCCGAGCGGGCTCGCCGTGACGCGCGAGGGCGCGTACCTCGCCGGGCTGCGGGGCGAGACCCTGTGGCGGGTGCCGTTCGTGTCGCCCGACGGCGGGGCGTCGGCGGACGCGTTCGGTGCGCCGCAGTCGGTGCTCGCGGACCGGGGGCGGTTGCGCGCGGTCCTCGTCGACCCGGCGACGCCGCTCGGCGACGACGGGAGCGGGGTGCTCTACGTGCTGACGAACAACACGGACGGGCGTGGTGACCCGCGCGACGGCGACGACCGTCTGCTGCGCGTCACCCTGGCACCGGCGGGCTGACTCGACCGCGTTCCCCGTCGTGCTCGACCGCGGCCGGGTCGGGGCCGTGATCCCGGGCTGACCAGTCGGTTTGGAGTGCGATAACGAATCGGTTACGGTCGAGTGTCTCGCGTTGCGGCCCACCGGGGACAGGTGTAAGGACCGGCCGCGGGACATGGCCCCTGCAGAGCTTCGACTGCCGGCGGGCCGCTGGACGCCGGATCGGCTGATCGAGGCCGGGTGACGCCCGCACCGTGGTGCGGGGCGCCCCGGAAGGGCGCGTGCGCCGTCGACACCCGTGCCCGGGACCCCTGACGACTGGACCACTGTGCACAACCCCTTCCGCTCCCGCGCGCCCGAGAACGACGGCGCGACCACTCCCGCCGCGCCGCAGGACCTGGCGTCCACCCTTCGCGACCCCGCCGAGACCCCGCACGCCCCGAGCCGCCGCGCCGTCCGCGCCACGCACGAGCTCCACGTGACGCGCCGCCGCCGCTGGTCGATCGTCGCGGCGGTCACCGCCGTCGCGCTCGTCGGGTCCGGCGCCGTCGCGTACGGCGAGGCGCGCAAGACCGTGACGGTCGACGTCGACGGCGAGCTCACGACGGTGACGACCCTCTCCGGCTCGGTGAACGGCGCGCTCGAGGCCGCCGGTGTCGAGGTCGGCGACCGGGACGTCGTCGCTCCCGAGCCGGACGCGACGCTGAACGACGGCGACGACGTGGTCGTGCGCCTCGGCAAGCAGGTCACCGTCCAGACCGACGGCGAGCAGTCGGACGTCTGGCTGACCTCGCTCGACGCCGACGAGGCCCTCCAGACCCTCGCCGAGCGCGGCGGGGACGTGCGCATCGTCGCCTCACGCTCCGGCGAGCGTGCCTCGCTCGACCTGCGCCTCGACACGGACGGCCCGGTGAACGTGGTCGCGGACGGCGAGACGAAGGTCGCGCCCGACGGGAGCATCGGCATCGAGGCGATCCTCGACGAGCAAGGCATCGAGCTCGGCGAGCTGGACCGCGTGAGCGTCCAGCGCGTCGACGCGGCCGCGGCCGGCGACCCCACGGTGTCGCTCGTCGTGCAGCGCGTCGTCGTCGAGCAGCAGCAGGACACGGCGCCCGTCGCGCACGGCACCGTGCAGCAGGCCGACGGGTCGAGGTACACCGACGAGTCGGTCGTCGCCCAGGCCGGCGCCGACGGCGTGACGACGACGACCTTCGAGGTCACGCTCGTCGACGGCGTCGAGGAGTCGCGCGAGCAGCTCTCCGAGGAGGTCACGACCGCGCCCGTGGACGAGGTCGTCGTCACCGGCACGCAGGAGCGCCCGACGGATCCGCGCACGATCGGGCAGCAACTCGCGGCCGCGCGCGGCTGGACCGGTGAGCAGTGGACGTGCCTCGAGAAGCTGTGGACCAAGGAGTCCAACTGGACCACCACGGCGGACAACCCGACGTCGAGCGCCTACGGCATCCCGCAGGCCCTGCCCGGGTCGAAGATGGCGAGCGCCGGGGCCGACTGGGCGACCAACCCCGCGACGCAGATCGCGTGGGGCCTGAACTACATCGCCGGCTCCTACGGCACGCCGTGCGGTGCCTGGTCGCACTCGCAGTCGGTCAACTGGTACTGATCGGCCGGTACCGATCGTCGTCCCCGGATCCTCGGCCGGCTCTGCACGCCGTCACCACCGGAGTGAGCGCCCGGCTCGATACCGTCCGGGCGTGGGACGACGAGGGCGAAGAAGGCGGAGCGGGAGGGACGGGCGGGTACGTACCGTGCTCGTGCCCGCGACGGTGCTCCTTCTTCTCGTGGTGTCGGTGGCGGCGGTCGGCGGGGTGCTGCTCGGACGGGCGCTCGACCGCTCGGTGCCGGTCGCCGAGGACGGGTGGCGCGCGTGGCGCGGCGTGGACGAGGACGACGAGCGGTACGTCGCCGACCTGGTCGCCGAGGCCGGGGCGTGGCCTGGTGTCGCCGCGACGACCGGGCCCGAGCGGATCGGGCGAGGGTTCCTCGAGCCGACGGTCAGGGTCGTCCTGAGCGTGACCGTCGACCAGCGGCCGAGCCGTCCCGACCTCGACGTGCTGAGCGAGCGAATCTGCGGGTCGACGCGTGCGGGGGACGCGCAGGGGTTCGACGTCTCCGTCCTGCTGGAGCGGGACGACGCCCTGGTGGACGTCCGTTGCCTCGACCCGGCGGGGGCGCCGCTGGTCGCGGCCGTGCTCACCGGCGCCTTCGCCACCGCGTCGGGCGATCTCGACGCCCTCAGGGCGAGCGTCTTCGTCTCCGAGCCACCGGCCGAGCCGCGACCCGACCGGCCTGGAGGAGCGAGCGTCTGGATGACGCTCACGCCCACCGGGCACGAGGTGGCGGGTCCGGCGGTGCAACGGTGGGTGCTCCTCGCCCGGGAGGCCGGCTTCTCCACGGTCGACGTCCGCGTGAGCGACGCGTGACCATGGGCGGACCAGGCGTGGCCGGGACCCGGACCGCGGCCCCGACCGGGCGCCGGTCCCGACTAGGATCGGGCACCATGACCCACATCCTCTCGGCCGTGGCGTGGCCGTATGCCAACGGGCCGCGCCACATCGGCCACGTCGCAGGTTTCGGTGTCCCGTCGGACGTCTTCAGCCGGCACATGCGCATGGCGGGTCACGACGTCCTCATGGTCTCGGGCACCGACGAGCACGGCACGCCGATCCTCGTCCAGGCGGACAAGGAGGGCGTGACGCCCCAGGAGCTCGCGGACCGGTACAACCGCGTCATCGTCGAGGACCTGCACCAGCTCGGGCTGTCGTACGACCTGTTCACGCGGACCACGACGCGCAACCACTACGCCGTCGTGCAGGAGATGTTCCGCACGGTCCACAAGAACGGGTACATGGTCGAGCGCACGACCATGGGCGCGATCTCGCCGTCGACGGGCCGCACGCTGCCGGACCGCTACATCGAGGGCACGTGCCCCATCTGCGGCTACGACGGCGCGCGCGGCGACCAGTGCGACAACTGCGGCAACCAGCTCGACGCGATCGACCTCATCAACCCGCACAGCCGGATCAACGGCGAGACGCCCAAGTTCGTCGAGTCGAACCACTTCTTCCTCGACCTGCCGGCCTTCGTCGACGCGCTGGGGGACTGGCTGCGCACGCGCACGGAGTGGCGTCCGAACGTCCTGAAGTTCTCGCTCAACCTGCTCGACGACGTCCGCCCGCGGGCGATGACGCGCGACATCGACTGGGGCATCCCCGTGCCGCTCGAGGGTTGGGAGTCCAACCCGAACAAGCGCCTGTACGTGTGGTTCGACGCGGTGATCGGGTACCTGTCGGCGTCGATCGAGTGGGCGCGGCGCAGCGGTGACCCCGAGGCGTGGCGCGCGTTCTGGAACGACCCGGACGCCCGCTCGTACTACTTCATGGGCAAGGACAACATCACGTTCCACTCCCAGATCTGGCCGGCCGAGCTGCTCGGCTACGACGGCCGGGGGAGCAAGGGCGGGGAGCCCGGCCCGTACGGGAACCTGCAGCTGCCGACGGAGGTCGTGTCGAGCGAGTTCCTCAACGTCGAGGGGCAGAAGTTCTCGTCCTCGCGCGGCCTGGTCATCTACGTGCGCGACATGCTCGCGCGCTACCAGCCGGACGCGTTCCGCTACTACGTCGCGTCCGCCGGTCCGGAGACGCAGGACGTCGACTTCACGTGGGCGGACTTCCAGCGCCGCACGAACGACGAGCTCGTCGCGGGCTGGGGCAACCTCGTCAACCGCACCGCCAACCTCGTGCACAAGAACTTCGGCGCGATCCCGGAGCCGGGGCAGCGCCTGCCGATCGACGAGGGCGTCCTCGCGACGACGACGACGGCGTTCGGCCGGGTCGGCGAGCTCATCGAGTCCCACCGTCAGCGCGCGGCGGTCGCCGAGGCGATGAAGACGGTCGGCGAGGTGAACAAGTACGTCTCGGACACCGAGCCGTGGAAGCTCAAGACGGACCCGGACCGGCTCGCGACCGTCCTGCACACCGTGACGCAGGCCGTGAGCGACCTCAACACGGTCCTGTCCCCGTTCCTGCCGTTCTCCGCGCAGCAGGTGCACGAGACGTTCGGCGGCACCGGCACGCTCGCGCCGCAGCCGCGGATCGACGAGGTCACCGACCTGGACGACGACTCGCGCCACTACCCGGTCATCACGGGCGACTACCGCGCCGAAGGTCTGGCGACCTGGGCGCCGCGCGCGGTCGTGCCGGGCACGCCCGTCGCCAAGCCGAGCCCGATCTTCACCAAGCTCGACGACTCGATCGTCGAGGAGGAGCTCGACCGCCTGCGCGAGACCGCCTGACCGCGAGGTAGAGGCCTGGTCCGCCGAGGTAGAACCGTGGTCGCGCGAGGTAGAGGCGTGGTCATGACCAGGCCTCTACCTCGCGGTACCGGGCCTCTACCTCGGCGCGGGACCTGGTCGGCCGGACCGACGTCGTCGAGCACGAGGAGCTGCTGAGCCATGGCGAGGAACCGCGAGCGCGGGTGGCCGCCGGACCCGGAACCGCTGCCCGTCCCGGTGGTGGACAACCACACGCACCTGGACTCGATCGCGCGCGTCCTTCCGGACGACGTCCCGCCCCCGGGCGTGGCGGACCACCTCGCGCGGGCGTCGGCCGTCGGGGTCGACCGGGTGGTCCAGGTCGGCTGCGACCTGCCCTCCGCGCGATGGACCGACGCGCTGCTGCGCGGGGTCCCGGAGGCGTGGGGGACGACGTCGGTCGCCGAGCAGTCGGGCGTCCCGCCCGAGCAGGTGGGCCGGCTGCTCGGCGCGGTGGCGATCCACCCGAACGAGGCGGTGCTGCACGGCGGGGTGCGCGAGGTGGGGCCGGACGGGCTGGAGCCCGACCCGCAGGAGCACCACGTGGTCCCGCTCGACGACGCGATCGCCGAGATCGCGGCGATCGCGCGCGCGAACGACCGCGTGCGGGCGATCGGCGAGACCGGGATGGACCTGTTCCGTACAGGTGCGCGAGGTGAGGCGGTACAGCGCGAGTCCTTCCGTGCGCACGTCGCGCTCGCGAAGGAGCTCGGTCTGGCGCTGCAGATCCACGACCGCGACGCGCACGCCGAGGTGCTCGACGTCCTGGCGCGTGACGGTGCCCCGGAGCGCACGGTCTTCCACTGCTACTCGGGCGACGAGGCCATGGCCCGGTACTGCGCCGAGCAGGGCTGGTACCTCTCGTTCGCGGGCCCGGTGACGTTCCGCGCGAACGACGAGCTGCGTTCCGCGCTGCGGGCGGTACCGCTCGATCAGGTCATGGTCGAGACCGACGCCCCGTACCTCACGCCCCACCCGTACCGCGGTCGACCGAACGCCCCGTACGTCCTGCCGACCACGGTCCGTACGGTCGCCGAGGCCGCCGACCGCCCGCTCGAGGTCGTGTGCGCGCAGCTCGCCGCGACGTCGGTCGCCGTCTACGGGGCGTGGTGACGGCAGGCCCGGCCCGGCGGTGCGGTTCCGGGCGAACCGGAGGTTTCGCCCGGGGTCACGTATCGGCTACGGTCAGGTCCGGACGTCGCGCACGACGCAGCGACGCGCTCCATCACACCGGACCCGGCGCTCGCCGGGGTCCGTTCCCCTGCAGAAGGGACCCTGCGCGTGCTCGCACCTGACGGAACCGGTCGCCGACGCCTGCAACGCCTCGCCGCCCAGGGGGTCGTCGTCGCGAGCCTCGTCGTCGCGACCGGAGCGTTCGCCACGATGCACAAGAGCGTCACGATCGACGTCGACGGCGAGCTCTACGACGTCTCGGCCTACGGCCGCACGGTCGCGCAGGTGCTCGACTACCAGAACCTCGCCGTGGGCGCCGACGACCTCGTCGAGCCGGGCCTCGGCGACCGGGCGCGCGACGGCTCGACGATCATGGTGCGCACCAGCCAGGACGTGACGATCGAGATCGACGGCGAGCTCCAGACGATCTCGACGACGGCCCGCACCGTGGGCGAGCTGCTCACCTACCTCGGCCCGCGCGCCGAGGGCGCGGTGACCGACGTGTCGCGCTCCCAGGCCCTGGGCCGCGAGCCGATCCGCGTCTCGACGCTCAAGACCGTCCACGTCGCGGTCGACGGCGCGGTCCTGCCCATCACGACCGCGGAGCCCGCGGTGCGCGGCGTCCTCGAGACCGCGGGGATCGTCCTGGCGGAGGGTGACGACACGTCCGCCCCGCTGGACGCCGCCGCGGTGGACGGCATGCTCGTCCTCGTGAGCCGGGCCGCCGCGACGTCGGACACGTCGACCGAGGTGCTGGCGTTCGAGACCGAGGAGATCGAGGACCCGAACCTGCCGAAGGGTCACCGGGTCGTGATCCAGTCCGGTCGCGTCGGCGAGGCGGTGACGACGTACTCGGTGCAGACGCTGGCCGGAGCCGAGGTCTCGCGCACGGTCCTCACGCGCGTCGTGACGACCGAGCCGCGCAACGAGATCATCAAGATCGGCACGATGGACACGTCGGTCTCCGTGGACCCCGGCTCGGCGCGGGCCGTCGGGCGCTCGCTCGCCGCGCAGCGCGGGTGGGGCGACGACCAGTTCGCGTGCCTCGACAAGCTGTGGACCAAGGAGAGCAACTGGCGCGTCGACGCCGCCAACCCGAGCTCGAGCGCGTACGGGATCCCGCAGGCGCTGCCGGGATCGAAGATGTCGAGCGCGGGCGCCGACTGGCGGACCAACCCGGTCACCCAGATCACCTGGGGCCTCGGCTACATCGAGGGCAGGTACGGCACGCCGTGCGCGGCCTGGGCCCACTCGGTCGAGAAGAACTGGTACTGAGAGGCGCGCCGAGGCCCGTGGGTGCTCGTCGCGGGTGAGAGTCGCACCGAGACGACACGACATTCGCGGAGGAACTCGGACAGAACCTCTCAGTCTACCCTCGGGCGGGTTGGACTTCGATAACGGATCGGTTACGGTCGAACGTCGCTCGCGTGCGAACGGGGCTCCAGGCCGATCCTTCCGGACCGGCTCGGGGCCAGGACCGCGCGGGCGGTGCGCCGTCGTCGGGCCCTGGGGAAGGGGTGCCGGTGTGGCGCCGGCAGCCGGATCGGCCGCTCGAGAACCGTGGTCGCACCCAGGTGCGCCCGCCGCGGTGGACGCACGTCCGCCGCGGGCCGCGGGTGGTGCGCACGCGCCGTCGAGCCTCCGTGCCCGGGACCCACGACGACTGGACCCGAGTGAAGAACCCCTTCCACCGGACCGCTGACGCGGCCGGCGCCCCCGACGGCGCCGACACCAACCCCCAGAACCCCCTGTTCCCCTTCGAGACCTCCACCGACGGCCCCGCGGAGAGCCCCCAGAGCCCCGCGAGCACGGCCACCCGCCGTCGCCGCTGGCCCCTCGTGGCCGGCGCCACCGCCGTCGTCCTCCTCGCGACCGGAGCGGTCGCCTACGGCAGCGCGCGCAAGACCGTCCAGCTCGACGTCGACGGTCAGCTCACCACCGTCACCACCTTCGCCGGCTCCGTCGAGGGCCTGCTCGCCGAGCAGGAGGTCGCCGTCGGCGACCGTGACCTCGTCGTCCCCGACGTCGACGCCGCCCTGCGCGGCGGCAGCGACGTCGTCGTGCGGTACGGCCGCGAGGTCCCCGTCTCGGTCGATGGCTCCCAGTCCTCCGTCTGGCTCACCGCGCTCGACGCGGACGAGGCCCTGACGACCCTCGCCTCGCGCGGCAGCGACGTGCGCCTCGTGGCGTCCCGCTCCGGCGAGCGCGCCTCCCTCCCGATCCGCCTGGACGCGGACGGCCCGGTCAACGTCGTCGCGGACGGCGAGACGAAGGTCGCGCCCGACGGCAGCATCGGCATCGACGCGATCCTCGACCAGCAGGGCATCGTGCTCGGCGAGCTCGACCGCGTCCACGTCGCCAAGACGAGCACGACCGAGGCCGCCGCGGACGCCGCGGCGACCGACGAGGCCGCCGCGGCGACCGACGACGCCGCCGCGGCCGACCCGGCCGCCGACGCGCCCGAGAGCACGGATGCCGAGAGCACGGATGCCGAGAGCTCCGACGACACGGCGAAGGACGCCCCGCCGGTCTCGCTCGTCGTGCAGCGCGTGAAGGTCGAGGAGGTCCCGACCGAGGAGGCCGTCCCGTTCGAGACGGTCACCGAGGAGGACGCCAACCGCTACGAGGACCTCGACCAGGTCGTCAAGCAGGAGGGCGTCGACGGCGTCCACACGACGGTCCACCGTGTCACCACGGTCGACGGCGACGAGGAGTCCCGCGAGCTCGTCTCCGAGGGCGTGACCACGCCCCCGGTGACGAAGATCCTCGTGCAGGGCACCAAGGCGCGTCCGGAGCCGGAGCCGGAGCCGGCGCCCGCGACGACGTCCGGGTCCTCCTCCGGCAGCTCCTCGTCGAGCGGGTCGTCCGCGGCGTCGGCCCCGGCGGCCGACCTCGGCTCCGCGCCCGAGGGCGTGTGGTCCGCGCTCGCGCAGTGCGAGTCCGGCGGCAACCCGGCGACCAACACCGGCAACGGCTACTACGGCCTGTACCAGTTCTCGCTCGGCACCTGGCAGGCGATGGGTGGCTCCGGCCTCCCGTCCGAGGCCTCCGCGGCCGAGCAGACGCAGCGCGCCCAGGCGCTCCAGGCCCGTTCGGGCTGGGGCCAGTGGCCCGCGTGCGCGCGCAAGCTCGGGCTCCTCTGAGCCCTGGCTGAGCGCGGTCGCGCGGACGGACGGAGGGCGGGTCGCACGGCGGCCCGCCCTCCGTCGTCCCCCGGGGGTCGGTAGGCTCTCCTCCCATGAGCGATACCCGAGGCGCCCTGCTGGGTCCGGCCGAGATCCGTGACCTGGCGGGGCGCCTCGGCGTCCGCCCCACCAAGACGCTGGGCCAGAACTTCGTGCACGACGGCGGTACCGTCCGCAAGATCGTCCGTGCTGCCGACGTGCGTCCCGGCGAGCGCGTCGTCGAGGTGGGCCCGGGGCTGGGGTCGCTCACCCTGGGACTGCTCGAGGCCGGGGCGAGCGTCGTCGCGGTCGAGATCGACCCCGTGCTCGCGGAGCAGCTCCCGACGACGGTGGCCGCGCACGTGCCCGACGTCGGCGACCGCCTCGAGGTCGTCGGCGCGGACGCGCTCGAGGTCACGTCGCTGCCGGGGGAGGCGCCCACGGCGCTCGTCGCGAACCTCCCGTACAACGTCGCCGTCCCCGTGCTGCTCACGTTCCTCGAGCGCTTCGACTCGCTCGAGCACGTGCTCGTCATGGTGCAGGCCGAGGTCGCGGACCGGCTCGCCGCGCCGCCCGGGTCGCGCACGTACGGCGTGCCGTCCGTCAAGGCCGCCTGGTACGCGGACGCGCGCCGTGCCGGGACGATCGGTCGCAGCGTCTTCTGGCCCGTGCCGAACGTCGACTCGGCGCTCGTCGCGCTCGACCGGCGCGAGCCGCCCGCCACGACCGCGACGCGCGAGCAGGTGTTCGCCGTGGTCGACGCCGCGTTCGCCCAGCGCCGCAAGATGCTGCGCTCGGCCCTCGCGGGGATCGCCGGCTCGTCTGCGGCCGCGGTCGCGGCGCTCGAGGCCGCGGGCGTCGACCCGCAGGCGCGCGGCGAGGTGCTGGACGTCCACGACTTCGCGCGCATCGCCGAGCACCTCGTCGTCGCCGACCCGCCCGGGGTTCCGGCGCCGACCGCGCGGCGTCGCCCGGGGCGACCTGGCACAGTGGACGCGTGACATCGCACCTCGCCGCAGCGCCACCCCCGTTCGTCCGCGTGCGCGCGCCGGGCAAGGTCAACCTCTCGCTGCGGGTCGGCGCGCTCCAGGACGACGGCTACCACCCCCTCGTGACGATCTTCCAGGCCGTCGGTCTCAGCGAGGAGGTGGTCGCCAGCCAGGTCCCGCCGGGCTCCGGCGTGTCCCTGAGCGTGTCCGGGCTGCAGGCCGACGTCGTCCCGACCGACGCGACGAACCTCGCCTGGCGCGCGGCCGTGGCGCTCGCCGAGCACGTGGGCGTCGAGCCGGACGTGCGGCTGCAGATCCTCAAGGAGGTCCCGGTCGCGGGTGGCATGGCGGGCGGGTCGGCCGACGCCGCCGCGGCGCTCGTCGCATGCGACGCCCTGTGGGACACGGGGCTGTCGCGCGCCGAGCTCACGCAGATCGCCGCGGGTCTCGGGGCCGACGTCGCGTTCGGGCTCGTGGGCCACACCGCCGTCGGGACGGGCCGGGGCGACGTGCTCACCCCCGCGATGACGCGGGGCGAGTTCCACTGGGTCTTCGCGGTGCAGGCCGACGGGCTCTCCACTCCCGAGGTGTACCGCACGTTCGACGAGACGGTCGGCGGTCCCGCCGAGCTCGACCTCGCCGAGGACACCGCGCTCATGCAGGCGCTGCGCGCGGGCGACGCCGTCGGGCTCGGTCAGGTGCTGCGCAACGACCTCCAGGGCCCGGCGCTCGCGCTGCGCCCCGAGCTGCAGCAGACGATCGACGTCGCGGCGGACGCGGGCGCGCTGGGTGCGGTCGTCTCCGGGTCCGGGCCGACGGTCGCTGCGCTCGCGCGCAGCCGCCAGCACGCGCTCGCGATCGCCGCCTCGTGGACCGCGAACGACGTGTGCGAGAGCGTGTGGTGCACGACGGCGCCCGCGGGGGGCGCGCGCGTCGTCGCGCACTGACCGGGGTTCTCCCTCGCGGTCGCGGGCTTATCGCGTCGCGTGCTTGCGCAGCCAGGCGAGCTGGCGCACGAAGCGGTACCCCTGCCCGCCCTCGTGCTCGTTGAAGCGGTACACGTCGATCTCGCGCTCGACGTCCCCGGTGTCCGCGCCCCACGCGTTGTACGCCGCGTAGACCGTGGACGGCGGGCAGACGGGGTCCATGAGGGCGACGGAGAAGAGCGCCGGGGCGCTCGCGCGCCGCGCGAGCAGTGCGCCGTCGAGGTAGGAGAGCGTGCGGAAGACCGTGTCCTCGGCGTCGCGGTGGACGGCGAGGTAGCGCGTGATCTCGGCGTACGGGTCGCGGGACGTGATCTCGACAGCGCGGCGGTAGTGGCTCAGGAACGGCACGTCCGGCATGGCGGCGACGAGACCCTCGGCGAGGGCCGCGACGGCGATCGTGATGCCGCCGCCCTGGCTCGTGCCGAGGACCGCGACCCGCGCGGGGTCGACGCCGGGGACCGCGCGCACGGCGTCCACGGCGCGCACGCCGTCGGTGAACACGCGGCGGTAGTAGTGGTCGTGCGGGTCCTCGATGCCGCGCGTCATGACGCCCGGCACGGCGGGTCCGGACCCGACCGGGTCGGGGGTGCCGCCTCCGGTGCCCCAGCGGCTGCCCTGCCCGCGCGTGTCGACCACGAGGTGCGCGTAGCCGGCGTTCGCCCACAGGAGGTGCTCGTGGGCCAGGCCGCGGCCACCGCCGTACCCGACGAACTCGACGACGGCGGGCAGCGCCTCGCCGCCGTCCGCGGCGGCCTGCGCGGCGGCGGCGGGGCGCACGAGCCATGCCTTGACCGGGTGCCCGCCGAACCCGGGGAAGGTGACGTCGTCGACCACGACGAGGTCGAGGCCGGTGTCCACGCGCTCGAGCCGGACCGTCTCGGCGAGGTCGCCGCCGACGGCGCGCGACTCGGCCAGCGTGGCGGACCAGAAGGCGTCCAGGTCGTCGGGCTCGGGGAGGGCGGGCGAGTAGGTCTCGAGCTCGGCGAGCGGCAGGTCGAAGAGCGGCACGGGGACGGTCCTCCGGAGTTCGCGCGGAATGGTCTGATGTCAGATCTTCAACCTCTGACGGGACGACTCTAGCGCTACGGCGGCCCGGGGCCCTCCAGCTCCGCCGCCAGGAAAACTCCATGTACCAATTGCGATAAATAATGCGTATTATCGCATTGACCATCGTCTGGCGCTGTCGCCAGACTCCTCGACGTCGCCGACGACGTGATCGAGGAGGGGCCATGCCCAGGCACCGCACGACCCAGGCCGACGTCGCCTCGATGGCGGGCGTCAGCCAGGCGACCGTCTCGTTCGTGCTCAACGACTCGACCCCCGCCGGCGTCCGGATCAGCGCGGACACCCGGCAGCGCGTGCTCGACGCGATCCGGATCACCGGGTACTCGGCCAACCCCGTCGCCCAGCGCCTCGCGCGCGGGCACAACCAGATCATCGGCGTGTTCACCTACGAGGCCACCTTCCCGCGCGGTGGCCGCGACTTCTACGGGCCGTTCCTCGTCGGCATCGAGCACGCGGCCGAGAAGCTGGGGATCGACATCCTGCTCTTCACGAGCGCGCGGGTGGTCGACGGCCACCGGCGCCTCACGCGCGACGGCTGGCAGCGGCTCGGCATCGCCGACGGCTGCCTGCTGCTCGGCCAGCACGAGGACCGCGGCGAGCTCCAGCACCTGCTCGACACCAACTACCCGTTCGCGTTCATCGGCAAGCGCGGCAGCGACGGCGGGCGGCTGCCCTACGTCGGCGCCGACTACGTCACCGCGACCGCGCGCCAGGTCGACCGTCTCGTCGAGCTCGGGCACGAGCGCATCGGCTACGTCGGCTCGCGCGGTGCCGACCAGCCGACGCTCGACCGCGTCGACACGTACCGCGCCGCGGTGGAGGGCCACGGCCTCGAGGCCCGGTTCGTCCAGTCCGACGACCCCGCGACGGCGGCCACGGAGATCCTCGGCCGGCGGCTGACGGCCGTGGTCGTGGCGCCCGAGCACGACCCCGACCGGCTCGTGGAGGAGCTCGGGCACCGCGGCGCCGTCGTGCCGGACGACGTCTCCGTGCTCCTGCTCGGCCAGCCCCACCACGTGCGGCCGACCGGGCGGAGGTGGTCCGGGTTCTCCATCCCGCGCGAGGAGATGGGTGCGCGGGCCCTCGTTCTCCTGTCCCGGCTCGTCGCCGCGGAGGCCGGCCCGGCCCGTGCCGGTCGCCGGCCGACGCGGGCGGCGCAGGTCCCCGACGACGACCTCCACCAGCTCCTCGACTGCCTCGACGTCGACGGCGAGACGTGTGCCCCGCCGCCGCCCGCCGTCGCCCACGAACCGGCCCGTCGCGCCCGCCCCGCGCCGACGGGCCCCTCTCCCGCACCAGAGAACGGAAGCACAGCGTGAACGGTGAAGACCTCCAGACCGACGTGCTCGTCGTCGGCGCCGGCCTCGGCGGCGTCGCCGCCGCGCTCGCCGCGGCCGACCGCGGCGCCCGCGTGATCCTCACCGAGGAGCACCCGTGGATCGGCGGGCAGCTCACCTCGCAGGCGGTGCCGCCGGACGAGAGCGCCTGGGTCGAGCGCTTCGGCGTGACGGCGCGCTACCGGGCGCTGCGCGACGGCGTCCGCGACGTGTACCGGCGCTCCTACCCGCTCACGGACGCCGCGCGCTCCTGGGGTGCGCTCAACCCCGGCGCGGGCTGGGTGTCCAAGCTGTGCCACGAGCCGCGCGTCGCCGTCGGGGTGCTGGAGGAGATGCTCGCGCCGTGGCGGTCCGCCGGCCGGGTCCGCCTCCTCGAGCGCGTGCGCCCGACATCGGCCACGACCGACGGCGACCGCGTCACCTCGGTCACGCTCTCGTCGGTCGCCGCCGGCGCGGCGGGGCAGAGCGTGACGGTCCACGCCGCGTTCGTCGTCGACGCGACGGAGACGGGGGAGCTGCTGCCCCTGACCGGCACCGAGTACGTGACCGGGTTCGAGTCGAACCGCGAGACGGGGGAGCCGAGCGCCCCCGACGAGGCGCAGCCGGACAACGTGCAGGCGCTGAGCGTGTGCTTCGCCGTCGAGCACGTCGACGGCGACCGCACGATCGACCGCCCGGAGCGGTACGACTTCTGGAGCACCTACGCCCCGGGCCCGTGGAACGGGCGCCGCATGCTCTCGTGGGAGGCGCCCAACCCGCGCACGCTCGCCATGGACGTGCGGTCGTTCACGCCGAACCCCGGCGACGACGCGCGCGCGGTCGACGCCGACCAGTCGAAGAACCCGGGGGACGGCAACCTCTGGACGTTCCGCCGCATCGCCGCCCGCGACCTCTTCGAGCCGGGGCACTACGCGAGCGACCTGTGCCTCGTGAACT
>CAZFUQ010000035.1:16545-22992 GCA_964521905.1 uncultured Cellulosimicrobium sp.
TGAACTGGCCGAGCATCGACTACTTCCTCGCGCCCGTCCTCGACGTGCCGCGCGAGGTCGAGGAGGCGCGCCTCGCCGACGCCCGCCAGCTGAGCCTCTCGATGCTCTACTGGATGCAGACCGAGGCCCCCCGCACCGACGGCGGGACCGGCTTCCCGGGCCTGCGCCTGCGCCCGGACGTCATGGGCTCCGCCGACGGGCTCGCCCAGGCGGCGTACCACCGCGAGTCGCGCCGCCTGCGCGCCGTCACCACCGTGACCGAGAACGACGTCTCCCACGAGGTCCGGGGGGATCGTGGCGCGACCCGCTACGACGACTCCGTCGGCGTCGGCATGTACCGCATCGACCTGCACCCGTCGACCGGGGGCGACACCTACGTCGACGTCGCCTCGACCCCGTTCGAGATCCCTCTCGGCGCGCTGCTCCCGCAGCGCGTGACCAACCTGCTCGCCGCCAACAAGAACATCGGCACGACGCACATCACCAACGGCTGCTACCGGCTGCACCCCGTCGAGTGGAACATCGGCGAGGCCGCCGGCCACCTCGCCGCCCACTGCCTCGCGACGGGGCGCACGCCCCACGCCGTCCAGTCGAAGGCCGACCTGCTGGCCGACTACCAGGACGAGCTCGTCCGCGCCGGCGTCGAGCTGCGCTGGCCGGCCGAGGCCCACCCGTACTGACCTCTCACGCCCGACCCGCACACCTGCCCTGCACCGCTCAGTCCGAAGGAGAACTGATGAACCCCCTCGCCCCGCGCCGCACACCCCACCCGGTCCGGCGCCCGCTCGGGGCCGCACGGCTCGCGAGCGGCGGCGTCGCCCTCGCCCTCGTCCTCACCGCGTGCTCCGGCGCCGGTGACGACGTCGCCGGCGAACCGAGCACGCCCAGCGAGCCCGTCGACCTGCGCATGACCGTCTGGACCGCCGACGAGACCCAGCTCGCGCAGTTCCAGGGCATCGCGGACGCCTACGTCACCGAGAACCCCGACCTCGTGGCGAGCGTGACGTTCGAGACCATCCCGTTCGACGACTACACGACGTCCCTCACGACGCAGCTCGCGGGCGGCAACGCCCCCGACCTCGCGTGGATCCTCGAGAGCTACGCCCCCGAGTTCGTGTCGAGCGGCGCGCTCGTCGACATCGCCCCGAAGCTCCGGGAGACCGAGGGCTACGAGTACGACGACCTGCTCGAGTCCTCCCTCGCGCTGTGGGACGAGGACGGCGCCCTCTACGCGTACCCGTTCTCGAACTCGCCGTTCGCGATGTTCGTCAACACCGACCAGGTCGCCGCTGCCGGGCAGCCGAACCCGGCCGACCTCGTCGCGTCGGGGGAGTGGACCTACGACCAGGCCCGCGACATCTCGGCGGCCGCCGCCGCGACGTCGGGCAAGCAGGGCCTCGTGGTCCGCGACTTCGACTACAAGGTCTGGGAGAACCTCGGCACGATCTGGAACGGCTGGGGTGCCGCACCGTGGAGCGAGGACGGCACCCAGTGCACGTTCAACGACCCCGAGATGATCGACGCGCTCACCTGGATCCACGACGCGACGTTCGTCGACGGCGCGCTGCCCGGCCCCGGGACCACGGCCGACTTCTTCGCGGGCGACGCGGCGATGACGATCACGCAGATCAGCCGGGCGTCCGCGCTCGACGACTCGTTCGCCTGGGACGTCGTGCCCCTGCCCGCCGGACCGGTGGGTCAGCAGAACGTCATCGGCCAGGCCGGCATCGGCGTCTTCGCGGCGGGAGACCACCCCGACGTCGCCGCCGACTTCCTCGCGTTCTTCACGAACCCCGAGAACGCCGCGACGCTCGCCGCGTACTTCCCGCCGCCCCGCGAGTCGCTGCTCACCCCCGCGACGCTCGGTGCGGCGAACCCGAAGCTCACCGGGGACCAGCTCGACGCGGTCGTCGTGCAGGGCATCCAGGGCGCGGTGACGAAGCCGTCGCACAAGAACTTCGCGAAGCTGCAGGACACCGTGCGCGCCGAGCTCGACGCGCTCTGGGTCGCCGACGCCGACGTCAAGGGCGTCCTCATCGACACGTGCGCGGCGATCCAGCCCCTCCTCGAGGACTGATCGTGGCCTCCTCCACGCTCAGGCGGCAGGACGCGACCGTGGGGTACACCATGGTCGCGCCCGCCGTCCTCGGCACGCTCGCCTTCGTCGTCGCGCCGCTGGTCGCCGTCGTCTGGTACTCGTTGCACGAGTGGAACGTGCTCGCGAACACGTTCACGTTCGCGGGTGCGGACAACTACGACCGCATGCTCGAGGACCCGGGGCTGCACGACTCGCTCGTCGCGACCCTGTGGTTCTCGCTCGGGCTCGTGGCCCTCAACGTCACGCTCGCCCTCCTCCTCGCCGTGCTGCTCAACCAGAAGCTCCCGGGCACGACGACGTTCCGCACCTTCTTCTTCTCGCCGGTCGTCGTGTCCCTGGTCGCCTGGACCATCGTGTGGAGCTTCCTGCTCCAGGCGGACGGTGGCATCAACGGGTTCCTCTCGCTGATCGGCATCGAGGGCCCGAACTGGTTGCGCGAGGAGACCACGGCCATGATCTCCGTGATCGTGGTCCAGGTCTTCAAGAACGTCGGCCTCAACATGATCCTGTTCCTCGCCGCGCTGCAGGGCGTCCCGGAGGACGTCCAGGAGGCGGCACGCATCGACGGCGCGGGTGCGTGGCGGCGCTTCCGGTCCATGACGCTCCCGCTCATCAGCCCGACGATCCTGCTCGTCGCGATCCTCACCGTCGTCGGGTCGTTCGAGGTGTTCGCGCAGATCGCCGTCCTCACGGGCGGCGGGCCGGGGAACTCGACCACCGTGCTCGTCTACTACCTGTACCAGCAGGCGTTCCGGTTCAACGACTTCGGCTACGCGAGCGCGGTCTCCGTCCTGCTGTTCGTCATCGTCCTCGTCCTGACACTCGTGCAGTGGCAGACGCGCAAGAGGTGGGTCTTCCATGAAGTCTGACGTGATGCCCGTCGCCCCGCCCACCGCCGGCCGACGACGCGGGCGCGGCACGCCGTCGGGCGGCAGGGTCCCGAGGTCCACGGACGGCGGGCGGCACGCGCGGCGCTACGGGACGGAGCTCCAGCGCCGTCGGTGGGGACGCGCGGGGCTCGTGGCGCTGCTCGTCGTGCTCAGCGTCCCGTTCGTCTTCCCGACGTGGTGGATGGCGACGTCGAGCCTCAAGCCCATGAGCGAGATCCTGCGGTCCGTCCCCACGCTGTGGCCGCAGGACCCGTCGCTCGAGGCCTACGGGGAGGTGTTCCGGCTGCAGCCGTTCGCGCAGCAGTACTGGAACAGCCTGTACATCGCGGTGCTCGTCACGGTGGGGACCATCCTCGTGTCCTCCCTCGCCGGGTACGCGTTCGCGCGCGTGCGCTTCCCCGGCGCGAACGCGCTCTTCCTGTTCGTGCTCGTGGGGCTCCTCGTGCCGTCCGAGGTGACGATCGTCCCGCTGTTCCGGATGGTGAACTCGATCGGGCTCATCGACACGCACTGGCCGCTCGTGGTCATCCCGATCCTCGGGGCGCCGAGCGTGCTCGCGACGTTCATCATGCGGCAGTTCTTCCTCGGGCTGCCGGGCGAGCTCGAGGAGGCCGGGCGCGTGGACGGCCTCGGCCGGTGGGGGATCTTCTGGCGGATCGCGTTCCCGCTGTCCCGCTCGGCGATCTCCGCCGTCGCGATCTTCACGTTCCTCAAGTCGTGGAACCTCTACCTCGAGCCGATCGTGTACCTGTCCTCCAAGGACCGGTTCACGCTGCCGCAGGCGCTGACGCAGTACGTCGACGCGTACGGCGGCCCGATGTGGAACGTGCAGCTCGCGGCGACCACCCTCACGGTCGTGCCCGTGCTCGCGGTGTTCCTCGTCGCGCAGAAGCAGTTCGTCCAGGGTCTCGCGCACACGGGCCTGAAGTAGGAGGCGCGCGGCGCCGCGGACCGGAGGGGTCCGCGGCGCCGCGCTGACGGGTCGGCCCTGCTCGGGGGAGGCGCCGGCCTCGGCGCGGCCGTACTTTCAATTTCGTTGAGAGTTGGGTTAGCCTCGCCTAAGTCTTGCACGCGCCGTCGTGCGCCCTCCCGACCTCCGGAGACCCTCATGAGTGCTGCCCACCGTCGAACCCCGCGTGCCGCCGCCGCGGCGCTGTGCGTCCTCGCCGTCGCGACGGGCTGCGCGTCCGGCGCGGACGGCGCCGACGACGGCCCGGCCGCCGAGCCCGCCGCGACGTCGGCGGACGACGGCTTCGCGCCGGTCACGATCGAGCACGCGCTCGGTGCGGCGGAGATCACGGAGCGGCCGGAGCGCGTCGTCACGCTGGGCATGGGGTCGGCCGAGACCGCGATCGCGCTCGGGGTCGTGCCGGTCGGCATGGAGGAGTACCCCTGGGGGAGCGACGAGACGGGCTACCTGCCCTGGGTCCACGAGGAGCTCACGGAGCAGGGCGCGGAGCTGCCGGAGCAGTTCGCCGGCGGCACCGAGCTCGACGTCGAGGCCGTCCTCGCGCTCGACCCGGACGTCGTCCTGGCCCCGTGGTCCGGCGTCACGCAGCAGCAGTACGACCAGCTCTCGGAGATCGCCCCGACGGTCGTCTACCCCGAGCAGCCGTGGACCATCACGTGGGACGAGCAGATCCGCACCGTCGGTGCGGCGCTCGGCGAGGCCGACGCGGCCGAGGAGCTCGTGACCGAGGTCGAGGACCAGCTCGACGGCGCCGCCCGCCCGGAGTACGCGGACGTCACCTTCACCTACGTCTACCACGGCGACCCGGGCACGCTCGGCGTGTTCTTCCCCGACGAGCAGCGCGTCGCCATGGTCCGTGCGCTCGGCCTGACGGTGGACCCGGTCGTCGAGACCCTGCGCGACCAGGAGGTCGCCGGCACGGACTCCGCGATCATCAGCACGGAGAACGCGCACCTGCTCGACGACTCCGACCTGATCTTCACCTGGTACTCCGACGCCGACACCCGCGCCGCGGTCGAGGCGGACCCGATGTACGGCAGCATCCCCGCCGTCGCGCGCGGCTCCGTCGTGGCGGTCGAGGACCAGTCGTTCGTCACGGCGTCGTCGATCATCAACCCGCTCACGGTGCCCTGGGCGATCGAGCGCTACGTGCCGATCATCGACGAGGCGGTCGCGAAGATCGGCTGACGTCGCGCTCGCGCTTGTACCGCTCCCACTCGCCGCGCACCTGCAGGCCGTCGAGCAGCCATCCCATGTAGTCGCGCATGTTCCGCAGCCGCGTGGCCGCGGGCGTGCCCGGCGCGACGAGGGGGAGCGTGCGCGCCGCGAGGTCGCGCTGGGACACGAGGTAGGCGTGCTGCTGGTCGAGGAACCCGCCCCACACGTCGAGGTCCATGACGAAGTAGTCCGCACGGTCGCCCTGCCTGCGGACCCTGCGCACGAAGCCGGCGCCGACCAGGCGCCGCGTGCAGGTGGACACCGAGCCCCGGCTGACGTCGAGCGCCGTCGCGAGCTGCTCGGCCGTCACGCCGTCGGACTCGTCGAGGAGGAGGTGCGCCGCGATCCGGCCCTCGGTGCGCGAGCCCCCGCCGAGCGCCCACGCGTCGGCGAAGCTCTCGACGAACTCGTCGGCCCGGGCGTCGGCCGGCTCCGCAGCAACCACGCGCCCATGCTAGCGACGGGTGGCCGCGGTCCGTGACCGGGGGACGTCGTGCGGCGACTACCCTCGACGACGTGGCCCATCTCCTCGGCGCCGACGGCATCTCGCTGACCGTCGGCACCCGCACCCTGCTCGACGACGTCTCCCTCGGTCTCGACGACGGCGACCGCGTCGGCATCGTCGGCCCCAACGGGGCCGGCAAGTCCACCCTCCTGCGCCTGCTCGCGGGCACGCAGCAGCCCGACGGCGGACGGGTCACCCGGGTGGGCGGGCTGCGGGTCGGCCTGCTCGACCAGCGCGACGACGTCGGCACCGGGGCGACGATCCGCGACCTCGTCCACGGCGACGCCGCGACGCACGCCTGGGCGTCGGACGCGGCGATCCGCACCGTGCACGCCGGGCTCATCGGCGACCTCGACCTCGACGCCCCCGCGGACACGCTCTCGGGCGGGCAGCGCCGGCGCGTGGCGCTCGCCGCGCTCCTCGTCGCCGACCACGACGTGCTGTTCCTCGACGAGCCGACCAACCACCTCGACGTCGAGGGCGTCGCGTGGCTCGCGGCGCACCTCGGGGAGCGCTTCGCGCGCCCCGGCGCCCGCGGGGCGCTCGTCGTGGTGACGCACGACCGCTGGTTCCTCGACGCCGTCTGCTCGCGCATGTGGGAGGTGCGCGGCGACGGCTCGGGTGCGGTCGAGGGCTACGAGGGCGGGTACGCGGCCTACGTGCTCGCGCGCGCCGAGCGGCAGCGCACCGCGGCGGTCACCGCGGAGAAGCGCGACAACCTGCTGCGCAAGGAGCTCGCGTGGCTGCGCCGCGGCCCGCCCGCGCG
>CAZFUQ010000036.1:0-21059 GCA_964521905.1 uncultured Cellulosimicrobium sp.
GGCAAGGTCCTGACCTGGGCCGGCGTGCTGCTGCTCGTGGCCGTCGGCGTGATCATGTGGTTCCCGAGCGGGGACCAGGGCAGCGACGACGACCCGCTGCCCCCGCTGCCCGAGGGTTCGTTCGGCCTGGTCCCGCTCGAGGAGGCGGCGGCGCCGCTCGTCGAGCTCGTGCGCGAGTTCCGCCCGCACGTGGTCACGACGTACGACCCGTCGGGCGGCTACCCCCACCCGGACCACGTGATGTGCCACCGCGTCGCGGTCGAGGCGTTCCACGCGGCGGGCGACCCCGACCGCTACCGACGTGACGGCGGTGCCGAGCCGTGGTCGCCGCTCAAGCTGTACTACAACCACGACTTCTCGATGAACCGCATCCGCACCCTCCACGAGGCGATGCAGGGCGCCGGTCTCGAGTCGCCGTTCGGCGACTGGGTCGAGTCGCGCTCGGCACGCGAGATCCCCGAGCGCGAGGTGACGACCCGCGTCCACGTCGCCCGCTACTACGCGCAGCGCGACGCGGCGCTCATCGCGCACGCCTCGCAGATCGACCCCGAGGGGTTCTTCTTCGCGATCCCGCGCGACCTCGAGGTCGACGTGTGGCCGTACGAGGAGTACGAGCTCGCCGAGTCGCGGATCCCGGCGCACCTTCCCGAGGACGACCTGTTCGCCGGCGTCCGAGAGCTGGTCGCGTCCGAGGGGAGCGCCTCGTGAGCCCGACGACCGACCTCACCGCGGGTGGCGTCCTCGACCTGCACGTCGGCTCCGCCTCCGCAGCAGGCGGTCCCGGCTGGGCGGCGGACGTCGTCGCCGAGACCGCCACGCCGAGCCCCTCGGAGGACCCGCTGCGTCCGGAGCTCGACCCGACCGACGTGTCGCCGGGCCTGTCCGGCTTCCTCGCGATCTTCGCGGTCGCGCTCGCCACGATCGCCCTCTTCTTCATGTTGTCGCGCCAGCTGCGGCGCATGCGGCACAACGCCGAGGTGCAGGGCATCGGCCCCGACGGGCCGCTGGACGAGGGGGAGGACGCGGCCGGTTCCGGTGCGGCCCCGGGGGAGCCCGACGACGGGCCGGACGGAGCCGGCGACGAGGTGCCGGGCGACGGTACGGCACGACCGGGCGCGTGAGCATGGCCACCGGCGCGCGCGTGACGATCGGCCAGCTCGAGGTCTCGGCGGACCACGCCGCGAACCTCGTCGTGGTCGAGTCCGCGTTCCGCGAGGCCGGGCGCGTGCACGCCGATCTCCTCGTGCTGCCGGAGTACGCGTCGGCGTTCGACCCCCGGGGCACCGGGCCGGAGCACGCGGAACCTCTCGACGGCCCGTTCGTGTCGCGGCTGCGCCGGCTCGCGCGCGAGCACGACGTCGCCGTGATCGCGGGCACGACGGTCCCCGGGGCGGACCCGGCCAGGGCCGTGAACGTCGTCGTCGCGGTGGACGCAGCGGGCGAGCTCGTGGGGGCCTACCGCAAGGTGCATCTCTACGACGCGTTCGGGCACCGCGAGTCCGACCGGCTCGAGCCCGGCGACCCGGCGGCGGAGCCCCTCGTCCTGGAGATCGGCGACCTGACGTTCGGCGTCATGACGTGCTACGACCTGCGCTTCCCCGAGAGCGCCCGGCGCCTCGTCGACGCCGGCGCGGACGTGCTCGTCGTCCCCGCGGCGTGGGCGTCCGGCGACCTCAAGGCGGACCAGTGGCGCACCCTGGCGCGGGCCCGCGCGATCGAGAACACCGCGGTCGTCCTCGCGGTCGGTCAGGCGGGCCGAGGGGTCACCGGGCGGTCGCTCCTCGTGGGCCCCGACGGGCAGGTCGGCCTCGAGCTGGGCGAGCGCGCGGAGCTGCGCAGCGCCGACCTGGACCCGGGGGCGCTGGCGAGCGCGCGCGAGCGCAACCCGTCCCTCGCGAACCGGCGCTACGCCGTCGTGCCGCGGGGCTGAGCCCGCGGTCCCCGGGTCAGCGCGCCGCGACCGCCGCGAGCATGATGGCGACGAGGTGGCACGTGAACCCGACGACGGTGAGCACGTGGAAGATCTCGTGGAACCCGAACCAGCGCGGGCTGGGGTTGGGACGCTTGAGGCCGTAGACGACGGCGCCGACGGTGTACGCGAGCCCGCCGCCGGCGACGAGCCAGACGATCGCCGGGCCGTTCGTCGTGGTCCAGAACTGCGGCATGTAGCCGACGGCGACCCAGCCGAGCGCGACGTAGATCGGGACGTAGACCCAGCGCGGGGCGTCGAGCCACAGGATGCGGGCGAGGAGCCCGAGCACGGCCCCGCCCCAGACGATCCAGAGCAGGATCGTCGCGGTGCGCTGGGGGAGCAGGAGCACGGCCAGCGGCGTGTAGGTGCCGGCGATGATGAGGAAGATGTTCGAGTGGTCCGCGCGGCGCAGGATGCCGGCGACGCGCGGTGACCAGGTCCCGCGGTGGTAGACGGCGCTCGTGCCGAACAGCAGGCACGCGCTGAGCCCGAAGATCGCGCACGCGACCTTGCCCGCGACCGGGGGAGCGACCACGACGAGGACGATGCTCGCGACGAGCGCGAACGGGAACGTGCCCGCGTGGATCCACCCGCGCAGCCGCGGCTTGACGGCCGCGGCGACCTTCTCGACCGCGTCACCGACGGTCTCGCGCACGGCGTCGAGCGCCTGGGCGCCGGGCGCGCGGTCGCCCGCGGCGTCGTCGGTCGGTGCGACGCCGTCCGCGGACGTGGTGCCCGGGGTCGGTCCGCGGTCGGGGTCGGTTCGGGCCACGGGGTCTCCTCGTGGGTGGGACGGTGCGGTGGTGAGGCGGGTGGACGGCGGCGCGACGGGACGCGGTCGCGTCGCCATCAACCTACGCCAGGGTAAGTTACGGAAGCGTAGGTTCGCGACCGGGTCGCCGCTGTCGGTGTGAAGATCCTGGGCAGGGGCACCTTCGGTCCCGGACGGCCGGTCGATCCGCCCGCGCCGGGCGGTAGCGTGTGCGGGTCCGGTCCGAACGTGCCCTCGAGGTGCGCGCCCCTCCGGCCCCGCCCCGTCCACCCATCGTCGAGGAACCGTCGTGCGCCTGCCCCGTCCCGTCTACGGACTCTACGAGCGTCGCCTCGCCGCGACCCTCTCGCACGAGAGCGTCCCCCGCCACGTGGGCGTCATCCTCGACGGCAACCGCCGCTGGGCGCGCTCCTTCGGGGAGTCGACCGCGACCGGGCATCGCCGCGGGGCCGACAAGATCACGGAGTTCCTGGGGTGGAGCGAGGACCTGGGCGTCGAGGTCGTCACGCTGTGGATGCTCTCGACCGACAACCTCTCGCGCTCGCAGGAGGAGCTCTCGGCGCTCCTCGACATCATCGAGGACGCCGTGCGCGACCTCGCCGAGACGGGTCGCTGGCGCCTGCGCGTCATGGGCCGACTCGACCTGCTGCCCGAGCGGCTCGCCGCGGCGCTGCGCGAGGCGCAGCAGCACACGGCCGCGGTGGACGGGCTGCAGGTCAACGTCGCGATCGGCTACGGAGGCCGCCACGAGATCGCCGACGCCGTGCGTTCGTACCTGCACGAGCAGGCCGCTGCCGGCGCGCGGCTCGAGGACCTCGCGGAAAACCTCGACGTCGAGCACATCGAGGAGCACCTCTACACGAAGGGGCAGCCGGACCCGGAGCTGGTCATCCGCACGTCGGGCGAGCAGCGCCTCGGAGGGTTCCTCCTGTGGCAGAGCGCCCACTCGGAGTTCTACTTCTGCGAGGCGTACTGGCCGGACTTCCGCCGCGTCGACTACCTGCGCGCCCTGCGCTCCTACTCGCAGCGCGAACGGCGCCTCGGTCGCTGACCCGCGCCGCGCGGGTAAGGTCGATGCGGACGCATCGATCGGAGGCCGACGTGACGGAGCAGGGAGACGCGGGGCCCTCCTCGGCGGGCCGGGGGAGCGCACGCCTCGCCGTCGAGACGTGGGAGTCGCTGTTCCGCACGCAGGTCGCGATCATGCGGCGCCTCCGGTCGGACCCGGTGTGGGACGAGCTGACCCTGCGCGAGTACGACGTCCTGTTCTCGCTCACCAAGGGCCCCGACGGGGGCATGCGCCTGCGCGACCTCAACGAGCTCATCCTCCTCAGCCAACCGTCGCTGAGCCGCATGGCCGACCGGCTCGCGGCGCGCGGACTGGTCGAGCGGGCGCCCGCCCCCGACGACGCTCGCGGCACGCTCGTGCGGCTCACCCCGGCCGGGCGCCGCGCGCAGCGCGAGATCGGCCGGGCGCACGCGCACGCCATCGCGACGTACGTCGGCGGTGCGCTCGACGACGAGGAGCTCGAGACCCTCGGTGACCTCCTCGAGCGGCTCCGCGCGGCGCAGCCGGGGATCCCGGACGTGGAGCACCGCCCCGCGTCGTGACGGGCCCGGGCGCACCCCTCGCCGGCCCGCGCCGGACCGGTTCCGTGCGGCGCCGGGCGGCGCTGCCCGACGGCCGTGCCGCTTCTGCCCGACTTCTCCCTCTCGTCGTCGGCCGTTCATCCCTGTGACATTCCTGTGCCACCCGTGCCGGGTTGGCTCGTGCGTGCCGGGGGGCGACCGTCCGCCGGACCCACGACAGGGAAGAGACCATGTCTTCACGTGTCCCGCAGAAGTGGCTGCGCGCCGCCGGGGCGAGCGCGGCGGCCGTCGGCCTCGCGATCGTCCCGGCCCTCCCGGCGTCGGCCGACGAGCCGTCCGGACCCAAGAACGTCATCCTCCTCATCGGTGACGGCATGGGCTACAACCATGTCGACGCCGCGAGCCTGTACGAGCACGGCACGACCTACCGGCAGATCGACGTCGACCCCGCGACGGGCTCGATCGCGCACCTGCCGGGGACCGCCTCCCAGGTCTACGAGCAGTTCCCGGTGCAGGTCGCCGCGTCGACCTTCTCCGCGAACGGCCGCGCCGCGTACGACCCGCAGGCCGCCTGGGCGGACTACGGGTGGATCAAGCAGGGCCCGACGGACTCGGCCGCCGCGGGCACCGCGCTCGCCTCGGGCGTGAAGACGAACAACGGGATCCTCGGCATCGACCCCGCGGGCAACAGCGTGAAGAACGTCGCCGAGCGCGCGTCGGAGATCGGGAAGGCCACCGGCGTCGTGACGTCGGTGCAGTTCTCGCACGCGACCCCCGCCGCGTTCGGCGCGCACAACGCGAGCCGCAACGACCTGCACGGCATCAGCGACGAGATGATCGACGGCCCGCTCGACGTCGTCGTCGGTGCCGGGCACCCGCTGTACGGCGACGACCACCAGGAGCTCGCCGCGCCGCGCTACGACTACCTCAGCGAGGCCGGCTGGACCAAGCTCGTGGACGGGCAGAGCCAGTTCACGCTCGTCGAGGACACGGCCGACTTCGAGGCGCTCGCCGCGGGCGAGGACGTCCCGGAGAAGCTGTTCGGCCTCGTCCAGGTCGGCTCGACGCTGCAGCAGGCCCGCTCGGGCGACGTCGCCGGCAAGCTGCCGTTCGAGGTCCCGCTCAACGACGTCCCCAGCCTGGCGACCCTCACGCAGGGCGCGCTCAACGTCCTCGAGCAGGACGAGGACGGCCTGTTCCTCATGGTCGAGGGCGGTGCGATCGACTGGACCGGCCACGCCAACCAGACGACGCGCAACGTCGAGGAGACGATCGACTTCAACCGCGCGGTCGAGACCGTCGTGGAGTGGGTCGAGACGGAGAGCAGCTGGGACGAGACGCTGGTCGTCGTCACGGCCGACCACGAGACCGGCTACCTGTCCGGCACCGAGTCCGACCCGACGTGGAAGCCGCTCACCGGCGCGAAGGGTCAGCTGCCGCGCGAGTCCTGGTACTCGGGCGACCACACGAACCAGCTCGTCCCCGTCTACGCGAAGGGCGCGGGCGCCGAGGCCTACACGGCGGCGGCGACCGGCGCGGACCCGGTCCGCGGTGCCTACCTCGACAACACCGACATCCCGAACGCGCTGTTCGCCGCGTGGGGCCACGAGGACGGACCGGAGGAGGGTGGTGTGCCGCTCCTCGCGACCGTTCCCGAGCAGGGTGAGCAGGACGGCTCGCTCGCGCTGACCATCGCGGACTTCGGTGACGGCGTCCGGCTCGACGGCGGCGCGAACGTCGGCGACCGGCTCCGCTTCTCCGGCGCGCTGCCGACCGTCACCGTGACGGACTCGCGCACGGACACCCAGGTGGGCGACGGTGGCTGGACGGTCTCCGGCCAGTCGTCCGACCTCACGGCGGGGTCCCAGGTCCTGCGGGCGCAGAACCTCGGCTGGACGCCGGGCGTCCTCTCGGGACGCGACGGCGTCGCGCCCGGCTCGTCCGTCGCCACGGCCCTCGCCGGCGGCCCGGGTCTCGCGACCCCGGCCACCCTCGCCACCGCGACGTCGGCGGGCCGGTCCGGCTCGACCGACGTGACCGCCGACCTCACGCTCGAGACGCCGGTCGACACCCGTGCCGGGGAGTACGCCGGCACCCTCACGGTGTCGCTCTTCCCGGTCGACTGACGCCCGACCCCGTCACGGCGGTCCGGGCCGGGACCGCGGCGCTCGCCGCGTCCCCGGCCCGGACCGCCGGCGGCGCACCCGCACCCTGCGCGCCGCCGATCCGCCGTGCTGTCACCGCCGTCACGCGCGCACCACCAGGTGCCGCCCGTGCCGTCGTCGGGCAGCCCCGACCCGGAACGAGCCCATGCCTCGCACCCTCGGCACCCTCCGTACCCCCGCGCGCCGCCACCCTCGCGTCCCGCACGCTGCCGTGCCCGCCGCTGCCGTCGGCGCGCTCCTGCTCGCCGGCCTCCTCGGCCCGCTCGCCCCGGTGTCCGCCGCGACCGACCCCGCGCCCGCCGACGCCGCGCGCACGACGTGGGCGGTCGAGCCCGCCGACGGCGAGGGGCCGGACGGACGCGTGTCCGTGCGCCACGCCGTCGACCCGGGCGGCGAGGTGGCCGACCACGTCGTCGTGCGCAACTTCAGCGACCGCGCGGTGACGTTCGACGTCTACGCGAGCGACGGCGTCGTGACCGAGGACGGGCAGTTCGACCTCCTGCCCGCGGGCACCGCCCCGGCCGACGGCGGCTCGTGGGTCGCGATCGGTGACGCCACGGGCACCCTCGGGGCGCCGGGAGAGCCGCGCCGGGTCGAGGTCCCTGCGCAGACGGACCTGGTCCTGCCGCTGGCCGTGACGGTCCCGGTGGACGCGACGCCGGGCGACCACCCGGCAGGTGTCGTGGCGGCGGTCGCCCGCGAGGACGCGGCCGGGGTCGCGTTCGAGTCGCGCGTCGGGGTGCGGCTGCACCTGCGCGTGGCGGGCGAGCTCGCGCCGGCGCTCGCGGTCGAGGACGTCCGTGCGACGTACGCGCCGTCCTGGAACCCGTTCGCCCCCGGCGAGCTGCGGCTGGACTACACGCTCGCCAACGCGGGCAACGTCCGGCTCGGTGCCCGTACGGCGGCGACGACGGCCGGACCGTTCGGCCTCGCCGAGCGGTCCGCGACGGGCCCGGAGCAGCGCGAGGTCCTGCCGGGCGCCGAGGCGTCCGGGAGCGTCACGGTCGACGCGTGGCCGCTCGGCCGGCTCGGCGGGTCCGTCGCGGCGACCCCCGTCGTCGTCGGCGACGACGAGGTGGAGGCCGCGCTCGAGCAGGCGGCGGCGTCGTACTCCGCGTGGGCGCTGCCCTGGGTCCAGGCGGGGCTCGTGCTCCTCGTCGTGGGCGCCGTGCTCGGGGTCCGTGGGGCCCGTCGGCGTGCCGAGGCACGGACCCGGGCACGGATCGACGCGGCGGTGGCGGCCGCCGCGGGTCCCGCGTCCTAAGATCCCAGCGTGCCCTCAACGCCGAGCCCCACCTCGCCCCGCCCGCAGACCCCGCTGCACGTCGTCGTCGCGCCCGACTCGTTCAAGGGCAGCCTGAGCGCTCCCGAGGTGACGCAGGCGATCGCCGCGGGGGTGCGCGGCGTCGTCCCCGACGCCCGCGTCGTCGAGCTCCCCATGGCCGACGGCGGCGAGGGCACCCTCGACGCGCTCCTCGCCGTGTGGGGCGTCCCCGCCCGCGAGGTCGCGACGGTCGACGCGATCGGCCGTCCCCGCACCGCCCGCTACGGCGTCTCGGGCGACGGCCGGCTCGGCGTCGTGGAGCTCGCCGAGGCGAGCGGTCTCCCGCACGTCGGCGACGTCACGCTCCAGCCGCTGCACGCGCACACCCTCGGCACCGGCGCCGCGGCCGCGGCAGTGCTCGACGCGGGCGTCGACGAGGTGATCGTCTGCCTGGGCGGGTCGGCGTCCACCGACGGCGGCGCGGGCATCCTCACCGGCCTCGGGGCACGGCTCCTCGACGCCGCCGGGGAGCAGGTGCCCGACGGCGGTGAGGGCCTCGCGCAGGTCGCGCGCCTCGACCTGTCCGGGCTGCACCCGCGCGCGCTCGCCGTGCGCTGGCGGCTCGCGGTCGACGTGACCAACCCGCTGCACGGCGAGCGCGGCGCCGCGCACGTGTTCGGCCCGCAGAAGGGGGCCCGGGCCGCGGACGTCGCCTTCCTCGACGACGCGCTGCGCCGATGGGCGGGCGTGCTCGCGCAGGAGGCGGGCTACGACGTGTCCGCACTGGCCGGGGCCGGGGCGGCGGGCGGGGTGCCCGCCGGGATGGTCGCCGTCCTGGGCGCCGAGCTCGAGCCCGGCGCGCGGCTCGTCGCGGAGGCGATCGGCCTGACGGACGAGGTCCGGCGCGCCGACCTGGTCCTCACGGGAGAGGGCTCGTTCGACTCGCAGTCGGTCAACGGGAAGGTCGCCGACGCCCTGGGGGCGCTCGCCGCGCAGGCGCCGGGGCGCCCGCCCGTCGTCGTGCTCGCGGGGCGGGTGCTGCTCCCGGCCGCCGTCGCGCGCGACGCCGGGATCGCCGCGGCGTTCAGCATCGCCCCGGGGCCGATCGCGCTCGACGAGCTCCTCGACCGCACCGCCTCACGGCTGACCGACCTCGCCGCGACCGTGACGAGCCTCGTCCTCGCCTCCCGGCGCTGACCCGGCGGGTCGTCACCGAGCGGGTCCGCGGAGCGGGCCGCGGCACCCGCGACGGCCGGTCAGCGCCTCGGCCAGGTCCACGCGGGCTGGTCGAGCAGACCTTCGCGACCGGCCACCGTCGTCTCGCCGAACGGGGAGCGCAGGAGCTCGACCTCCTGGAGGTCGTCCGGACCCGGCAGGTCCGGCGTGCCACCCGCCGTCGCGACCCGCAGCGCCTCGACGAGCGGCGTCGCGTGGGTCACCACGACGACCTGCGTCTCGCGGGCCGCGGCGTGCACGAGCGCGCCGAGGGCGGGCAGCAGGTCGGGGTGCAGGCTCGTCTCGGGCTCGTTGAGCACGAGGAGCTCGGGCGGGCGCGGGGAGAGCAGCGCGGCGACGAGGAACAGGTAGCGCAGCGTCCCGTCGCTCAGCTCGGCGCCGGTGAGGGGCCGCAGCAGGCCGTGCTGGTGGAGGACGATCTCGAACCGCCCGTCGTCGGCGTGCACCACGAGCCGGCTCCCGGGGAACGCGCGCGCGACGGCGTCGTCGAGCTCGTCGCCGCGGCCGAGGTCGCGCACCGTCTCGAGCGCGGCGGCGAGGTCCGCACCGTCGTGGGCGAGGACCGGGGTGCGGGTGCCGACCCGCGGCGCCCGGGCCGGGGCGTCGGCGTCGGTGCGGAGCTGGTCGTAGAACCGCCACGAGCGCAGGCTCTCCCGCACCGTGACCACCTCCGGCGCGCCCACGGGGTCGACGAGCTCGGTGAGCACGCTGTCGAACGACCGGAGCCGGGCGGGCGAGGAGACCCAGCGACCGGCGTCGTCGCGCACGCGGACGGCGGGACCACGCCGCTCGACCTGGAGCGCGGCGGGGCGTGGCGCGGGTCCGGACCAGATCGTCTCGACCTTGATCTCCGGGTCGAGGCCGAACGCCGACCCCGGGTGCTGCGGGAGCCCGAGGTCGACGGCGTAGCCGAGGTCGCCCGGCGCCGCGCCCGCGAACCCCAGTCGCAGCGCGACGGGCCCGGTCCGTCGCGTGCCCTGCACCGGCCTGCCGTCGCGCACGGCCCGGCCGCCCCCCTGCTCCGGCCCGGCCCACAGCGTCGAGCGCAGACCGCCCTCGCGCGCGACCGCCCCGACCGCGCCCCCGAGCGCGCACTCGGCGAGCAGGCGCAGCGCGCGGTACAGGCTCGACTTGCCGGTCCCGTTGGCCCCGGTCACGACCGTGAGCCGGTCGAGCGGCAGCACGAGGCTGCGCAGCGACCGGTACCCCTCCACGGCGATCGTCGCGAGCATCCCTCACCTCCTGCCGCGCACGCTACGCGGCGCCTCCC
This sequence comes from uncultured Cellulosimicrobium sp., assembly GCA_964521905.1. Taxonomy (GTDB): domain Bacteria; phylum Actinomycetota; class Actinomycetes; order Actinomycetales; family Cellulomonadaceae; genus Cellulosimicrobium. The sequence goes on from CAZFUQ010000036.1 coordinate 10,270, forward strand.
ACGCGCCTCCTCGCGGGCCGCGGACGTCCGCACCCGAGGTTACGGACACCCGTGTCCAGGAATTCGGGAGAACGCGTCCAGGAATGCCGGGAGCCACGTCCGGAAATGCCGAGATCAGCGTCACCACGACGCACCTGGACGCATTCATCCGGCGCTTTCTAGGCTGCCTTCCCGTGGGAATTCTCGAGCTCGTGGTGATCGCCGTCGCGCTCGCGGCGGACGCGTTCGCCGTGGCGCTCGCGCAGGGCACCCGGATGCGGCGCCCGACGTGGCGCGAGACCGCGCGCGTCGCGGTCCTCTTCGGCCTCTTCCAGGCACTCATGCCGCTCGCCGGCTGGGCGCTGTCCACGTGGTTCGCCGACGCGGTCTCCGACGTGGCGCCGTGGATCGCGTTCGGGATGCTCGCCTTCGTGGGCGCGCACATGGTGAAGGAAGGCCTCCGGGCCGAGGCCGAGCACGCCGTCGAGCACGTGGAGCGCCCCGCGCGAGAGCGGGCCGCGGCCGCGGACGGCGGTGCCCTCGGCGCGCCGGTCGCCGTCGCGACGCTCGCACCGCCCGTGACCCGGCGCCCCCGCGTGGCCTACCGCGTGCTGCTCCCGCTGGCGGTCGCGACGTCGATCGACGCCGCGGCGTCGGGCGTCACGTTCGCGGTGCTCGACGTCCCGATCCTCCCGGCCGTCGCGCTCGTGGGCGTCGTGACGCTCGTGCTGTCCGGCCTCGGGGTGCGGATCGGCGCGCGGGTGGGCGAGCGTCTGGGCCGCTGGGCGACGGTCGCGGGCGGCGCCGTGCTCGTCCTGCTCGGCCTACGCATCCTGCTCGCGCACCTGCTCTGAACCGCCGACCGCTCGTGGCACGAGAAAGAGGCGCGACGCGACGAGCCCCGACCCGTCCACGCAGGTCGACGCGGGCGCATCAGGGACGTCGACGGTAGCCTCGGTCGCGTCGAGCCATGGACAGGCCGGTGCCGGCCCCCGTCGTCCGGGGAGCCCGACCGGATCATGCTGCCGGCCCGACACCCTCAGATCACGAGAGTCAGGAGAGCACCAGGTTGAACGTCGGCCGATCGGCCCCCGCCGCGTCCGGGCGGTGGAAGCGCCCCGTCCACCTCGTCACCGTCGTGATCGCGTTCCTCGTGGTGATGCTCGTCCGGTTCCGCGTCCCCCAGGTTCAGGTCGCCTCGGAATCTGCGAAGGTGGGAGACCGTCTGTGAAGCGATCACTCGACAGGTCTGCCGTCCGGCGACGACTCATCCGCATGGGCGTCATCTGCCTCGCTCTGGGTGTGCTGTGCGTAGCGTCGCTGGCTATCGGGTGGATCCGGGCGGGCGGAGACCCGAGCTTCGTGTTCAGCACCAGACGTGGGGACATGCCGATATGGGTCTTGTCGATCTGGATCGGATCGTTCGGGACACTCCTTCTCTGGCTCGGAGTGTCGGTGCTGCGAGACGCCTCGCTGTACCGCGCGGGCGATGGCGACCCGGAGAGGTCGAGGAGTCAGGAGGGCGGCGGCGAGTGAACAGCTCCGCGCACGTGCGGTGCGAGCAGAATCACGCGCAGCCGCTGTGCGGCTGCGCCCGTCCGGTGCAGGGCCTTCCTCCCGCCGCGTGCGGCGGGTTCAGTCCGTGATCGCGAAGGCGTCGATCTCGACGAGCATCTCCTCGCGGGGCAGACCGGTGAACACCGTCGTACGGCTCGGGAGCACGCCCTTCGTGGTGTGCTGCGCGACGAACGCCCCGTAGGCCTCGTTCATGATCGGGAAGTCCTCGCGCTTCGTGAGGTAGACGCGCAGCATGACGACGTCGTCGAACGTCGCGCCCGACGCCTCGACGATCGCCCGGACGTTCTCGAGCGTGCGGGTCGTCTGCGCGGCGACGTCGCCGGGATGCAGGTACGCGTTCGTCGTCGGGTCGACGGGGCCCTGACCCGACACCTGGACGAACGGCCCCTTGCGCACGCCCTGGTGGAACGTGTGCGCGGGCGCCGGGGCGTCGGGGGTCGAGATCGCGGTCTTCTCGCCGGTCATGGGGTGTCCTCTCGGGTGTTCTTCCGGGTGCGCAGGGCGCAGGGTCACAGGTCGATCGTCGCGAGGTCCACGACCTCGTCCCCGCGCACGACGGCGGCCACGCGCCACCGGTCGAACGTCGTGCAGGGGTGGGAGATGCCGAAGCCGACGACGTCGCCGGGCCGGACGTGGGCGGTCGCGGGCGTGTCGGTCGCCGGGTCGAGGGCGAGGTAGAGGTGCTGGTCGTTGAGCCCGGTGACCCGCGTCCCGGCGAGCTCGCGCTCGGGGTGCCACGACCCGTCGTCGGCCTGCGACCGCAGCCGGAGCGCGACGGGCAGGTCGATGTCGAACGACACGTCGCGGCGCCCGACGCCGCAGACCGCCAGACCGGGCTCGGGGACGGACAGCACCTGGCCCCACACGGTCGCGGCCCCGCGCAGGGGCTCGGCACCGGGGATGCGGCTCCACGGGTCGGTGCGCGCGTAGAAGCCGTGGTCGTGCGTGACGTAGGCGCCGGAGCGCACGACGACGCGCGTCGCCACGGGTGCGTCGCCGGTGCCCGGGCCGGGGACCGGGCCCGGCAGCTCGGTGAGCACGACGTCGAGGAACGAGCTGCCGCCCGCGGACAGCACGAGCGGCTCGTCGACACCGGCGAGGCGCTCGCGCACGAGCGCGGCGCCGACGTCGCGCAGGCCGCGGCACCACGCCGCGACGGCGACGAGCTCGTCGTCGCTCGCCCCGCCCGCGACCGACCCCTCGTACCCGGCGACGCCGACGAGCCGCAGGCCCGACGCCCGCACGGCGCGCGCGAGGCCGAGCGCGTCGGCGGTGCTGCGCACGCCCGTGCGGCCGCCGGGCACGCCGACCTCGACGAGCACGCCGAGGCGGGCCCGCACGGCGTCCGGCGCGTCGGCGAACGCCCGCGCGAGCAGGTCGACGCCGTGCGGCGAGTCGACGTACAGCCACACCTCGGCGGCCGGTCCGCCGGGGACCCGGGTCGCGCGCGCGAGGTCGCGACGCAGCCAGGCGAGGTCGCGCGGGTCGAGCAGCTCGTTCGCGAGCAGCACGCGCGGCACGCCCCAGTCGCGCACGGTGCGCAGCTGGCCGGGCGTGGCGACCGTCGCGCCCCACGCCCCGGCCGCGGCCTGGCGTGCGTAGAGCGCGCGCGACATCGTCGTCTTCACGTGCGGGGCGTGCTCGACCCCGTGCGCGGCGCACACCCGCGCGACCACGCCGACGTTGTGGTCCAGCGCCGCGTCGTCGAGGGCGAGCAGCGGCCAGGAGAACGCGTCGTCGGTGAGCCGTGGGGAGCCCGCGAGGACGTCGGCGACCGTGGCGGGGGCGTCCAGGCGCAGCCCCTTGGCCCGCGGCCCGACGACGTCGCGCGCCCACGGGCGGTCGGGGTCGGGTGCGCGAGGTGCGAGGTGGGCGTCGTGCGGGCGGTCGGGGCCGGTCATGCGGTCCTCCTCGGGAGAGCGGCTCGTGCTGCGGGGCGCAGGGGACGCCCGGGGAGGGCGTCCGTCAGGCGGCCGTCGTGCAGGACGGGCACGCCCGCGACGAGCACGTCGTCGATGCCCGACGCCGGCCGGCGCGGGTCCTCGTACGTCGCCTCGTCCTGCACCCGGTCGGGGTCGACGAGCACGAGGTCGGCGACCGCGCCCGGCGCCACCGTGCCGCGCCCCGCGAGCGCGAACCGCCGGGCGGGACGCGAGGACAGGTGGGTGACGGCGTCGTGCCACGTCCAGTCCCCGAGCGTACGCACGTGCTCGGCGAGGAAGCGCGCGAAGGCACCCCACCCGCGCGGGTGCGGGCGCCCGCCACCGGCGACGGGCGCGTAGACCGCGTCGGACCCACCCACGTGCACCCGGTGCCGCAGCAGGGCCCGGACGGACTCGGCGGAGCTCGTCGGGGGCTGGGCGAACACGCACGACGCGCGCAGCCGTGTCGCGACGAGCAGGTGCACCGCCGCGTCGGCGGGGGACAGCCCGAGCCGCGCGGCGACGTCGGGCAGGGGCAGGCCCTCCGCCCAGGCGAGGTCCTCGCCGGGCTCGCCGGCGCGGGCCCCGGCGGCCGGTCCGGTGGGTACCGCCGCCATCGTCACCCGGGGCCACAGGTCGGCGAGGGCCGGGAGGTGCTCGCGGTGCAGGCGGTCCACGACGACCGGGTCGCGCAGGGCGGACAGGGTCGCGTCGACGTCGGCGACCGGCAGCCACGTCGGCAGCGACACCATGGACAGGATCGAGCAGCCGCGCAGGTAGGGGTAGGAGTCGAACGACACGTCGAGGCCGTCGCCGAGCGCGTCCTCGACGTAGCCCAGGAGCTCGCCGGCCGGCCCGTGGTAGTGCGAGACGTGGGTCGCGACCCCGGACGCGCGCGCCACCCGCACGAGCTCGGCGAACGCCGGCCCCGCCTCGTCCTCGTAGCCGCGCATGTGCGACACGTGCGGCAGGCCGCGCGCGGCGAGCACGCGCGCGAGCGCGACCAGCTCGGCCTCGTCGGCGTACGCCGCCGGGACGTACTCCAGCCCGGTCGACATCCCCAGCGCGCCGTCGTCCAGCGCGCCCCTGAGCAGCGCGGCCATGCGCCCGGCCTCCGCGCGCGTCGCCGGGCGGGGTGCCGGGCCGAGGACCGCGTACCGGATCGTGCCGTGCGGCGCGAGGTAGCCGACGTTGACGCGGGTCGTGCCGTCGTAGGTGGCGAGCAGGTCCGCGACCGACCCGCCCGCGAACGTCGGGTGCGCGCCGTTGATCGCGGCGAAGTACCCGCTCGCCCACGCCGCGGCGTCGTGCAGGTCCGTGCCCGACGCCGCGGCGCCGTCCGCGTCCCGCTCGCCCGGGCGGGGCGAGGGCGCGTACGACACGCCGTCCTGGCCCACGACGACGCTCGTCACGCCCTGGCGCAGCATCGCGAGCTGCACGCCCTCGTCGAGCACCGCGGCCTCGCCGTGCACGTGGGCGTCGACGAACCCGGGCAGCAGCAGGCGCCCGTCGGCCTCCAGCGTGGTCGTGGCGTCGACCGGGACCGACGCCGCGGCGGGCGTCACCGCCTCGACGCGACCACCGCGGACGGTGACGTCGACGGGGGAGGAGGGGCCGCCGTCGGGCAGGACCAGGCGTGCCCCGCGCACGACCAGCGCGCTCACGCGGGGGCCCCGGCGTCCTCGTCGCGACCCGCGACCCAGCCGCCCACCCCGCGCAGGCCGCCCGCCGCGAGCTCTGCCGCGAGGTCGCGCGGCCAGCCCGCGACGCCGGGCCGGGTCTGCCACGGGTGCGGCCCGTCGAGCGGGCGGTGCTCGACCCCGTACGCGGCCAGGCGCGGCAGGTGGTGGGCGACGAGGCGCTCGCGGAACGCGCGCGACGCCGCCGAGCCCGGTGACCGGTCCGCGGCCGGCGACCACACGACCTCGGCGAACGCCGCGAGACGCGGGAACGCCGCGTAGTCCACGCGGCGCGCGGAGTCGAGGTGCTCGGTCCACACCTCGGCCTGGCCACCGAGGAGGCGGCCGGGCCCGGACGCCGAGAGGCCCGCCGGCAGGGGCTCGAACGCGTACACGTCCTCGAGCGTGCGCAGGAAGCCGACCGGTACCGGCTCGTCCGGTCCGTCACCCTCGCGGTGGTCGAGGTAGACGGCCTGCTCGGGTGCCATGACGACGTCGTGACCCGCGGCGAGCGCGTCCGCCCCCGCGGCCCAGCCGCGCCACGACGTCACGACCGCCTCGCGGGGGAGCGCCGGGCCGAACGCCTCGTCCCACACGACCGCGCGACGGCCGCGCGCCGCGACGTGCTCCGCGAGGCGCGCGACGAACCAGCCGTGCAGGTCGCCGACGTCCTCGAGCCCCAGGGCGTGCGCCCGGGCGACGATCTCCGGGTTCTCGCGCCACAGGGTCGTCGGGACCTCGTCGCCGCCCAGCGCGACGAAGGGGGAGTCGAAGATCTCGAGGACCTCGTCGAGCACGTGCCGGAAGAAGGCCAGGGACTCCGGCGACGGGTCGAGCACCTCGGTGCTCACGCCCCACGTCGTGCGGACCTCGTGCGGGCGCTTGCGCGTCCCGAGCCCCGGGTACGCCGCGACGGCCGCCTCCACGTGTCCCGGGACGTCGATCTCGGGGACGACGGTCACGCCACGCTCGCGCGCGTACGCGACGATCTCGCGGAGGTCGTCCTGCGTGTAGAAACCACCGTGCGGGCGGCCGTCGAGCACCCCTGCCCGCCACGTGCCGACGCCGGACTCGCGCCGCCACGCGCCGACCTCGGTCAGGCGCGGGTAGCGCTCGATCTCCACGCGCCAGCCCTGGTCGTCGGTGAGGTGCAGCTGCAGCACGTTGAGCCTGTGCGCGGCGGCGAGGTCGACGAACCGCAGCACGTCGGCCTTCGGCAGGAAGTGGCGCGCGACGTCGAGCAGCACGCCGCGCCACGCGAACCGAGGGTGGTCCGTGATCGTGACGTGCGGGAGCACGAGCGCCGCGGCCCGCGGGACGGGCGCGCGACGGAACGCGGCCGGGCCGGCGAGCTGGCGCAGCGTCTGCGCGGCCGCGTGCGCGCCGTCGAGGTCCGCGGCGTCGACCCGGACGCCGGCGTCGTCGACGGTCAGGCGGTAGCCCGACGCCGGCAGGTCGCCGTCGCGCGTGAACGTCACCGCCCGGGGGGAGCCCGTGGCGGCCGCGCCGGGGACGGTCGGTCCCGCGAGGTCGAGCCCGAACGCGTCCTCGGTCACGCGTCGCCACCAGCGGGCGGCCGCGCGCAGGGCCGGATCGGCGACGACGAGGGACCCGTCGGGGACGACGGTCGTCCCGGCGCCGGGAGCCAGGTCCACGGGGGCCGGGACGATCCCGGCCGGGTGGCGAGGGACCTGGTCGTGGGGGCGCGACGCCGTCGGCCACCCCCCGGTGTTTTGGAAGGACACCGAACGAGCCTAGCCGCCCCCACCCCCCACCCCACCCCCACCCGGTGTCGAACACGACTTGGGTGTCGTTTTCCGGCGAACGGCGACATCGAGGTCGTGTTCGGCAGCGAGCAGGGTCGTGTTCGGCAACCGGGGCCGCGCTCCGGGCCGACGCAAGAATTCGTCCGTGGTGCCGGATTTTGCGCAAGCGGCTTGCGTCCGCGCGTATAGTCGGCAGCATGTCGAGACGTCTGGCGGAGGTCGCCAAGAAGGTCGGGGTCAGCGAGGCCACCGTGAGCCGGGTGCTCAACGGGAAGCCGGGGGTCTCGCAGGGCACGCGCGACGCGGTGCTCACCGCGCTGGACGTGCTCGGCTACGAGCGGCCCACCAAGCTGCGCGGCGAGCGCGGGCGGCTCGTCGGGCTCGTGCTGCCGGAGCTCGTCAACCCCATCTTCCCGGCGTTCGCCGAGGTCATCGGGGGCGCGCTCGCGCAGCAGGGCTTCACCCCGGTGCTGTGCACGCGCACCGCGGGCGGCGTCACCGAGGCGGAGTACATCGACCTCCTCCTGGGCCAGCACGTCTCCGGGGTGATCTTCGCGGGCGGCTTCTACGCCGAGCGGCTCGCCGACCACGCGCACTTCCGTCGGCTCGAGAAGCTCGGTCTGCCCGTCGTCCTCATGAACGCCTCGATCGAGGACCTCGACTTCCCGCGCGTCTCGTGCGACGACCTCGTCGCGACGAACCAGGCGCTCGGCCACGAGAAGGTCGGCCTGCTGCTCGGCCCTGCCGACCACGTCCCGTCGGAGCGCAAGCTCGCCGCGGCGCAGGCGTTCGTCGAGCGGCACGGGCACGTGCTGGACCCGGCGCTCGTCGTGAACAGCCAGTACTCGCTCGAGAGCGGGCAGGCGGCGGCCAACCGCCTGCTCGAGGCCGGCGCGACGGCGATCGTGTGCGCGAGCGACCCGCTCGCCCTCGGGGCGATCCGTGCGGTGCGCCGGGCGGGCCTCGACGTGCCCACCGACGTGTCCGTCGTCGGCTACGACGACTCCAACCTCATGAACTCGACCGACCCCGCGCTCACGACGGTCCGCCAGCCCATCGAGCCGATGGGCCGGGCCGCCGTCGACCTGCTCGCGAGCCTGATCGCCGGCGCCGACGTCTCGCGCGACGAGCTGCTCTTCGAGCCGGAGCTCGTCGTGCGCGGGTCGACCGCCGCGGCGCACGCGACCGGTCGCGGTACGACCGCCCCGTAGCGGACAGCCTCCTCCTCCAGGGCCCCGTGCCCGGCCGCCTCCGGGCGCGCCGGGCCGGGGCCCTGGTCGTCGTGCCCTGCGTCGGCGTGCCCAGGCCCCGTGGTCGGGGGTGGTGGGTCGCAGGGAGCGCGCACCCGCAAGGTCTCGTAGGTCTCTCGACGTCAAGAGATAGCGTTTCGATAACGACACTGTTTGATTCTTGCGCGCATCCTGTCGTCTAGTTACAGTCGTGCACGACGGAGCGGTCGACACCCCGGTGCACGACGGACGTCCCGGAACCTCGACCGGATCCGGACGCAGTGCGCAGATGCAGGCGACCGCCCGTGCTCCGGCCCGGGCAGCCCACGAACTCACGGAAGAGGACGCGGTGAGCAACCACCACCCCCGAGCCGCCGACGGCGAGCCCACCCCGGACGCGACGACCGCGTCACCCGAGTGGTGGCGCAGCGCCGTGATCTACCAGGTGTACGTGCGCAGCTTCGCGGACGGGAACGGCGACGGCACGGGCGACCTCGCGGGCGTGCGTCGGCACCTCACCTACCTGCGCGACCTCGGCGTCGACGCGATCTGGTACACCCCCTGGTACGTGTCCCCGCTCGCGGACGGCGGCTACGACGTCGCCGACTACCGCGCGATCGACCCGCAGTTCGGCTCGCTCGCCGAGGCGGAGCAGCTCATCGCGGAGGCGCGCGAGCTCGGCATCCGCACGATCATCGACGTCGTCCCCAACCACGTCTCGTCCGAGCACGAGTGGTTCAGGGCGGCCCTCGCGGCCGGCCCCGGGTCGCCCGAGCGCGAGCGCTTCTGGTTCCACCCGGGCAAGGGCGAGGACGGCTCCGAGATCCCGACGGGCTGGGTCTCCGAGTTCCAGGGCGGCACGTGGACGCGCACGACGAACCCCGACGGCACGTCCGGCGAGTGGTACCTGCACGTCTTCGCCCCCGAGCAGCCGGACCTCAACTGGAGCCATCCCGACGTGCGCCGCGAGCACGAGGACATCCTGCGCTTCTGGTTCGACCGCGGCGCCGCGGGCATCCGCATCGACTCCGCGGCCCAGCTCGTCAAGGACCCGGAGCTCCCGGAGGTCCCCGCGCACCCCGGTCCGGGCGAGCACCCGCACGTCGACCGCGACGAGCTGCACGACATCTACCGCGGCTGGCGCGCGGTCGCGGACTCGTACGAGGAGCCCCGTGTGCTCGTCGGCGAGGTGTGGCTCGCGGACCGTGCCCGGTTCGCGCAGTACCTGCGCCCCGACGAGATGCACACGGCGTTCAACTTCGACTTCATGGCCCGCCCCTGGGACGCGAAGGCGCTGCGCGAGTCGGTCCAGACGACGCTCGACGCGCACGCCCCCGTGTCGGCCCCCGCGACGTGGGTCCTGTCCAACCACGACGTGACCCGTCCGGTGACCCGGTACGGGCGCGAGGACAGCTCGTTCGCGTTCGCGACCAAGCGCTTCGGCACGCCGACGGACCTGGCGACCGGGCGTCGTCGGGCCCGGGCCGCCGCCCTGCTCTCCGCCGCGCTCCCGGGCTCGCTCTACCTCTACCAGGGCGACGAGCTCGGCCTCCCGGAGGTCGAGGACCTGCCCCTCGACGCGATCCAGGACCCCATGCACTTCCGCTCCGAGGGCGTCGACCCCGGGCGCGACGGCTGCCGCGTCCCCCTCCCGTGGACGCGCGGCGGCACGAGCCACGGGTTCGGGCCCGACGGCGGGGCGCAGCCCTGGCTTCCCCAGCCCGCGGGCTGGGGCGAGGTGTCCGTCGAGGCGCAGGCCGACGACGAGACGTCGATGCTCGCGCTCTACCGCCGTGTCCTCGCGACGCGGCGGGCGGAGCCCGCGCTGCACGGCGAGGCGTTCCGCTGGCTCGACTCCCTCGGTGGGGTCGCGCTCGGCGACGACGTGCTCGCCTTCACCCGTGGCGACGGCCGTGACGCCCTCACGTGCGTCGTCAACCTCGGGGCCGAGGACGTGCCGCTGCCGGCGGACGCCGAGGTCCTCCTCTCGAGCGACGCCGAGGGCACCACCTCGGCCGGCATCTCGAGCGGCACCGGCGCGTGGGAGCCACCCACGCGCCTCGCCACCGACACCGCGGCCTGGCTCCGGGCCTGACGCGGACGTCGGACCACCACCAGACACCGGGCCGCGAGCCGGTCGGCCCGGAAGCCCAGCACACACCAGCACCACCGGAAACCAGGAGTGACGATGAAGTCCACACGCCAGGCGATCGCCTTCACCCTCGCGGGGGCGCTCGCGATCAGCACGCTCGCCGCGTGCTCGAGCAGCGGCTCGGGCGACGACGACAGCACCGACGCCGACGGGAAGGTCACCCTCAAGGTGGTGTCCCTCCTCCCGGGCTCCGAGCAGGAGGCGATCGACGCGTTCGACGCGCAGGTCGAGGAGTTCGAGGCGGCGAACCCGGACATCGACATCGTGCCGGAGGAGTACGAGTGGAAGGCGACGACGTTCGCCCCCCAGCTCGCCGGAGGCACGCTGCCCGACGTCTTCGAGATCCCGTTCACCGACGCGAAGACGCTCGTCGAGAACGGCCAGCTCGCCGACCTCGACGAGCAGTTCCGCACCCTGCCCTACGCCGACGTCCGGCAGGCCGGCGGCGTAGGGCAGGGTGCGCGCCAGCCGCGCCGTCGCGTCGT
>CAZFUQ010000036.1:21069-22114 GCA_964521905.1 uncultured Cellulosimicrobium sp.
CTTCAACCCGGCCATCATCGAGGCCGGCACGGGCGCCGACGGCCACGTCTACGCGATCCCCGCGAAGAACGTGTACGGCGTCGGGCTGCACTACAACCGTGCGCTCTTCGAGTCGGCCGGTCTCGACCCCGACCAGCCGCCGGCCACGTGGGACGAGGTCCGCGAGGCGGCGAAGAAGATCGCCGACGCCAACCCGGGCGTCGCCGGGTACATGCAGATGTCGCAGAACAACACGGGCGGCTGGCAGCTCACGGTCAACACGTTCGCGCGTGGTGGCCGCACGCAGGAGGTCGCCGAGGACGGCAAGGCCACCTCGACGCTCACCAACGACGGCACCAAGGAAGCGCTCGAGTGGCTCCAGGCCATGCGCTGGGAGGACAACTCCCTCGGGAGCAACTTCCTCCTCGACTGGGGCTCGATCAACCAGGCGTTCGCGGCGGGCCAGGTCGCGATGTACACGTCGGGCTCCGACATCTTCACGTCGCTCGTGCAGACCAACGACCTCGACCAGAGCACGTACGGCCTCGCCGCGCTCCCGCTCGAGGGCGACGACGCCGGCGTCCTCACCGGTGGCACCCTCGCCGCGATGCCGGCGAACGTCGACGAGGCGAAGAAGGAGGCCGCGATCAGGTGGATCGACTTCTTCTACCTCGCCAAGCTCGTCGACGAGGACCGCGCCGTCGCGGACGCCGAGACGCTCGTCGCGAACGACCAGCCCGTGGGCACGCCCGTCCTGCCGATGTTCTCCCGCGAGCAGTACGAGCAGAACCAGGAGTGGATCGCCGACTTCATCAACGTGCCGCTCGACCAGATGACGAGCTACACCGACACGATGTTCGACCTCCCGCTCGTGGGCGAGCCGTCGCAGAAGACGCAGGAGATCTACGCCCTGCTCGACCCGGTCGTCCAGGCCGTCCTCACGGACGAGAACGCCGACGTCGACGCGCTGCTCGACCAGGCGAACACCGAGGCCCAGGCCCTGCTCGACCAGGGCTGACGCCGTAGACCCGGGTCGGCCGGCAGCGCCCCCTGCCGGCCGGCCCGC
>CAZFUQ010000036.1:22124-22564 GCA_964521905.1 uncultured Cellulosimicrobium sp.
GGAGGGGAGCCACCAAGGACCACCGCCCCGCCGCGGCGGGGACCCGCATCCCATGCGCGGGTCTCCCGCGACGGCCGACGCCGGAGCCCCGTGACGTGGTTCCGTGGCGGCGGCCTGAGCAACCTCGTCTTCATGCTCCCGCTGATCGTCATCTTCGGGGTCTTCTCGTGGTTCCCCATCGTGCGCGCGGTGGTCATGAGCTTCCAGGAGACGAACCTCGTGAGCGACCCGACGTTCGTCGGGCTGGACAACTTCCGTCAGGTGCTCGCGGACCCGCTGCTCCTCAAGGCCGTGCAGAACACGCTCTACTTCGCGTTCCTCGCGCTGCTGTTCGGGTACCCGATCCCGCTCGTCGCGGCGGTGCTCATGCGCGAGGTGCGCCGGGCGCGCGGGCTGTTCTCGGCGGCACGACCACCGGAAGGTAGGCGAGCGCCGAGAAC
>CAZFUQ010000037.1:0-22548 GCA_964521905.1 uncultured Cellulosimicrobium sp.
ACCCGTGCTACCGCCGTGAAAGGGCGGGGTCCTAGGCCGCTAGACGATGGGGGCGAAGGAACGTCGGCCAGTGTACAGGCGCGCCCGGCCCGCGTCCCGGGCCGGGCGGTTGTCGGGGGAGGATGGGGGCGTGGTGGAGATGACGCGGGACGAGTTCGAGGACGCCGTGCGCGACGGGCTGGACCTCGTCCCGCCCGACCTCGCCGCGCAGATGGACAACGTCGTGGTGCTCGTCGAGGACGACGCCCCCGCGGACGACCCCGAGCTCCTCGGCCTCTACGAGGGTGTCCCGCTCACGGAGCGCGACCACCACTGGGCCGCAGGCTCCCTCCCGGACCGCATCACGATCTACCGCAACCCGACGCTCGCGATCTGCGAGACGCGCGAGGACGTCGTCGAGGAGGTCGCGATCACGGTCGTCCACGAGATCGCCCACCACTTCGGCATCGACGACGACCGCCTGCACGAGCTCGGCTGGGGCTGACGGCCCGGGCTCGGGTCGTCGCTACGATCGGCACGTGACCACCAGCGCTGCGAGCGACCCCCGGCACGACGGTGCGCACGACCACGAGGCCGTCGCGCGCCTCCTGCACGCGCTCGCCGACCCGAACCGGCTCGCGCTCGTGCACCTGCTCACCGGGTCCGAGCGCCGGGTCGTCGACCTCACGCGCGAGCTCGGCCTGGCGCAGTCGACCGTCTCCGCGCACCTGACGACGCTGCGCGACGTCGGGGTCGTCGCGGTCCGCCGCGAGGGCCGCTCGTCGTGGTACCGCCTCCTGCGGCCGGAGGTCGCGCACCTCATCGCCGACGCCGAGCACGTCGCCCTCACGTCGCCCTGCACGGAGCACGACGCTCGCCCCGCGTGACGTCCGTCCCCGCCGACGCCCTGGTCTGGACTTATCGTCGTTCGCCGATATCATCGGTAGTGACCGATGTATTGACGAGGGCTCGAGGCGCCGGCTGCGGCGCGTGACGGGAGGATCGCGATGGGGGCCGGGCACGATCACGGTGCGGGCGGACCGACAGGGCTCGGGGCTCCCGACCAGCGCGCACGGCTCGCGGTCGCGTTCGGGATCACCGCGACGCTCTTCGTCGCCCAGGCGGTCGGCTCCGTCCTCACGGGCAGCCTCGCGCTGCTGACCGACACCGCGCACATGCTCACGGACGCGACGGGGCTGCTCGTCGCGCTCGTCGCCGCGTCGCTCGTCCTGCGCCCCGCCACCAAGCGCCGCACGTGGGGCTTCCGCCGGGTCGAGGTGATCGCCGCGCTCGGCCAGGCGACGCTCCTGCTGGCGGTCGGCGTCTACGCGCTGGTCGAGGGCGTGCGCCGGCTCCTCGCGCCGCCCGAGGTGCCGTCGTCGGAGCTGCTGGTCTTCGGCGTCGTCGGTCTCGTGGGAAACGTCGTCGCGATCGCCGTGCTCGCGTCCGGACGGCGCGCGAACCTCAACATGCGGGCCGCGTTCCTCGAGGTGATCAACGACGCGCTGGGCTCGGTCGGCGTGATCGTCGCGGCGGTCGTCATCGCGACGACCGGCTACCAGCGGGCCGACGCGATCGCGGGCCTGCTCATCGCCGTCCTCATCGTGCCGCGCGCGTTCCGCCTCATGCGCGAGACGACGGGTGTCCTCATGGAGTTCACGCCCGCGGGTCTCGACCTCGACGACGTCCGTGCGCACATCCTCGCGCTCGACCACGTCCAGGACGTGCACGACCTGCACGCGTCCACCGTCGCGACGGGGCTGCCGACGATCTCGGCGCACGTCGTCGTGGACGAGGGATGCTTCCGGGACGGGCACGCGCTCGAGATCGTGGAGCGCGTCCGGTCCTGCGTCGCGCACCACTTCCCGGTCTCGATCGAGCACTCGACCTTCCAGGTCGAGACGTCGAGCCTGCGCGAAGAGGAGCAGCACGGGCACGCCTGACGCGACCGCCGGCAGGAGAGGGCCCGACGGGCCTGCCGGGGCGCCGCACTAGGCTTGGTGCCATGACGATTCTGGTGACCGGCGGAGCGGGATACATCGGCGCGCACGTGGTGCGGCTGCTGCAGGAGCGGGGCGAGAAGGTGGTCGTCGCCGACGACCTGAGCACCGGGCGGCCCGACCGGATCGGTGACGCGGAGCTCGTCGAGCTCGACGTCGCGTCGCCCGAGGCCGTGGACGTCCTGACCCGCGCGCTGACCGAGCACCGGGTGCGTGCCGTCGTGCACTTCGCGGCCCGCAAGCAGGTGGGAGAGTCGGTCGAGAAGCCGGCCTGGTACTACCAGCAGAACGTCGGCGGGTTCACCAACCTCGTCACCGCCATGGAGGCGGCGGGGGTCGACCGGCTCGTGTTCTCGTCCTCGGCGGCGACCTACGGCATGCCGTCCGTCTCGCTCGTCGAGGAGAAGCTGCACGCCGAGCCCATCAACCCGTACGGCGAGACGAAGCTCGTCGGCGAGTGGCTCGGGCGCGCGGCCGGCCGCGCGTGGGGGCTGCGCTTCGTCGCGCTGCGGTACTTCAACGTCGCGGGCTCCGGCTGGCCCGACCTCGGCGACCCTGCCGTGCTCAACCTCGTGCCCATGGTCCTCGACCGGCTCGAGCGCGGCGAGCAGCCCAAGATCTTCGGCGACGACTACCCGACGCCCGACGGCACGTGCCTCCGCGACTACATCCACGTGCTCGACCTCGCGAAGGCCCACCTCGCGGCGCTCGAGTACCTCGACGTCGCGGAGCGCCCCTTCGACGTCTTCAACGTCGGGACCGGGCAGGGTTCGTCCGTGCGCGAGGTGATCGACGAGATCGGGCGCGTCAGCGGCCTCGACGTGACGCCGGAGATCCTGCCGCGCCGCGCGGGCGACCCGCCGCAGCTCGTGGGCGACCCGCGCCGCATCAACGAGCTCTTCGGGTGGTACGCCACGAACGGGCTGCCCGAGATCATCTCCTCCGCCTGGGAGGCCTGGCAGGCCGGGCCGCGGCGCATCGAGGTCGCTCCCGAGGTGTGAGCGGCGCCGTCTCGTGCGACCCTATTCCTCAGCATGCTGAGGAATAGCCGAGGGCGTACCTCGGCGACGGGAGACGGGACGACGACGTGGGCGACGAGAACGACCCGGCACGGCTGTACGACCTGACCGCCGCGCGGGTGAGCCGGGTCGTGCTCGGCGCGTACTCCACGTCGTTCGGGCTGGGCGCGCGCCTGCTCGACGCGCCGACACGCGACGGCATCGACGCGGTCTACGGGCTCGTGCGCATCGCGGACGAGGTGGTCGACACGCGCCGCGGGGCGGGAGCGGCCGACCTGCTCGGTGAGCTCGAGCAGGAGACGGCGCGCGCGCTCCACCGCGGGTGGTCGACCAACCTCGTCGTCCACTCCTTCGCGCGCACCGCGCGCAGGTGCGGCATCGGCCACGACGAGATCGACCCGTTCTTCGCCTCGATGCGCACCGACCTCACGGTGCGCGTGCACGACCGCGCGAGCTACGAGCAGTACGTCTACGGCTCCGCGGAGGTCGTGGGCCTCATGTGCCTCGCGGTCTTCCTCAACGGCCGCCGTCGCCCGGGAGAGGCGCTGCGCGTCGGGGGCCCGGTCCTCGTGCGCGGCGCGCGAGCCCTGGGTGCCGCGTTCCAGAAGATCAACTTCCTGCGTGACCTGCGCACCGACCACGAGGAGCTGGGCAGGCTCTACCTGCCGGGTGTCGCACCGGAGCGGCTCTGCCGCCACGACGTCGACACGTTCTGCGACGAGATCGGCGCAGACCTCGCGGCCGCGGGCGCGGCGCTGCCCGGCCTGCCCGTGCGGGCACGGATCGCGGTGGCCGCGACGGTCGCCGTCTACGAGCGGCTCCTGGCGCGCCTCGCGGCGACCGCGCCGGAGGACATCCTCCGTGCCCGCGTCCGGGTGCCCGACCCGGTGAAGCTCGCGCTCGCGGCGCGCGCCGCCGGCGGCCAGCTCCTGGACGAGGTGGCGTCCTCCCGCGCGTCGCGCCCGGTGCGGAAGCGGGTGGCCGTATGAGGGCGCCGCGCGTCGTCGTGGTCGGGGGCGGGATCTCCGGG
This sequence comes from uncultured Cellulosimicrobium sp., assembly GCA_964521905.1. Taxonomy (GTDB): domain Bacteria; phylum Actinomycetota; class Actinomycetes; order Actinomycetales; family Cellulomonadaceae; genus Cellulosimicrobium. The sequence continues at coordinate 4,029 of CAZFUQ010000037.1, forward strand.
CTCGGTACCGCCGCGCTGCTCGCGCGCGGCGGTGCGCGCGTCACCCTGCTCGAGCGGCACGACACCCTCGGCGGCCGGGCGGGAACGCTCGAGCTCGACGGCTTCCGGTTCGACACCGGGCCGTCGTGGTACTTCATGCCGGAGGTGTTCGAGCACTTCTTCGCCCTCCTCGGCGCGCAGGTCGAGGACCACCTCGACCTCGTCCCCCTGGACCCGGCCCACCGCGCGTTCTTCGAGCCCGAGGGCGGTGCGTCCCCCGCGCAGACGTTCGAGCTCTCCGCGAGCCCCGGCGTGAACCGCGCGCGGCTCGACGCCATCGAGCCCGGCGCGGGCGCACGGCTGGCGGCGTACGCCGCCGAGGCGAGCGAGGCGTACGGGCTCGCGCTCGACCACTTCCTCTACACGACCTTCGAGCGCCCCGACCGTGCCCTCTCGCCCGCGGTCCTGCGCCGCCTGCCGAGGCTCGGCGCGCTGCTGCGCGAGTCGCTCGCGGACCGCGTCGCGCGCGCCGTGGACGACCCGCGCCTACGCCAGCTCCTCGGGTACCACGCGGTCTTCCTCGGGTCCTCGCCGTACCGCGTCCCCGCCCTCTACTCGCTCATGAGCCACCTCGACCTCGTGGAGGGCGTGCGCTACCCGCGCGGCGGCATGTACACGCTCGTCGAGGCCGTCGCGGCGCTCGCCCGCGCCGAGGAGGCCGAGCTGCGCACCGGCGCGGACGTCGCCGGGATCGAGGTCGTCCCCGGTGCCCGACGCCGCGGGCGCGTCACGGGCGTGCGGCTCACCTCCGGCGAGCTCGTGCCCGCCGACGTCGTCGTGTCGGCGGCGGACCGGCACCACACGGAGACGGCGCTGCTCGACCCGGAGTGGGCCGACCTGCCGCCTGGGGCGTGGGAGGACAAGGGGCCCGGGATCTCCGCGCTCCTCGTGCTCGCGGGCGTGCGGGGCGAGCTGCCCGAGCTCGCGCACCACTCCCTCTTCCTCACGCGCGACTGGCCCGCGAACTTCGACGCGGTGCTCGGCCGCGACCGGGGCAGCGACCCGCGCGCACTGCGCGTGCCCGAGCCCGCGTCGCTCTACGTGTCGCGGACCTCCGCGACGGACGGGCCGTCGTCGGGCCGACCCGCGGCGCCGCCCGGGCACGAGAACCTCTTCGTCCTCGTCCCCTTCCCCGCGGACCCCGCGCTCGGTGCGGACGGCCCGTCGCAGCGCACGCTCGAAGGCCTCGCCGACCGCTACCTCGCCCAGGTCGGCGCATGGGCGGGCGTCGCCGACCTCCCGGGTCGGGTCGTCACGCGACGCGTGCTCGGGCCTGCGCACTTCGCGACCGAGCTCTCGGCCTGGCGGGGCGGCGCGCTGGGGATGGAGCACACGCTGCGCCAGTCGGCCCTGTGGCGCCCGGGGAACGTCTCACGCCGCGTCGACGGGCTGTACCACGCCGGGGGTGGCACGATCCCGGGGGTGGGACTTCCGATGTGCCTCATCAGCGCCGAGCTCGTCGCGAAGCGGCTTCTCGGCGAGACGTCGTCGCGCCCCCTGCCCGCGCCGCTACGACCCGGGTTCCTCGCGGCGAGCCGCGCCCCCGGCCGCCTGCGGCCGGGGGCCGGGCCGGTGGCGGTCCGACGGTGACGGGGACCGTCTACCTCGCGGCTCTCGCGGTGTCGCTCGGCGGCCTGGCCGTGCTCGACCGGCGGTTCCGCCTCGCCTTCTGGAGCGACTGGCGGCGCGCGGCGCTCGCGGTCGGGACCGGCGTCGTCGCGTTCCTCGCGTGGGACGTGGCAGGACTGGCGCTCGGGATCTTCGCGCGCGGCGAGAGCCCCTGGATGACCGGCCTGCTCCTCGCGCCCGACCTCCCGGTCGAGGAGGCGGTCTTCCTCACGCTGCTGTGCTACGTCGCGCTGCTCGTGTGGCGCGGTGCCGAGCAGGTGCGCGCCGTGCGCCGGAGCCTCCGGGCGCAGGACGAGGCATGACGAACGCGGTGCTCAACGTCGTCGTCCTCGCGGTGCTGGGCCTCGTCTCGTGGCGCGTGCTGCGCAGGCTGCGCCCGGGTGCCCTCGTGTGGACCGCCGTCGCCCTGTGCGTGCTGACGCTCGTCTTCGACACGCTCATGATCGCCGCGGACCTCTACGTGTACGACCCGGACAAGATCCTGGGGGTCTACCTCTGGGGCGCGCCGCTCGAGGACTTCGCGTACGCGCTCGCGGCGGCGCTGGGGATGCCGGTCCTGTGGACGGTTCTCGGCGACCGTCGGCCCGCGCGTCGTCCGGACGGCGAGGAGGCCCGGTGAAGGAGGTCCTCGCCGCGTCGCGCCCGTTCTCGTGGGTCAACACGGCGTATCCCTTCGCCGCGGGCTACCTCGTGGCGACCGGGGGCCGCGTCGACGTCGCGCTCGTCGTGGGGACCCTGTACTTCCTCGTCCCGTACAACCTGCTCATGTACGGCGTGAACGACGTCTTCGACTACGCGAGCGACCTGCGCAACCCCCGCAAGGGCGGCATCGAGGGGGCGCTCGCGGACCCGATGAGCGCCCGCGCGACCCACCGCCGTGTCCTCCGGGCGTGCGTCGCGACCAACGTGCCGTTCCTCGTCGTGCTGCTCCTCCTCGGCGACGCGCTCGCCGGCGCGGTCCTCGCGCTCGTGGTCTTCGGCGTGGTCGCCTACTCGGCGCCGGGGCTGCGGTTCAAGGAGCGGCCGTTCCTCGACTCGTTCACGTCGGCAATGCACTTCGTCGGGCCCCTGCTGTACGCGCTCGTCCTCGTCGACGCCGACCTCGCCGCACGCACGGTGTGGCCCGTGCTCGTCGGGTTCGTGCTGTGGGGCATGGCCTCGCACGCGTTCGGCGCGGTGCAGGACGTGCGGGCGGACCGCGAGGGCGGGATCGCGTCGGTCGCGACGGCGACCGGGGCGCACGCGACCGTGCTCGCCGCGGCGGCGGCGTACGTCGCCGCCGCCGCGGCCCTCGCGGTCCTCCCGTGGCCCGGCGTCCTCGCCGCGCTGCTGCCCCTCCCGTACGCGGCCAACGCCCTGCGCTTCCGGGACGTGCGCGACGCCGACTGCGAGCGCGCGAACGCGGGGTGGCGCACGTTCCTGTGGCTCAACCTCGTCACGGGGTTCCTCGTGACGATGCTGCTCCTCGCCGTCGCGCTCGGATGAGCTGCGGGACGTCGGGGAGGACCGTGGCGGGTCAGGAGATGTCGCCGTACTCCCAGTGCCACGGCTCGTTCTTCGAGCCGCCCGCGCGGGCCCACTCGGGGTTGTCGAAGCCGAAGGCGGGCGCGTTGGCGCGCATCCACTCGTACTGGGCGGTCCCGTAGCTCTGGATGCCGCCCCCGAGGTCGAGCGCGAGCGCCCACCCGTGGTTGGACAGGCCGGGCGGGGCGGCGAAGTAGCCGCGCGACGCCTTGACCGCGACCTGCGACGCGTACGAGCGGTACGAGTCCGTCACGGACAGGTCCGTACCGAACGTCTCGCGGTACTTCACGTTGAGCGCCTCGATCTGGTACGCCGCGTCGCAGCGCAGCTGCTCGCCCGGGGCGAAGGACAGCTCGCAGAGCGCGCTCGAGGGGATCTCCCCGTTGCCGTAGCCCGCCGTCATGGCGGCCCACTGGTCGAGCTGGACGGCGACCTCCTCGGCCGACGGCGGCCCGGGCACGACCTCCACGGCGACACCCGAGCCGGCAGCGTCGAGCAGCGTGCTCAGCTCGGCCGTCAGGGTCGCGATCTCCTCGGTCGTCGGGGCGGGCTCGGCCGACGTGCTCTCACCGGTTCCTGCCGTCTCCGCCGTCTCCGCCGTCGCGGCGGCCTCGTCGACCGCGGGCGTCGCGCCCTCGGCCTCGGTCGCCTCGTCGGTGTCCGTCGTGGTCGACGCCGCGGCCTCCTCCGCGGGCGGGGTCGCCTCGTCGGGGGAGTCGGCCTCCGCGCCCACGGAGGCCTCCGTGAGCTCGGGGACCGTGGCGGAGAGGTCGAGAGACGTGCGTCCGGAGCTGCGGCTCGCCCGGTCCGTGGTGCGCTCGGCGAGGGACGTCGTGCTCGATCCGAGGGCCGTGGACGCGAGCAGGTCGGTCCCGGTGTCGTCGGTCTCCTCGGACAGGTCGGCCTCCGACGACCCTGCGGCATCGAGGAGGCCGGTGCCGTCGTCCGCCGTGCCCTCCGTGGAGAGGAGGGCGAGGCCGTCGAGGGCCGGGGTGGTGCGCGTCTCCGCCGCGGCCGCGACGGCCTCGTTGAGACGTGCGCGGGCGTCCTCGATCTGGGCGGACTGGTCCGGGGTCAGCGCTGCGGCGCCCTCGCCCGTGACGAACTCGGCGCGCACGAGGACGTCGCTCGCCGCTTCGACCGTCGCCGCGTCCGCGGTGGTCGTGCCCGCGTCGGCGGTGACCGGCGTGGTCGTGGTCGTGGTGGGGGTCGAAGCGGCTGCCGGGGCGGAGGTGCCCGACGCGGTCGACCCGCCCGCGAACGCGGTGGCGGTGGTGCCGGCGGTCAGCGCGAAGGCTGCCGCCGCGGCGCCGACGCCGAGGGCGGAGCGACGGTGCGGGACGAGCCGGGAGGCGACGTGGGCGCCACGCAGCGCGGCCGTGCGGAGCCGGAGGGGGAGCGAGGCGTGGCCCGCGGAGTGGCGGCCCATTCAGCGTGCCCGGCGAGGAGCGGAGGGTCCCGTGACGGACGGGGCCGTGAAGAGCGGTGCAGTGGTCAAGTCAGGGGATCCGATCATCGGGCCGTGGTCGCGGACGGTCGAGCGCGGGAGCGCTCCCATCCCTGGTGCACCTGCGCAGGACGAAGCGCTGGGTGACCACGACGGCGTGCGGTCGCGGCGGGGACGCACGGGCCCTCGCACCACGACGCCGGCAGGTCTGGTCGCACGGTGGACCACGGAAACCCGTCGGCCGTTCCATCTTCAACTAGACGATCGTCCAGTCAGGTGCCCTGACGGGGGGAACCGTCGAGAATGACGTGGCGACACCGTGCCCAGGACGTGAAGAGGGTACGTCTCACCCGCCGCTCCCCTCCGACCGAGGGGACGGACGAGGCCGCGGACGGGTCAGGAACCGCCCTGCGCGCTCACGGCGACGAGCGCGAGCAGGGCGCGCGCATAGGCGTCCGCGGCGTCGGCCGCCGCGAAGGTCGCCGCGTCGTCGAGCACCTCGGTGTGCACGACGTGTCCGCCCGTGGTCCGTTCGAGCCTGCGGAAGGTCCCACCGAGGAGCTCGCGGAGCTGGCTCTCGAGCGGGTGCCAGAGCGCGTCCTCGAGTGCGACGGAGTCGAGCGCCCACTCGGTCGTCCCGTTGAAGCCGAGCACCACCCCCGTGTCGAACTCGTGGGGCTCGACGGTCATGTCGCTGACCGTGAAGACGTCGCCGTCGCTGCCGGTCGCCAGGAGGCGGAAGCGGTCGCCCGGGACCGGTGACCAGCGCACGCCGGCGTCGCGCAGCGCCAGCGCGAGGTCCCAGGAGATCATGCCTGCCACCGTAGGCCGGACCCGGGCGGGTCGCGCGCGGTCGTGCCCGGGAGCGGCCAGGGACGTCCCCGGCGTCCCGCTCCGCGGGACGATCCGTCCCGCGGGCGCGCGCGTTCACGGGACGGAAACACGGGGTCCGTTCACTCGTCGCATGACCCACGACGTCCACCCGGGCGGCGCGACGGCCGGCGGCGACCCCGCTCCGCACGCACCCGCCTCCGCACCCCGTCCCGCTCCCGTCCCCGGGCGGTCACCCGTCACGGTCGCCGTCCAGCGCCGTGTCGCACCCGAGAACGTCCCCGCCGTCACGCGCTGGGTGCAGGCGGGCGTCAACCTCGCGAACCGCTACCCGGGCTTCCTCGGCTCGGGCTGGGTGCGCGCCGCGGACGGCTCTCACGAGTGGCACATGCTGTACCGGTTCGCCGACGCGACGACCCTCGAGACCTGGGAGACGTCGTCGGACCGCTCGCGCTGGCTCGAGGAGGGCCGTGGCCTCGTCGAGGAGACGCGGGTCGAGCGCCGCACGGGTATCGAGGGCTGGTTCGACGAGCCGGCAGGCACGCCCGCGGACGAGGCCCCGACCCCGTCGCGGTGGAAGCAGTCGGTGAGCATCTGGCTGGGCTTCTTCCCGGTGAACCTGGCGTTCACGCTCCTCGTCGGGACGCTCGTCCCGGGGTGGGACGACGTCCCCGTCGTGCCGCGCGTCCTCGCGACGACGCTCGCGCTCACGCCGGTCATGACGTACCTGGTGCTCCCGCGCGTGACCCGGCTCCTGTCCCCGTGGCTGGCGCGTGCGCCGCGGACGAGGTCGCGCCGGCGGGCGGGCCGTGCGGAGGTGGCCACGAGCGGCCCTGCCTAGCCTGGGGACGTGGACGAAGATCTCGAGACCACGACCGACGCCCTCGTCACCCTCGGTGCCGTGGCGGTGGGCATCGTCGTCGCGTTCGTGCTGGGGACCGTGGTCTCGGCGATCGTCCGCCGTGCGGGACGCCGCAGCGATCTCGCGCGGGACGTCTCCCGGCGCCTGCGCCGCCCCGACCGCGCGGTCCTCACCGTGATCGCCGTGTGGGTCGCGGTCCGCCTCACCACCGACGCGGCCACGCCGTGGCGCTCCGGCGTCGAGCACCTGCTGCTCATCGCGCTCATCGTCGTGGGCGCGTGGTGGGTCGGGGCGCTCGCGTTCGTCCTCGAGGACTCCGCGCTCCAGCGCTACCGCATGGACACCGAGGACAACCGGCACGCGCGCCGCGTGCGGACGCAGATCACGGTCCTGCGGCGCCTGACGGTCGCGGTGATCGTCGTGTGCGCGTTCGCGGGCGTCCTGCTGACGTTCCCCGAGGCGCGCGCCGCGGGGGCGAGCCTGCTCGCGTCGGCCGGTCTCATCTCGATCGTCGCGGGCCTGGCCGCGCAGACGTCGCTCGCGAACGTCTTCGCGGGCATGCAGATCGCGTTCACGGACGCGATCCGGGTCGACGACGTCGTCGTGCTCGAGGGGGAGTGGGGCCGGATCGAGGAGATCACCATGACCTACGTCGTGGTGCACCTGTGGGACGACCGGCGCCTCATCATGCCGTCCACGTACTTCACGACGACGCCGTTCCAGAACTGGACCCGCCGGGCCGCCGACCTGCTCGGCACCGTCGAGCTGGACCTCGACTTCGAGGTGCCGGTCGGCGCGATGCGGGCCGAGCTCAAGCGGCTGCTGGCGCTCACGGAGCTGTGGGACGAGCGCGTCGGCATCCTCCAGGTGACCGACGCCGTCGGCGGCCTCGTCCGCGTGCGGGCGCTGGTGAGCGCGCACGACGCGCCCACGCTGTTCGACCTGCGGTGCTTCGTGCGCGAGGGCCTCGTCGACTGGCTCCGGCGGGCCGCGCCCGAGGGCCTCCCGCGCACGCGGCTCGAGCGGGCGGTGGACGGCGCGGACGACGCGCGGTCCCGCGACGACCGGTCCACCGACGACCGGTCGGGCGGCGAGCGGTCCCGCGGCGAGCGGTCCCGCGGCGAGCGGTCCGGGGAGGAGGCGTCCGCGTCGCCGGCCCGACCGCCGCGGCTGCCGGCCGAGCGCGGGTCCCGCCGGGCCGACGCGCCCGTCGTCCTCGGGACGATCCGCAGCGCGGGGCAGGGGGCCGGTGCCGCGCCGAACGAGGACCTCACGCGGCTCGTCGGCGTCGTCCCGGAGACGGGCGGCCCGCGCGACGGGGCCGACGACGACGTCCCCGAGGCCGCGGAGTCGGCGTTCTTCAGCGGGAGCCCCGAGGGCGAGGAGCGCTCCCGGGCGTTCGGGGGGCCCGGGCAGGACGTCATCGCCGAGCGCGAGCGCACGGCCGAGCACGAGGCCGTACCGGACGAGCACGACGACGCGGGACGGGTCGAGGGTCGCTCCGGCGACGGCGACGGCGACGGCGACGGCGACCGGGACCGCCCCGATCCCGACGCCGGCCACGACCGCGACGTCAGCCCCGACGCGGTGCTCGGCGAGCACGAGGACCCGCGCGGTCGAGAACGGGGCTGAGGCCGTCCTCGCGACCGTGGCTCACCCGTCGAGCGGGTCGGCCGCCGTGCGTCGCGCGTCGAGCCAGCCGCCCAGACGGTCGGGCCGGTCCGTCATGATCCCGTCGACGCCCTGGCGCAGGAGGTCGTCCCACTCGTCAGCGGTGTTCGCCGTCCACACATGCACGCGCAGGCCCGCCTCGTGGAGCGTCGCGACGAGGTCCGGGACCTGTGCGAGAAGCGCGACCTCGGGGTTGCACGCGACGGCTCCCAGGTCGGCGCACACCGCGACGAGCTCGGCGAGGCCGTCGGGCTGCAGGGAGAGCAGCAGCGCGCGGTCGAGGTGACTGGCGGCGTCGCGCAGCGCCGCGACCGTGGGCGGCCAGAACGACTGCACGACGACCCGGTCGGCCAGGTCCGCGTCGTCGACCTGCTTCGTCACCAGGAGAGCGTCCTCGACCGACCAGATGCCCTTGAGCTCGACGAGCAGCTCGACCCCCGGGCGCTCCGCGACGAGCCGCACGACGTCCTCGAACGTCGGCACGCGCTGGCCCGCGTACGCGCGCGAGAACGACGCACCCGCGTCGAGGGCGCGCACGGCGTCGAGCGAGAGGTCGCCGACGCGCCCGGTGCCGTCCGTGGTCTCGTCCACGACGTCGTCGTGCAGCACGACGACCTGACGGTCCGCGGTGAGGTGCACGTCCAGCTCGATCGCGTCCGCGCCCGTGCGCCACGCGGACTCGAACGCGGCGAGCGTGTTCTGCGGCGCCACGGAGGAGTTGCCGCGGTGCGCGACGACGAGCGGTCGCCCGCCGCGGTCGGCGACGGGCTCGAGCAGGCGGGGGCGGGGTGCGGGGACCGGCATGGCGTCAGTCTCGCGCGCGGGCCGACGCCGCGCCACGCAGGCCGCGGACCGTTCCGCGAGCGTTCGGCCGGCCGTCAGCGACGACGGCCCGTGAGCGCGAGGAGCCGCGTGAGGTCGTCCGCGAGGGCGTCCTCGTCGAGCTCCAGGGGAGCGCGGCTCACCAGCGGGCTCGGGCCGAGGAGGGTCGAGCGGGACTCCGCGTAGTGCAGCGACCACGCGACGAGCGCGGGGTCGACCTCGTCGTCCTCGTCCGTGGCGCGGGCCAGGTCCCACGTGTGCACGACGAGGTCGAACGTCATCTGCGCGCAGTACTCCGCGCCCGCCTCGTCGCCGTAGGACAGGTGCACCCGGCGGTCCAGGGCGTCCGGCGCGAGGAACGCCTCGCGGGCCTGGACGGACGCGTCGACCCAGCGGTCGACGGGGTCCTCGCCGAGGACGTCGCCGTCGAACACGGTCCCCACGTCCTCGGTCCGGCGCCCGGCGAGCAGCTCGGGGGCCCAGAGCTGCTCCGCGGTGACGTGGTTGAGCAGGTCGTGGACGGTCCAGTCGGTGTCCGGCGTGAGCAGGGACCACTGGTCGTCGCGCAGGGGCCGCACGCGCGCGTCGAACGCTCCGATCGCGTCGCCGTGGGCGGCGAGGACGTCCATGTCGCACCTCCGGGAGCGGGGCGGGGTCCTGTCGTGGTCGTGGTCTCCACGGTGGCACGGCCCGCACCGCGACGCAGGTCGAGCCCGGCCGGGCCGCCGTGCCCGGCGGCCCGGCACGGGTGCCGGCTCAGACGGACACGACGATCTTCACGTGGTCGTCCTTGTGGTCGATGAGCTCCCGGTACCCCTTCTCCACGACGTCCTCGACCGCGATGCGGCTCGTGACGAACGGTGCGAGGTCGACCTTGCCCTCCTGGACGAGCCGGATCACGGCGGGGTGGTCGTCGGCGTAGCCGATGGCCCCCTTGATGGTCAGCTCGTGCAGGAGCACGGTCATGACGTCGAGGGTCGGCGGCGCGGAGAACAGCGCGACGATCTGCAGCGTGCCGCCCGCCTTGAGCGCGTGCGTCAGCGTGTCCAGCACCGGCTGCGCGCCCGAGCACTCGATCGCGACGTCCGCGCCGCGGCCGTCCGTGAGCTCGTGGACGCGTGCGGCGACGTCGACCTCGCGCGGGTCGAGCACGACGTCGGCCACCCCGGTCTCGAGGGCCTTCGCCTTGCGCGCCCCGCTCACCTCGGTGACGACCGCGCGCGCCCCGATCGCGTGCAGGACGGCGCACGTCAGGAGGCCGATCGGCCCGGCGCCGCCGACGAGGACCGTGTCGCCCGCCCTCGCCCCGGACAGCCGGACGCCGTGGTACGCGACCGCGAGCGGCTCGATCAGCGCGGCCTGGTCCAGGGGGATCTCACCCACCGGGTGCACCCAGCGCCGCTCGACGACGACGTGCTCGGCCAGGCCGCCGCCGCGCCCGGAGATCCCGATGAAGCCCATCTTCACGCACGCGTTGTAGAGGCCGTCGCGGCACGGCGGGCACTCGCCGCACACCATGAACGGCTCGACGACGACGGCGTCGCCGACGGCGAGCCCCTCGACGCCCTCGCCCAGCTCCTCGACCACGCCGGAGAACTCGTGGCCGAACACGACCGGCAGCGTCTCGCCGGACAGCGGGTGCGGCTGCGTGGCGGTCGGCGCGGGCGGGAAGGGACCCTCGAGGTACAGGTGCAGGTCCGAGCCGCAGATGCCCGTCCATGCGGGCCGGACCTTCACGGTCCCCGGGCGCGTCTCGGGCTCCGGCACGTCCTCGATCCGGAGGTCTTCCTTGCCGTGGTAGCGGGCCGCCTTCATCGTGCTCACCTCGTCCGTCGTACCGCGTGCGCCGTTCGGCGCACGGCGGCGATCGTCCTCGGTGCCCTTGGCGGGGCCCCGAGGGACCGGCCGCACCTCCACGCTAGGTCGGCGAGGGGTGCGGCCGGCCGGACGAAGGTCCTCGGGCGCGGGGCCGGTCGTCGGTGGCGACGACGGACCGAGGACCGGACCGCGCGTCAGCGCGGGCCGCGGTCCCGGGGGGTGCGGAACCGCGGGTGGAGCAGGACGAAGGCGAGCACGAGCGTGATGATCGCGACGGCGGCGAGGAGCGGGAGCTCGGTGCGGACCGCGTACAACGAGGTCGCGAGGGTCGGCGCGACGACGAAGGTCAGCGCGTTCGTCGCGCCGACCAGACCTGCCACGGCTCCCTGCTCGGCCGACGAGACGGCGAGGGACGGGCCGGCGACGTACCCGGGCATCGCGATGCCCAGCCCGAGCCCGACGAGCAGGACGGCGAGGACGAGGAGGACCGCGCCGCCGTCGGGCACGAGCGCCGCGAAGCCGACCAGCGCGACCGTGCAGCCCACGCGCAGGAGCCGGCCGGGTCCCCAGCCGCTGCGCGGCACGACGACCGACTGCGCGACGACCATGCCGATCCCTGCGGCGAGCAGCGCGCCGCCGGTCGCGGTCGCGGTGGTCGAGGGGGCGAGCCCGAGCCGGTCCTGGACCAGGAAGCCGGTGAGCACCTGGACGAACCCGAGCGCGGTGAACATCCCGAACCCCGCGACGAGCCACGGCCACACGCGCGTGTCCGCCGGGCGCACGCGCGGCGGGTCGGCGACGAGCTCGTGGCGCGTCTCGGGTCGCAGCCGCCACGCGAGGACCGCCGCGCCGAGCCCGAGGAGGACGGGGACGACGACGAGCGGCACCATGAGGCCGCCGAGCGCGAGCAGCCCGCCGACGACGGAGCCGCCGACCATGGCGACGCCCTGCACGGCGCCGACCCCCGCCATCCCCTTGACGCGCTCGGCCTCCGTGGGTGTCACGTCGGCGATGTAGGCCTGCGCGGTCGGCGCGGCGGCCGAGATCGCGACGCCGAACAGCACACCCCTCGCCACGACGAGCAGCACGAACAGCCAGGCGCCCGTCACGAGCCCGGTCATGCCGGCGCGGGCGAGCAGGGCGAAGAGCGCCGTCGCGACCGCGCCGAGCAGGAGCGTGCTCACGAGCACGGGCTTGCGCCCCCACGAGAGCGACCGGCGACCCCAGCCCTGGCTGGTGAGCACGATCATCACGGCGGCGGTCGAGATCATGACGCCGACCTGCCACTCCGCGAGCCCGACCTCGCGGGACAGGGGCGCGACGAGCGGGTTGAGGATCATCTGGCCCAGGTACATGACGAGCACCGCGGCGAGGGCGAGACCGACCTGGGGCCGCGGGTGGTCGGGCGCGGTGGTGCCCGGGGTGGGGACGGTGGAGCGGGTGCGCGGCATCGGGATCCTTCCGACGGACCGGGCGGGCGAGCGTCACGGCAGGGTGCTGGGGGTGCTGGGGGTGCTGCGGGGATAGCGGTCCGGGGGCGGCCGGGTCGACGGTACGCGCGCTCCCGGGCATTTTGCAAGAGGTGTCGCAAAATGCGTCTCGCACTGCGGACCGGGATACTGGGCGCCGTGACCCCCGCGACGTCCCGCCCCGTCGGGCGGCCCCGAGCCCTGGACCGCGCGCGCGTCGCGGAGGCGGTCCTCGCCGTCGGTCTGCCCGGGCTGAGCGCGCCCGACGTCGCCCGACGCCTCGGGGTCAGCACCGCGACGCTCTACCGCTTCGTCCCCGGGCGCGACGCGATGGTCGACCTCGCGCTCGGCCACCTCCTGAGGAGCACGGACTGGCCGCGGCCCGACGACGGGTGGCGGGCCTACCTCGAGCAGGTCACGTGGACGGTGTGGCGCCTCGCGCGCGACCACCCCGGACTCGCCGAGGTCTCCCCGACGGTCGTGCTCGCGAACGCCGACCTCATGGGCCTCTACAACCGGGTGAGCCTCGACCTGGTCGACCTCGGGTTCCCGCCGGCCGAGGCCGCCGTCGCCGTCGACTTCGTCCTCGACCTCGCGATCGACTCCGTGAAGTCGCGGGAGGCGCTGGGCAGCGAGGGCGGTGCCGAGGGGACCTGGGACCGTGAGCTCGACCCGGTCTTCCTCCCGGTGATGCGCGAGGCCCTGCACGCCGACCCGGCCGTGTGGTTCGAGCGCAAGCTGCGCATCGCGCTCGACGGGATCGGGCACGTGCTCCTCGGCCCGCACGGCGGTCCCGGGACGGGCGGGGCGCACGCCTGACCCGCGTCGGGCCCGTGGGCGAGCTGCGTCAGCCCTGCGTGAGGAACCCGACGACGAGAGCGATCACACCCCACAGGGCGAGGCCGCCGCCGACGGCGATCGCCAGGCCGTTGGCACCGGTGGAGCCGGCTCGGCGCGCGCCGCGGGCGGCCGCCGCGACGATCGCGAGGCCGGAAACGACGAGCGCAGCCCCTGCGACGATCCAGAACATCGCGAACACGGTCCCACAGGCCTCGAGGCAGCGCATCGTGGACACGCGTCCGGCGCGTCGGACGATGTGCGCGTTCACGCAGATCCGCGCGAGATCCCGGCGGTACGTCTTCACGGAGAGCGAACACGGCGGCGCCCGGGACGTGAGACGTGTTGCGCCCGGGGCCCCGCACGCAGCACGGTGTGCCCGTGCCGCGATCACCTGACCCCGACGTCCTGCCCGTGCGACGAGTCCTCTTCCCCGGCCGGCACCACGTCGTCACCCGCTACCAGGTCGACTACCTGCGCGCCCTGCGCGCCGGGCTCGTGCGTGACCTCGACGGGCGGCGCGTGCGCTGCGTGCCCGACGTCGAGGTCGTGTGGGTCGTCACCTCCGCGAACCACGCGGGCACCCGCCGCAACCCGCTCCCGGGCAACCGGCGCGAGGCGCTCGTCGAGAACGTGACGACCCGGGAGGGGCTCGCGTCCGTCGTCGTGCCCGTGCCGGACGTCGCGCCGGACGACCGCTTCGCCCATCTCGTCGTGACGAGCGTCGCGACGGCGACGGGCGTCGCACCCGACCCCGCGGACACCGTCGTCGCGTGCTCCACGCCCGCGCTCGTCGCCGCCTACCGCGCGCTCGGGTACCGCGTCGTGGGAGTGGAGCTCGACGCCGCCGAGCCGGGAGGCGAGGTCCCCGCGCGCCCGTGGGACGTCGTCGAGCTGCTCGCGGCGGGCGACGACGCGTGGCGCGGCCTCGCCCACCCCGCGGTGCCGGAGTTCTACGCGCGGTACGGCTTCGCCGAGGAGGTGCGCCGCGTCTTCGCCGACCCCGTGGTCTCGGGCGACGGCGACCTCACGACGACGCGCGACTACCGCACCTACGCCGCTGCGTTCGAGGACGCCTCCGCGCGCAAGTGGGCGCAGGTCGCTCCGCACGTGCGGGCGGGCCGGATCGTCGACATCGGGTGCGCGACCGGCGGGCTCCTCGAGCACGTCGCGCGCGAGCCGCGCCTGCACGAGTCGGACCTGTTCGGCGTCGACGTCGCGCGGCACCTGGTCGCCGAGGCCGAGCACAAGAAGGCGCAGGGCGCGTTCGCGAACTCGCACGTGTGGTTCGTGCAGGCGAACATCCTCGACCGGTCCGTCATGCCCGACGCATCCGTCGACACGACCCTGACGGTCGCCCTCACGCACGAGATCTCGTCGTACGGCGACGGGGTGCACGACGTCGGGACGTTCGCGCGCCGGGTGCACGCGCACACCCGGCCCGGCGGGGTCTGGATCAACTCGGACGTCTGCGGCCCGGCCGAGCCGGAGCGCGTCGTCGTGCTCACGCTCCGGACCGACGACGGCGCGGCGGCCGTCGGGGACGGGCCGGGCGGGGCGCGCACGGACCTGGACGACCTCGCGCGCGAGGACGTCGCGGCGTGGGTCGGGTCGTTGTCGACCGACGCGCGGCTCGTGCAGTTCGCGCACGACTTCCCCCGGCTGTCCGGCGCGACGTTCGCGCCCGAGCGCCTCGGCCCGGGGTCGTGGCGGCTCACGCTGCGCGAGGCCATGGAGTTCTGCACCCGCAAGGACTACGTCGACAACTGGCTGTCCGAGAGCCACGAGCGGTTCTGCGACCTCACCGGCCCGCGCTGGGCGGCGCTGCTGCGGGACGCCGGGTTCGAGCTCGAGCCCGGGAGCGGTGCGTGGCGCAACGACTGGCTCGTCGAGCACGCGTTCGCACCCGTCGCCGCGCTGCACGACGCCGCGACCGGTGCGCCGGTCGACTGGCCCGACACCCACGTCCTCACCGTCGCCCGCCGCCCCGAGCTCGGCTGACCGCCGAGGTAGAGGACTGGTACCGCGAGGTAGAGGAGTGGTACCGCGAGGTAGAGGCGTAGTCATGACCTCGCCTCTACCTCGCGAGATCCTGGTGACGCCGCCGTACGCTCTCAGGCGTGCTGCTCGACGCCCGCACGCTGCGCGGACTCCAGGACGGGACGGTCACGCTCGCGTTCCGCCGCTGGACGACGCCGCGCGTGAAGGTCGGGACGCTCCAGCGCACGCGGATCGGGGTCGTCGAGGTGACGTCGGTCGAGCGCGTCGCGGTCGGTCCGGGCGGCGAGCCGCTCGTGCCCGACGACGAGGCGCGGCTCGCGGGGGCGTCCTCACCCGCCGCGGTGCTCGCGCGGGGCGCCGGTCGTGAGGGGGACCTGTACCGGGTGGGGATCCGGCTCGCGGGCCCCGACCCGCGCGTCGCGCTGCGCGAGGACGCCGACCTGGACGCGGCCGCCGTCGAGCAGATCGGTGCCGCCCTGGCGCGCAAGGACCGTGCGGCCGCCGAGCCGTGGACCCGCCGGTACCTCGAGCTCGTCGCGGCGAACGAGGGGGTCGTCGCACGCGAGCTCGCCGCCGGTCTCGGGACGGCGCGCGACGACTTCAAGGTGCGCGTGCGCCGTCTCAAGGAGCTCGGCCTCACCGAGAGCCTCGACGTCGGCTACCGCATCTCCCCGCGCGGCCGCGCCTACCTCGACGCGACGGCGCCCGACGCGTGACGCACCCGGGAGCCGTCGGCACCTGCTCGCGCCCCGCCGTGACGACGCGCTGACAGGTCGCGGGCCGTCGAGCGGTCAGCGACGGGTCGCGCTCGACCGTGACGACGTGCTGACAGGTTCGGCGGGGTCGCCGATGGCGGGGAGGCCGTCGAGGCTCGCGGCGTTGCGGTCGCGCCAGTACGTGTCGAAGTACTCCGGCGTGCGGCGCTCGTGCGACCGGTCGAGGACGTCGCGGTCCTCGACGAACTCCATGTGCGGCACGGACCACCCGCACGAGTCGGAGACGCGCTCGACGTCGACGACGACGATCCCGCGCTGCCCGAGCTCGCGCTCCTTGGCGAACGCGGGGCGCAGCGCGTCGAACTCGGCCGTGCCGGTCTCCACGTACCGGCCGCGGCCGTGGAACCGGACGATGTTCGGCGGCCCGTCGAACGCGCAGAACATGACGACGACCCGCCCGTTCTCCCGCAGGTGCGCGGCCGTCTCCGCGCCCGAGCCGGTGTAGTCGAGGTAGGCGACGCGGTGCGGGTCGAGGACGGCGAACGTCCCGGCCATTCCCTTCGGCGAGACGTTGACGTGGCCGTCCGCCGCGAGCGGTGCGGTGCCGACGAAGAACACCGGCTGCGCGAGGACGAACGCTGCCAGCCGGTCGGTGATCTCGGGGTGCACGGTGCCCATGGGACGAGTCTGGCACCCGCGTCGGTGGGCGGGGATAGCGTCCGGTGGATGAGCGCACCGACGAACGGACCGGCCGTGGACGCCAAGGCGACCCTGCAGCGCTATCTCGCGCGGGAGCGAGAGGTGCTGCTGACCCGGGCGGAGGGGCTCGGCGAGCACGACGTGCGCCGTCCGCTCACCCGGACGGGCACCAACCTCCTGGGGCTCGTCAAGCACGTGGGGAGCGTGCAGCTCGGCTACCTCCACGAGTCCTTCGGTGGCACGCACGACCTCGCGATGCCCTGGTTCGCCGACGACGCGGAGGTGAACGCGGACATGTGGGCGACGGCGGACGAGTCGCGCGAGGAGGTCCTCGACTTCTTCCGGGCGTCGACGGCGCTGTGCGACGCGACCGTCGCGTCGCTCGACCCCGACGCGCGCGGCGAGGTGCCGTGGTGGCCGCCGGAGCGTCGGGAGATCACGCTGTTCCTCGCGCTCGTCCACGTGCTCGACGAGGTCGCGCACCACGCCGGCCACGCGGACATCGTGCGCGAGCTCGTCGACGGCGAGGCGGGGGACGACCGCGGCAACCTCCCCGACCTGGCCGACGACGAGTGGGCCGCCTACTGCGAGCGTCTGGAGGCCGCCGCGGTGGAGGCCGCACGCCGGGCGGGCGAGCGTGCCTGACCCGCGAGATCGACCTACCCGTCGCGAGGTCGACCTCCTGCAGGTCGATCTCGGACGCTCGGGTCGATCTCGGCGCAGTCGGCGGCCGCCGTGCGTGCGCCGCGGTCAGGCGCGCTCGAGCAGGACCGCGACCTCGTAGTGCGACGTCTGCGGGAACATGTCGAGCACGCGCGCCGCGCGCGGGCGCAGCGACGGCATGAGCGCGAGGTCGCGCGCGAGCGACGTCGCGTTGCAGCTCGAGTAGACGACGTGCCCGACGCCCGACTCCTCGAGCCACGTGCTGAGCGTCTCCCCGATCCCGCGTCGCGGCGGGTTCACGACGACGAGGTCGGGTGCGTCCCGCCGTGACAGGGCGAACGCCGTCGCGTCCGCGGCGAGGAACGTCGTCCGGTCGAGGCCCCCGTCGCTCGCGGTGAGCCGCGCGCTCGCGACCGCCTCGGCGCTCGTCTCGACGCCGACGACGTCCCGGTCCGGCCCTGCGACGTGCAGCGCGAACCCGCCCACCCCGCAGTAGAGGTCCCAGACGGTGGCGGGAGCGGCGTCGTCCACCCACTCCCGGCCCTGGCGGTAGAGCGCGGCGGCGACGTCGGTGTTGGTCTGGAAGAAGCTCTGCGGGCGCAGGTGCAGGTCGATCCCGTTGACGCGCATGCGCAGCGTCTCGGCGTCCGTGAGGAGGATCTCGGTCTCGCCCTCGACCACGGCCTTGTGCTCCGGGTGCAGGTTCGCGGAGACGACGCGGAGCGAGGGGAGCGCGTCGAGCAGGCTCGGCAGGTGCTTGCGGATGCGGGGGAGCGACTCGGTGGACCGCAGGACGAACCGCGCCATGAGGTCGCCGTCGGGGGAGAGCGTGACGAGCACGTACTTGAGCTCGCCGCGGCGGGCGCGCACGTCGTAGGGGACGAGCCGCGCGCGCGTCACGAACTCCGCGAACGCCGGGAACGACGCCTGGAGCGCGGGCGGGTAGAGCGGGCAGTCGGTGAGGTCGACGCCGCCGCCCTCGCCGAGGATGCCGAGCACGGGGGCGTCCGACGTGCCGGTGACGACCATCTTCGCCTTGTTGCGGAAGGCCGACCCCGCGGACTCGACCGTGGGCAGCCAGGTCAGGTCGGGCGCGAGCGGTGCGAGGAGGTCGGCGCAGTGCTCCTGCTTGCCGGTGAGCTGCGCCGGGTACGCCAGCTCGAGGAGGCTGCACGACCGGCACCGGCCGGCGTCGTAGTGGTGGCACTGCACTCGTTCGAGTCTAGGTGCCGGGCGGGGTCGGAGCGGGTCTGCGGCCGGGCGGCGCAGGCGAGGTGGTCCCGACGGTGCTGGCGGCGCGGCGTCGGTGACCGCGGGGGAGCGCTCCCTGGCGTGGGTGCCCGTGGTCCGCTACGGTCGTGGCAGCGCTCCCACACCGGTGTGGGAGGTGCTGTCGCCGGGCCGGTCCGGCGAGTGCGGTGACGACGGAGCAACCGAACGAAGGAGCAGATCCGGCATGAATCTCGACAGGCGGAGAAGAAGCAGACGAGCG
>CAZFUQ010000038.1:0-22473 GCA_964521905.1 uncultured Cellulosimicrobium sp.
TGGTCATCGCGCGGTCGCCGGTCCGGCGCGGGCGGCGGCGGTCGCACGGCCGAGGGAGACGCCGAGCACGGTGATCCCGGTGCGCGACTGCACGTCGACCCGGACGACCCCCGCACCCTGCTCGTCGCAGGCCGTGACGACGGCGTCGTTGCGCGCGGCGACCTCGTGCGCGCGGGTGCACGCGTCCCAGCCGTCGCGCGCCGCCGACGCCGCGGCGAGCGCCGCGAGGTCTGCCCCGGCCTGGGCCCGCCCGCGCGCGGCCTGCGCCTGCGCGAGCGCCGCGAGCCCGAGGACGAGCACGAGGACCGCCGCGACGACACCGAGCACCAGGACGGTCCCCGCACCCCGCTCCGGATCGGTGCCGGTGCTCTCCGTCACGGCTCGACCCAGGCCACGGCCTCGCCGCTCGCGCGCAGCGGCGACCCCGACAGCCAGCCGCCGACGACGGGCGTCGTGACACGGACCTCGACCCACGGGTCGCCGCGCACGACGCCGACGGTCGCCCCGTCGCCGGCCACGCGGAGCGCGGTCGCCCGGACGGTCGCGTCGTCCTCGCCGATCGCCGCCGCGCGCGCGGCGGCCCTCGCCGCGTCGGCGGAGCGCATCTGGGCGCCCGCCGCCGCGGCGAGGGTGAGGACCGCGACGAGGACGAGGACGACCGCCGGCAGGGCGACGGCGAGCTCGGCCGTGACGGCCCCACGCTCCGGGTCGTCGTGCGGCCCGGCCCGGTGCCGCCGTGACCGGCGGCGCAACCCTGCGTCCCGTCGCACGGCTCAGCCCAGCGACAGCGCGCTGCGCACGATGCCGAGCAGCAGCTCGCGCACCTCGCCGCTCTTGAGCACGACGATCAGCAGCCCGGCGAAGCCGGCGGCGGCGACCGTCGCGACGGCGTACTCGGCGGTCGCGAGCCCGGACTCGCCGTCCTGCCCCGTGCTCGACCCCGTGAGGCGCGCGAGCGCGCGCCGTACCTGTCCCGTCATGGGTGTCTCTCCTTCTCGTGGCCCGCGGTCGCGGGCGTGCGAGGACACCGTGGCGTGGACGAGGGGTCCCGCGCCGGGCCGGATCGACGACCGGTGGACGGGACCCTCCGGATCCGGTCCTGTGGACGGGGTGGACGCCCGGGGCCACGCCGGGGAGCCCGCGCGACGCGGGGGACGGTGACCGTCAGCTCCGCCGTCGCTCGGTGGTGGCGCGGACGTGCGCGCGCTGCCCCTGCCGCCCGACGAGGCTGAGGTACTCGACCGGTCCTGCGTCGGTCGCGCCGAACCAGTGCGGGGTCCGGGTGTCGAACTCCACGGCCTCCCCGGGCCGGAGCAGGAGGTCCTGGTCGCCGAGGACGAGGCGCAGGACGCCGTTGAGGACGTAGGCCCAGTCGAACCCCTCGTGAGTGCGCAGCGCCGGCTCGGTGTCCCCGCCCGCGGGGAGGACGAACTTGTACGCCTGGATCCCTCCGGGCCGGCGCGTGAGCGGGATGATGACGGAGCCGTCGGTGCACGACATCGGGCGCAGGTCGACCCGAGGGTTCGCGGTGCGGGGCGCGTCGACGAGGGAGTCGAGCGTGACGCCGTGGTAGCGGGCCAGCGGGAGCAGCTGCTCCAGCGTCGGTCGCCGTAGCCCGGCCTCGAGGCGGGACAGGGTGCTCGTGGAGATCCCGGTCTCCTCCGCGAGGGTGGTCAGGGTGACGTCCCGGCGCAGGCGGAGATGCTTCAGGCGCAGCCCGACGGCGTCGAGCGTCTGATCGAAGTCCTGGTCCACGGCTCGATCTTGCCATTCGGCAAGGATGTTTGCCAGTAGTCCTCGGCCCGGGCGACCCTGCTTCGGACATCACGAACGGCAGGAAGGCCGGACGGCCGCGGGTCGCGCCGGACGCGGCCGTTCCCGCCCCGGCCCAACGCCCGTACGCCCGCTGCCCGTCGCGAACGGGCCGAGCCCGCCACCGAAGGACGTCTCGACCATGACCCCCACCCCCGCTGCCGACGCGCACAAGTCCGCACCGATCATCGACGACCCCCGTCGACGACGTGCCGTCCTCTGGGCCGTCTGCATCGCCCTGATGGCCGTCGTCGCCTCCGTCTCCGGGCTCAACGTGGCCCAGCCGCAGCTCGCGACCGCCTTCGACGCCTCCCAGGGGCAGGTGCTGTGGATCATCAACACCTACACCCTCACCCTCGCCGCTCTCGTCCTGCCGCTCGGCGCGGCGGGCGACCGGCTGGGACGCAGACCCGTCCTGCTCGCGGGGCTCGCGATCTTCGGCGCGGCGAACGTCGTCGCCGTCGTCGCCCCCACCACGGAGACCATGCTCGCGGCCCGCATGCTCAGCGGCATCGGTGCGGCGATGATCATGCCCGTGACCCTGTCGGTCATCACGTCGTCGTTCCCCGACGAGGAGCGTTCCCGGGCGATCGGCATGTGGACCGCCGTCGCCGGTGGCGGCGGCATCCTCGGCATGTACCTCTCCGCCGTGCTGGTGGACGTCGCGTCCTGGCGGTGGTTGTTCGCCCTGCCCCTCGCGCTCACCCTCGCCTCGGCACTGATCGGCGTCGGCGCCGTCCCGAGCTCTCGCGAGGCGGCGGCGGGCCGGTTCGACCTGCTCGGCGCGCTGACCTCGGCGCTCGCCGCCGTGGGGCTCACCTTCGCCCTGCACGAGGCTCCCACCCTCGGCTGGACCGATCCGGTGGTGTACGTCGCCCTCACGGTCGCGCTGCTCGCCGCTGCCGTGTTCGTCGTGCAGGAGCTGCGTGCACCGCACCCGCTCCTGGACATCCGGCACTTCCGCACCCGCGGCCTGTCGTCCGGTACGACGCTCCTCCTCGTCCTCTTCGGCGTCCAGGGCGGAGTCTCCCTGGTGCTGTACCCCTTCTTCCAGGTGGTGCTCGGCTGGAGCGGGCTGCTCGCCACCCTCGGCCTGATGCCGATGGCCCTGCTGATGATGCTCGCCTCCGCCCTCGCCCCGCGCCTCGCCGCGCGTGTCGGCACCCGGGCCGCCATGGTCACCGGCCTGGCCGTCGCCACCGTGGGGATCGCCCTCATGGCCCTGCTCGTCTCGACCTCCGGCGGCTACCTCAGCGTCCTGCCGGGGCTGCTCGCCATGGGCCTCGGGGCGGGGCTGGCGATGTCTCCCTCGACCGACGCCATCACCTCTTCCCTCCCCCGGGAGCAGCAGGGCGTGGCGTCCGCGCTCAACGACCTCACCCGGGAGCTCGGCGCCGCCCTCGGCGTCGCCCTGCTCGGCGGGCTCCTGGTCTCCGGCTACCAGGACGCCCTCGGCAGCCGCCTCGACGGGGTTCCTGACGACCTCGCCGCGACCGCCGGTGAAGGCATCGCCCACGCGACCGCCGCCAGCCGGCACGCCGGCGACCACGCGCAGCAGATCCTCGCCGCCGCGCAGGACGCGTTCGTCGTCGGTTGGCAGCAGGCCATGTGGGCCGGCGTCGCGGTCATGGTCGCCCTCGCGCTCTTCGTCGTCGCCCGCGGCCCCCGGTCCACCCGGCCCGGCGCCGAGACCGGCGCCGAGACCGGCGCCGCGGACGGGAGCACGACGGACGATCTCCTCTCGTTGCACGAGTGAGCCCCACGACACCGGCGAGGCCGAGCGGTCACGACGGCGGGAGAGCTTGACAGGCGTTCGCTAGTGAGTGTTCACTATCAACATGGCCAGCGAGCGACCCGGAACCCGCGTGCCCCTCCGGGAGCGTCGCGAGCAGATCCTCGAGGCCGCTCTCCACGAGTTCAGCCACAAGGGCCTGCACGGCGGCTCCACCGTCGCCATCGCCGCGGAGGTCGGCATCTCCCAGCCGAACATCTTCCGCATCTTCTCCACCAAGCACGAGCTCTTCGTGGCCGCCCTCGAACGGGTCTTCGCGAAGGTCGAGGCCACGATGCTCGCCGCCGGCGCGTCCGGCGGGGACCGACCCCTGCAGGCCATGTCGGACGCCTGGGGCGAGCTGATGGAGGAGCGGGAGAACATGTTCATGCTCCTGCAGGGATATGCGGCCGCCGACGATCCCGCCATCCGCGATCTCATGCACGGCTGGACCCGGGACGTGTTCGAGCGCATGGAGGCCCTCCCCGGTGTCGGCGAGGACGCGTCCCACGACTTCTTCGCCGCGGGCATGCTGTACATGGTCGCGACCGCGATGGACCTGCCGGCCCGCGCGGCGACCGACGGGTGGGCCGCCCGCTTCCTGGCCTCGGGGTCGTGAGGTGCCGCCGACGCGGCACCCTTCCCTTTTTTTGACCAGACGATAGTGACCACTCACTAAGGAAGCGATGACCTCCCTCTCCACTCCTCGTGTCGCAGGCCTCCGGATCCCCCGGGCCGCTGCCCTCGCCGTGCTGGCCTCGTCGATGTTCCTCATCGTGCTCGACGGGGCGATGGTGAACCTCGCCGCACCGACCGTTCGTGACGGCCTCGGGCTGACGTCCACGGAGCTGGCCGTCGTCGCCAACAGCTACCTGATCACCGTCGCCGGCCTCGTGCTGCTCGGCGGGCGACTGGCCGACGTCCTCGGCGGACGACGGATGTTCCTCGTCGGCATCTCGACCTACGTCGCGGCCTCGGCACTGTGCGCGCTGGCCGTCGACGGGCCGATGCTGGTCGCCGGTCGCGTCGGCCAAGGACTCGGCGCCGCGATGACCGTCCCCGCGGCGCTGGCGCTGGTGCTGGTCGTCTACGCGACCGCCGCCGAACGCACGCGCGCCCTGGGGATCTGGGGCGCGGTGGCCGGCAGCGGGAGCCTGGTCGGCGTCTTCGCCGGGGGCGCGCTCACCGACGCCCTGGGCTGGCAGGCGGTGTTCTGGACCCCGGTCCCCCTCGGCATCGCCGCCGCCGTCGTCGTGTGGCGGACGATCCCGCCGAGCCCGGGCGAGCCGGGCCGGTTCGACGTCGCCGGCGCGATCAGCATCACGGTCGGCATCACCGCGCTCGCCCTCGGATCGGTCAACGCCGCCGAGATCGGCTGGACGAACCCGGTCACCCTCCTCGCTCTCGGGGTCGGCTGGGTGGCGATCGGGATGTTCGTCTCCGCCGAACGACGCTCCTCGCACCCTCTGGTCCCGCTCGACGTGTTGCGCCGCTCCCCCGTCTCGACCGCGACGGCCGTCATGGTCCTCGTCGGTGGTGCCCTCACGAGCCTGTTCTTCTTCCTGCCCCTGTACCAGCAGGAGCTCCTCGGCATGGGGGCCCTGGAGACCGGGGTCTCGCAGGTCCCCCTCGCGGTGACGCTCGTCGCGGGCAGCGCGCTCGCACCGCTGCTCACCCGACTGGCCGGTCTCCCGCGGGCGCTGGCGTTCTCGCTGCTGACGCTCCTGGGCGGCCTGCTGTGGATCGCGGTCGCGCCGACGACCGGGTTCACCTGGCAGCACGACGGCGCGTTCGTCCTCATCGGCCTCGGCCTCGGCCTCGCCCTCGTGAACGGCATGACGATGGCGGTGCGCGACAGCGGAGAGGGGGAGTCCGGTCTGCTCAGCGGTCTGGTCAACGCCGCGCAGTCGCTCGGCGGCGCGCTCGGCCTGGCCGTCCTCGCGGGAGTCGCCCTGACGGTCGGCGGCGGCGAGATGAGCTTCGGCGCCGCCTTCCTCGGCACGGCGGGTCTCGTCGCTCTCGCACTCGCCGTGTCGATCCTCGGTGCGCTCACCGCACGGCGCGCATCGACCTCCGTCCACCGACCGCAGTCCTGACCTCGAAGGAGACCCCCATGACCTCCCCGACGATCCTCGTCACCGGTGCCACCGGCACGGTCGGATCCGCCCTCGTCCCAGCGCTGCTGGAGCGCGGCGCACGGGTGCGCGCCATGACGCGCAGCACGGAGCGGACCGTGCACGGCGCCGAGACCGTGGTCGCGGACCTGCGCGACCCGGGCACGGTCGCTGCCGCCCTGGACGACGTCGACACCGTCTTCCTCAACTCCCCGTCCGCCGAGGATGCCGCCCGGCTGCAGTCCCGGTTCCTGGACCTGGCCGTGACCGGAGGAGTCTCCCGGGTCGTGCTGCTGTCCCAGTACGGCGCACGACCGGACTCCCCCGTGCGGTTCCTGCGCTGGCACGCCGAGGTCGAGAACCATCTTCACCGGCTCGGGATCTCCGCCACGATCCTGCGTCCGAACCTCTACCTGCAGTCGCTGCTCGCCTTCACCGGGACGATCTCCCAGGGCGTGCTCGCCGCACCCGTCGGCGACGCCGCGGTCAGCGCCATCGACACCCGTGACGTCGCGGACGCGGCAGCAGCAGCCCTCACGACGACCGGGCACGACGGCAGGACGTACACGCTCACCGGACCACGACCCGTCACGCACGGAGACATCGCCGCCGCGCTCGGCGGCGCGACGGGCGTCCCGGTCGCCTTCCACGACCTGCCACCGGCCCAGTTCGCGGCCGCGCTCGAGGCCTACGTGCCCCGGTGGCAGCTCGACGGGCTCGTGGAGGACTACGCCCACTACGCACGCGGAGAAGCCGCCGACGTCACGACCGCGGTGGCCGACCTCACCGGCAGGCCCGCCCGTGACGTCGGCGACTTCGCCCGCGACCACGCCGCCTCGTTCGCACGTCCCTGACCCGCCCCGGAGAGGAATCCACCATGATCACCCACATCGTCCGCATGTCCATCCGCCCCGGCGTGTCCGAGGAACAGGTCGGAGCCGCGCTCGAGCGCATGGCGAAGGCCGGCGCCGAGATGACCGCCGAGCCGTGGGGGGCGACGGCCGGGGTCTTCGGCCGAGACCTCGGCGACACCTTCGACTTCGCCGCCGTGTCGACGACCGCCTCGATCGAGGAGTACGAGGCGATGATGAACCACCCGGCCCACCTCGAGGTCGACCGCGCCGGGCTGCCGCTCGTCGACAGGTTCCACTCGATCGACGTCACCGACGACCCCGACACCGAGATCGGCGAGAAGATCGCGGCCGTCCACCGACGCCGCTTCGAGAGCCACCCCGACCTCCTCGAGCTCGTCCACGGCATCGACGACTACCGCGGCAGCGGCGTCCCCGGGATCGACTGATCCTCCGTGGGCGACAAGGACGTGAGCATGCTCGATCCCGTCGACACCGGCGACCTCGACGCCGAGGCGATCGTCGTCGGCAGCGGCTTCGGTGGTGCCGTCGCCGCCGCCAGGCTGTCCCAGGCCGGCTACTCGGTCATCGTCCTCGAACGCGGACGCCGCTGGAACCTCGGCGACTTCCCCCGCGACCCCCGGCTGGAGGGAGGGTGGTTGTGGGGGGTGGACAGGGGTCTGTACGACATCCGCTGGCTCGAGGGGATGCTCGCCGTCCAGGCCGCGGGCTGGGGCGGCGGATCCCTCGCGTACGCGAACGTCTTCGCCCGCCCCTTCGACGCCGCGCTCAGCGACCGCTGGCCCGCCCACCTCCGTCGGTCCGAGCTCGACCCCTACTACGACCTCGCCGCCCACATGCTGGAGGTCACGCCCGCGGGCGACGACCCGCGGACCGGCGGACCGCCGCCTCGCACCACGCTGATCGAGCAGCTCATGAAGCACAGCGATCGCCCCGACGCCACCGTACGGCCGAACCTGGCCGTCACGTTCGGCGACCCGGACGCATGGCGGCCCAACCGGCACGGAGTGCCGCGACGAGGCTGCGCGTTCGTCGGCGAGTGCGTCGTCGGCTGCAACCACGGCGCGAAGAACTCGCTCGACGCGACCTATCTCGCCGTCGCCGAGCGCCACGGTGCCCGCAGCGTCACCGACGCGGAGGTCACCCGCATCACGCCGCGTCGCGGCGGCTACACCGTCACCACCACGTCGCCCGGTGATCCCACGGCCGCGCCGCGGCGCTGGAGCGCACCCCGCCTGTTCCTCGCCGCGGGCGCGGTCGCCACGACCGAGCTGCTGCTGCGGGCACGCGACGTCGACCGGTCGCTCCCGAACCTCTCGCCGCTGCTCGGGCAGGGGTTCTCCGGGAACGGCGACTTCCTCACCCTCGCCGAGCTGCGCGAGCCGCGCGGCGACATGACCACCGGGCCGACGATCACGACCAACACCGTCCTGGACGTCCCCGAGGGCCGGGGCTCCGTCTGGTACCAGGTGCAGGACGGCGCGTTCCCCGTGGTTCTCCACGAGCTCTTCGACGCCGTCGTCCCCGGTCAGCGGGCACGCACCTGGTGGCGTCGCCGGTTCGCGACCCCCGACCCCGACCGGGTGTTCACGGTCCTGGCGATGGGGCACGACTCGGGCGAGGGAACGCTCCGGCTGGACCGCTCCGGCGAGGTCGTCCTGTCCTGGCGCAACCGCTGGCAGACCCGCCTGTACCGCTCCCAGCAACGTGTCGGGCCGCTGCTGGCGAGCCTCCTGGGTGCTCGCCTCTACCACCCGATCACGTGGTCGGTGCTTCGCAGGACGACGACCGTCCATCCGCTCGGGGGCGTCCGGCCCGGTGCGGACCGCGACACCGGCGTCGTCGACGACCTCGGGGAGGTCCACGGCCATCCGGGCCTCTTCGTCGTGGACGGGTCCACCCTGCCCGCCTCCACCGGGGTGAACCCCTCCGCGACCATCCTCGCCGCCGCGGAACGATCCGTCGAGGCACTCGTCCGCCGCGACGGCCGTCCCCGATGGCGCGCCCCGGAATGGAGCACCATGACCCCGACACCCGCCCCGGAGGACGCCGCGTCGGCGTTCTCCGCCGAGCTCAAGGCCACCACCAGCGGCGGTGGCGTCGTCTTCCGCGAGCGCATGGCCTCGACCGGTCACGACCACGAGCACCTCGCCGTGGGCCTCACCGCCGAGGGACGGAGCATCGACCGGTTCCTCGCCGACCCGGCCCACGCGTTGTCGCTGCACGGCACCGTCGACCGCGCCGGCTGCGCGGGACCGGCGGCCGCGTCCGGGACGCTCTCGCTCTTCCCCGAGACCGGCACCGCGGCGATGCGCTACGAGCTCTTCTTCCGCGACGAGTCCGGTCGGCCGTGGAGGCTCGACGGGACGAAGACCGTCACCGGGAGAGCGCCCTGGCGGCTGCTGACGGACCTCACGCGCCTGCACGCGATCGTGCAGCCTGTCGACGACCCGGCTGCGGGATCGACCGCGACCCTCCGGATCCGACCCGCCGACCTCGCACGACTGCTCGGGAGCATGCGTGGCACCGGCTTCACCCGCGTTCGCCGGCTGAGGTCGGTGGCACGGTTCGCCGCCTTCTTCGCCGGCTCCGCCCTGCGACGGTCGTGGCATCGGGTCCCCGCTCCCCGACGGTGAGGTGCGGTCCCCTGACCGGGCGGCCCCCGGCGACCGGGCCCGTTCACCGTCCCGCGAGCAGCCCGGACCCGAGCGAGAGGAGGACGGGCAGCAGCCCCACCAGCACGAACGCCGGGAGGAAGCAGGTCCCGAGCGGGAGGACGAGGTGCACGGCCAGGCGCGCGGCTGCGGTCCTCGCGGCGGCCGTGCGGTCCTGGCGCAGCGCCTCGCCGGCGGTACGCAGGGAGGGGGCGGGGGCGGCGCCGTGCACCCACGCCGGGCGCAGCGCCCGGCGCACGACGACGAGGCGCGCCGGGACCCGCGACCACGCCACGTCCCAGGACGCGCCGAGCACGAGCGCCGCGCCGACGCCGCGCAGGGCTCCGCCGTCGGGCCCGCCCACGGCCGCGCCGACGACGTCGAGAGCGCGCGGCAGCGCGGCCCCCGCCCGGACCGCGGCGGCGAGGAGCTCGAGCAGGACGCCGATCTCGACCGGGTGCTCCTCGCCGTCGGACCGCCCACGACGGCCCCGGGGTCCGCGCGGCCCCGCACCCGTCGACCCGCCCACGACGACGGCCCGCCGCGCCACGCCCGCCCGCCTCGCCCACCACGGCGACGCGGCGACGAGGGCGCACGTCGCCACCGCGAGCACCATCGCCGTCACCGGTCCTCCCCCGCCGCCCGGGCCTGTTCGACGAGACGCCCGGTCCAGGCGCGTCCCGCCAGCAGCAGGAGGACGCCGAGCAGCACGCCGACGGATCCGATCCCGCCGTCGGTCGCGGTACCGAGCGGGTCCGCGCCGAGGACGTACCCGAGCAGGACACCGACGGCGGGCAGCCACAGCAGGATCCGCGCGGTCGTGCGCGGGCCGGCGAGCGCCGCGTCCCGCTCCGCGCGCGCCTCGCCGTCGGCGGCGACGGAGGCCGCGACCTCGTCGAGCACGGAGGCGAGCGGCGCTCCCACCTCGACGGCGAGGTGGCACGCCGCGACGAGCGCCCGCGCCGTCGCGGTGCCGCCGACGTGCGGGGCCAGGTCCGCCACGCGCGGCACGCCCGCGGCGTCGACCCGGACCCCGACCGCGCGCTCCCACGCCGTGCCCGGCGCCGCGCCCGCGCGCAGGAGCGCCCCGACGTGGGTCACGACGACCCGCACGAGCTCCGGGGCCGGGGCCGCGCCCCGCCGCCACGGCGTCCAGGGCTTCCTGCCGTGCGACGACCCGCCCCGCACGCTCCCTCCGGGGACCGGTCCGGCGACCACGACCGACCGGGCTCGCCGCCCCACCGGCGCGGCCAGGCACCAGGACGCCACCGCGACGAGCGCGCCCAGGAGGACCGTCACGGCGACCACCTCGCGCCGGTCCGCGCACGGCCGTCACGCCCGGCGGTCATGGCGACCACCGGGACACGAGCTCGCCCCACGCGGGCCCAGCCACCGGCGCCGCCGCACCGTCCCACGACCCCGCGACGTCGACGCGCACCCCCGCGCGCTCGTCGCCGCGCACGAGCCCGAGCTGCGCCAGCACGCGCCGCGTCGTCCCGGCCGCACGCACCCGCCGCAGGTGCAGCACGACGTCCAGCCCACCGACGGCCTGCGCGGCCACCGCCGCGCGGTCCATGCCCGCGAGCGCCGCCAGCGCCTCGAGGCGCGCGGGGATCACCTCCACGTCGTTCGCGTGGATCGTGGCGAGACCGCCCTCGTGGCCGGTGTTGAGTGCCATGAGCACCTCGCGCACCTCGGCCCCGCGGCACTCGCCGAGCACGATCCGGTCGGGGCGCATCCGCAGCGCGGCGCGCACGAGGTCGGCGAGGTCGACCCCGCCGGCGCCCTCGACGTTCGGCCGCCGGGCGGTGAGCGGGACGACGTGCGGGTGGTCCGGGTCCAGCTCGCGCGCCTCCTCGACGCAGACGATGCGCTCGTCGGGCGGGACGAGCGCGAGCAGCGCGGCGAGCAGCGTCGTCTTGCCGGTGCCGGTGCCGCCGGACACGAGCACGCTCGCGCGGCGGGCGACGAGCGACCGCAGCACGGGCGCCCAGGGGCGGGGCACGGTCCCGCTCGCCACGAGGTCGTCGAGGCCGAACGTCCGGGTCCGCAGGACGCGCAGGGAGATGACGGCGCCCGCGGCGCACACCGGCGCGACGACGGCGTGCAGCCGCGTGCCGTCGGGAAGCCGGGCGTCCACCACGGGCGAGGCGTCGTCGAGCCGTTGGTCCCCGGCGGCGGCGAGGCGCACGGCGAGCGCGCGCACCGCGTCCGGGCCGCCGAGCGGGACGACGACCCGCTCGAGCCCGGCACCGCGGTCGACCCACACGTCGTCGGGTCCGTTGACGAGCACGTCCGTCACGCCGGGCTCGTCGAGGTACCGCTGGAGGGGACCCGCGCCGAAGATCTCGGCGTGCGCGGTGCGCGTCAGCTCGCGCAGCGCGGTCGTGCCGAGCACGCGCCCGGACGCGCGCAGGGCGTCGGCGACGGCGACGGCGCCGGGCACGGTGCCCGGCCCGGCCCCGTCCGCGGGATCGCCCGAGGCCCGCACCAGCCGGTCGCGGACGCCGTCGAGGAGCGGCCCACGCCCTCGCCCCTCCCCGCGCCCGCTCATGCCCGCCCTCCCCCGTACCGGGTCGCGAGGCGGCGGCCGGCGCGCTCGACGGGGCCGTGCCCGGCGCAGGGCCCGGCCCCGCGCTCGATCGCCGCGGCGAGGCCCCGGTCCCAGCCCACGACGACGGCGACGTCGAGCCCGACGGCGTCCGCGACCTCCGCGGCCGAGAGCCGCCCGGGCGCGGGTCTGCGCGCGACCAGCGCCGCCGGGCCGCTCACCCGGTCCCGCACGGCCGCCGCACCGGCGACCGCGAGGACGTCGAGCGGAGTCACCACGAGCACCTCGTCGCACGCCTCCAGCAGCGCCGCCCCGGCCGTGCCCGTCCCGACCGCCGCGCGGTCCACGTCGAGCACGAGCACGCCCGAGCGCGCGGACGTCGCCTCGGCGAGCGCCGCGACGACGTCCGCGAGCGCCCCCGGGTCCGGGCCGCCGCCGCGCTCCGTGCTCACGACGGGCACGGTCCCCCAGCGCGGCAGGCGCGCGAGGAGGTCGTCCCCGTCGAGGCGCCCTCGCGCGTCGGCGAGGTCCGGCCAGCGCACCCCGGGGTCCTCCTCGATCCCCAGGAGGACGTCGAGCCCGCCACCCACGAGGGCGAGGTCGACCAGGCAGGCGGGCGCGCGGCGCCGGGCGGCGGCCCGTGCGAGGGACGCCGCGACCACGCTCGCCCCCGCCCCGCCGCGCGCCCCCACGACGCCCACGACCGTTCCGCCCACGCCACGCCTCCCCGTCCCGTCCCGCTCGTCCCGTCTCCGGCGGCCCACCCTGCACCCCGGCCGCGGGGACGCGGCGGGCGAGGACGTCCGGCTGTGGACGGGGCCCCGGCGAGCGCTCCTGTGGACGGCCACGATCGGCGGCTAGGCTCGCGTCCGTGACCCCGCACCCGGACCCGACGGACCGGCCGGCCACGCGTCGCACCGGCCGGGTCGCCGCGTTCTTCGACCTGGACAAGACGATCATCGCGACGTCCTCGGCGGCCGCGTTCTCACGCCCGTTCTTCGCGGGCGGGCTCATCAACCGCGCCGACGTGCTGCGCAGCGCGTACGCCCACTTCCTCTTCATGGTCGGCGGCGCGGACGCCGACCAGACCGAGCGGATGCGCGCGCACCTGTCGAACCTCGTGACGGGCTGGGACGTGGCCACCGTCTCGCGGATCGTCGAGGAGACCCTGCACGAGCACATCGACCCCGTCGTCTACGCGGAGGCGGTCGAGCTCATCGAGTCGCACCACGAGCACGGGCACGACGTCGTCGTCGTGTCCGCGTCCGGGAGCGAGGTCGTCGAGCCCATCGCCGCGGTGCTCGGCGCCGACCACACGATCTCGTCGCGCATGGCCGTCGAGGACGGCCGGTACACGGGCGAGATCGACTTCTACGCGTACGGGGAGAACAAGGCCGTCGCGATCCGCGCGCTCGCCGAGCGCGAGGGGTACGACCTCGCCGCGAGCTACGCCTACTCCGACTCCGTGACCGACGCCCCCATGCTCGCCGCGGTCGGGCACGCGTTCGTCGTCAACCCGGACCGGGCGCTGCGCCGGCTCGCGGCCGAGCACGGCTGGGGCGGCCTGACGTTCACCAAGCCCGTCGCGCTGCGTTCGCGCCTCGCCGCGACGACGCCGGCGCTCGCCGCCGCGGGGGTGGTCGCGGCCGCGGTCGTGGTCTGGCTCGTGTGGCGCGCCGTGCGCCGCCGACGCCGAGGACCGGGCGGGGCGTGAACCGGACGTCCCGGACCAACCGCACGCGGGCGTTCGAACGCCCGTAGAACAGGGTGTGGAAGTCCCGGCCGACGGGTTGCGCCCCGGGCCCGCGCGGGCTGTCATGGAGGGACAACAGCATCGCGGCGGAACCCACGCGCCGGCAGTCCACGTAGGGACTCGCTGACCGGACGGGACCGGCCACGGAGGCCGCCCCGCACCGTTGCAGCGGACACCGTTGCACGCCTGATAGCCGCCGCGGTGCTGGCGGGACGGCGCTCCCGAGGGGGCGCCGTCGTCGTGCCCGGCACGTGAGGACCGCGGGATACTGGGGCCCATGACGTCCGCGCCGAGTGTCTCCTCCTCCATCACCGTCCGCCTCCAGGTCCAGGCCCGCCCGACCGCCGTGAGCGAGCTGACGACGGCGATCGAGCACACCGGCGGCATCGTCTCCGCGCTGGACGTCACGGCGTCCGGCCACGAGCGGATCAGCGTGGACGTCACGGTCGCGACGCGTGGCGAGGAGCACGCGGGACAGATCGTCGAGGCGCTGCGCGGCCTGCACGGGGTCGTCGTCGACCGCGTCTCGGACCGCACGTTCCTGCTGCACCTCGGCGGCAAGCTGAAGATCGAGTCCAAGGTGCCGATCCGCAACCGCGACGACCTGTCGATGATCTACACGCCCGGCGTCGCGCGCGTGTGCGAGGCGATCGCCGCGAACCCCGACGACGCACGCCGGCTCACGATCAAGCGCAACACCATCGCCGTGGTCACGGACGGGACGGCCGTGCTGGGCCTGGGCGACATCGGCCCGCTCGCGTCGCTGCCGGTGATGGAGGGCAAGGCGGCGCTGTTCAAGCGGTTCGCCGACATCGACGCGTTCCCCATCGCGCTCGACACGACCGACGTCGACGAGATCGTGCGCACGGTCAAGGCCATGGCGCCCGTCTTCGCGGGCATCAACCTCGAGGACATCTCGGCACCGCGCTGCTTCGAGATCGAGGCGCGGCTGCGCGCCGAGCTCGACATCCCGGTGTTCCACGACGACCAGCACGGCACGGCGATCGTCGCGCTCGCCGCGTTGACGAACGCGCTCAAGGTCGTGGGCAAGGAGCTCGCGGACGTGCGCATCGTGCTCTCGGGGGCGGGGGCGGCGGGCACCGCGGTGCTCAAGCTGCTCCTCGCGGCCGGCGCGCACGACGTCGTCGTCGCGGACGTCGAGGGCGTCGTGCACCCGGGGCGCCCGGGCCTGTCGCCGTCGCTCGCGTGGACCGCGGTCAACACCAACCCGCGCCACGTCACCGGCACGCTGCGCGAGGCCGTCGTGGACTCCGACGTCTTCATCGGCGTCTCCGCGCCCGACGTCATCACGGGCGACGACGTCGCGCGCATGGCACCCGGCGCGATCGTCTTCGCGATGGCGAACCCACGCCCCGAGGTCGACCCGGTCGAGGCCGCGGAGCACGCGGCGATCGTCGGCACCGGGCGCTCCGACTTCGCCAACCAGATCAACAACGTGCTCGCGTTCCCGGGCGTGTTCCGCGGGCTGCTCGACGCGCAGTCGCACCGCATCACCGACGGCATGCTCCTCGCCGCGGCGCGCGCCCTCGCCTCGACGATCCACGAGGACCAGCTCAACCCGACGTACATCATCCCCAGCGTGTTCAACCCCGAGGTGACCACGCTCGTCGCCGCGGCCGTCGAGCGCGCCGCGCGCGAGGCGGACGACGCGGAGCCCGCGGCGTTCACCGGAGCCGTCCCGCGCGTCGTGCCCGTACCCGCCCCGAGCCCGGCCGAGGAGGCCTGAGCATGCAGCGCGTGACGACCCGCAACGCGGCTTTCCAGCAGTGGGAGGCCCTGCTCACCAACCGGACCAAGCGGCACCGCGCGGGCGAGATGGTGGTCCAGGGGGTCCGCCCGATCACGCTCGCGGTGGAGTCGGGCTGGACCGTGCGCACCTGGCTGGTCGACGCCGACCGGTCGCTCTCGTCGTGGGCGCACGCGATGCTCGACCGGGTCCGGACCCGGCGGTTCGCGGTGTCGTCGGAGCTCATGCGCGAGCTCGGCGGCAAGGAGGACGAGGCGCCCGAGCTGCTCGCCGTCGTCGGGACGCCGCCGGACGACCTGGGGCGCCTGGCCGGGGGACCCGAGGGCGACGCCTTCCTCGGCGTCGTGCTCGACCGGCCCAGCAGCCCGGGCAACGTGGGGACGGTCGCACGCTCGCTGGACGCGTTCGGCGGCCGGGGCCTCGTCGTCGCGGGCCACGCTGCCGACCCGTACGACCCGCGTGCCGTGCGCGCGAGCACCGGCTCGATCTTCTCCGTCCCGACCGTGCGCGTCCCGTCGGGGCGCGAGGTGCTGGACTGGGTCGCGGAGCAGCGCGCCGCCGGCGTCTCGCTCACCCTCGTGGGGACCGACGAGCACGGCGACGTGGAGCTCGCCGACCACGACCTCACCGGGCCCACCCTCGTCCTCACGGGGAACGAGACGAGCGGGCTCAGCGCCGGCTGGCGCGAGGCGTGCGACGTCATGGTGAGCATCCCCATGGCGGGCACGGCGAGCTCGCTCAACGCGGCGAGCGCGACGACCGTCGTGCTCTACGAGGCGGTGCGGCAGCGCAGGGCCTCCCTCAGCGCCGCGCGACCTCTCGCCCCGGGTCCGCGAGCGCACTGACCTGCGTGCAGCACGCGGCGAGCAGCTCCTCGTCGTGGCTGATGAGCAGGACCCCGACGCCCTGGGCGGCGGCCTCGGCCTCCACGAGGCGCACGAGCGTCGCGGTGGTCGCGGCGTCGAGCATCGCGGTCGCCTCGTCGCAGATCAGGTAGCGCGGCTCCTGCGCGAGCGCCCGGGCCAGGCAGGCCCGCTGGAGCTGCCCGTCGGAGACCTGGTGGGGCCGGCGCGTGAGCAGGTCCGGGGTCAGGCCCACGCGTGCCGCGACGGCCTCGACGTCGACCGGGCGGCGCGACACCTCTGCGGGCTGCGCGATGATCGAGCGCAGGGTCAGCCGCGGGTCGGTCGAGGCGCGCGGTGACTGGAAGAGCATCGCGACGGCGCCGCGCAGGTCCCCCCGGACCGCGAACCGCGTGCCCGTCGCCACCCGGCCGTCGATGCTCACGGTCCCCGCGCGGGGCGCGTCGAGCAGGGCCAGGACCCGGGCGAGCGTCGTCTTGCCCGCGCCCGAGGGGCCCGAGAGCCCCACGATCGTGCCCGCCGGGACGCTGATCGCGACGTCCGTCAGGACCGGGGGCCTGCGGCGGTAGCCGGCCACGACGCCGCGCGCGTCGAGGCTCACGAGGCCTCCTCGCGCAGCGTGCGGTAGGTGCGGTCGCCGACGTGGACCAGGGCCGTCGGACCGCCGGACTGCCGTGTCTCGGGCCGACGCAGGTAGTACACGCAGTCGTCGGGCAGGTCGGTGAGCTGCGGCGGCGACCCGGGCAGCGGGTGCAGGCCGCGCGAGGGCAGCGCGCCGAGGAGGTCGCGCGTGTAGTCGTGCAGCGGGTCGTCGAGGACCTCCGCGGCGGGGCCGGTCTCCATGAGGCGCGAGGCGTACATGACGGCCAGCCGGTCCGCGACGCCCGTCCGGACCAGCGACGCGAGGTCGTGCGTGATGAGCAGGACCGCGGCGCCGTCGTCCGCGCACTCGCGCAGCAGCCCCAGGACCCGGTCGGTCAGCGCCCGGTCGAGGCTCGCCGTGGGCTCGTCCGCGACGATCACCGCGGGGTCGCCCGCGAGCGCCCCCGCGACGGCCACGCGCTGGGCCATGCCCCCCGAGAGCTCGTGCGGGTAGCAGTCCAGGGCCGACGGCTCCAGGCCGACCCGGACCGCCAGCGCGTCGCTCGTGCGCGCCGAGCCGAGCGTCGCGATCGTCTCGTCGAGCTGCGAGCGCGCGGTGCGCACGGGCGTCAGGTGGGTCGCCGCGGACTGCGGCACGAGCGCCGCGTGCCGGCCCCGGAAGGGCACGCCCGAGAACACGTCGACCTCTCCCTGGACGGTCGTGACCGTGATCTCACCGGTCCGGACCGCCCCCGCCGGGAGCTGGTCCATGACGGCCGACGCGAGGATCGACTTGCCGCAGCCCGACTCGCCGACGAGGGCGGTGACGGTGCCCGCCCGGACGTGGAGCGACACGTCGCTCGCGGCGTGCACGACGGACCCGTTCGGCAGGGGCAGACGGACGGTCAGCGACTCGACGCGCAGGCTCACAGTCTCAGCTCCGAGGGTTGCGGCGGGGTGACGACCTTGCGCAGGGCCTGCCCCGCGAACGCCACGGCGAGCGTGACGACCACGAGCACGGCGGCCGGGAAGACGAGCGTCCACCACCCGCCCAGGAGCAGGGAGCTGCGCGCCTCCTCGAGGAGCGTGCCGAGGCTCGGCTCGTGCGGCGGCAGCCCGAAGCCCAGGAAGGACAGCGTGGACTCGTGCCACACCGCGTGCGGCAGGAGCAGGACGATCGCGATCATGGCCTGCGGAGCGGTCGCGGGGACCAGGTGGCGCACCGCGACCTGCCACCGGCTCGCCCCCGCGAGCACGGCCGCGTCGATGAACGGGCGCCCGCGCAGGCTGAGGATCTCCGAGCGGACGATGCGCGCGACCTGCGTCCAGTGCGTCAGGGCGATCGACAGGACGATCGCGAGGAGGCTGCCGCGGAACATCGCGACGATCACGATCCCGAGCAGCAGGTGCGGCAGCGCGTTGACCGCGTCGGTGCTGCGCATGATGATCCGGTCCGGCCACCCGCCCCAGAACCCGGCCGCGGTACCGACCACGACCCCGATCACGGTCGCGAGCAGCGCGCACAGGAGCGCCACGACGAGCGAGGTCCGGATGCCCGACGCGATGCGCACGAACAGGTCGCGTCCCGCGGAGTCGGTGCCGAACAGGTGGTCCGCCGACGGCGCCCGGCGGGCCTGCGCGAAGTCCGTGACCCGGTCGTCGACGCCCGCGAGCCACGGGACCAGGACCGCGTAGAGCACCACGACCGCCAGGACCGAGCCCGCGATCACGAGGTGGCGCCTAGCCATCGGTGCTCACCCGCGGGTCCATCAGGGCCACGACGACGTCCGCGAGGAGCGAGCCGACCATGACCACGAGCGTCGTGCCGATCGTCAGGAACGCCAGGAGCGCCATGTCGAGGTCGCGGGCCGAGGTCACGATGGCCCCGGCCACGCCGGGCCAGCCGAAGACCTCCTCGACCAGAACGGCTCCCACGACCAGCTCGGGCAGCCGCACCCCGACGATGTTGACGAACGGCGCGAGCGAGGTCGGCACGACGTGGCGGCGCGTGACCGTCCGCGTCGGGATGCCGCGCGACACGGCGCCTGCCACGAAGTCCTCGCCCTTCGACGTCACGACCGACTCGCGCACCGCGAGCAGCAGCCACGGCACCTGCGAGATCGCGAGGACCACGACCGGCAGGGCCAGGTGGCGCAGCACGCCGCCGACCGTGGGGTCGGCTCCCCCGTCCGTGAGCCCCGCCGCGGGCAGCCACCCGAGCGCGAGCGCGAACACGGCGATCGCCGCGAGCGACAGGACGAACGGCGGCAGCCCCTGCACGACGACGCACAGCGCCGTGACCG
Source organism: uncultured Cellulosimicrobium sp. (assembly GCA_964521905.1). Classification (GTDB taxonomy): domain Bacteria; phylum Actinomycetota; class Actinomycetes; order Actinomycetales; family Cellulomonadaceae; genus Cellulosimicrobium. Next base: position 19,044 of record CAZFUQ010000038.1, read on the forward strand.
TGCGGTCCAGGATCCCGCCGCTGCGCACGCCGGCCGCGATCCCCAGCAGCAGCGCGGTCACCACCGCGAGCGCGAGCGCCGTCCCCGCGAGCAGCAGCGTCCACGGCAGCCGCTCGCCGACGACCTGCGCGACCGGCTGGTTGAACGAGCGCGAGAGCCCCAGGTCGCCGCCGAACAGGTCCTGCACCCACCCCCAGTACGTCGAGTACCAGGGCCGGTCGAACCCGAGCTGCTCCGAGATGATCGCCTTGTCGGCGTCGCTCGTGGTCATGTACCGGGTGCCGAGGTACCCGACCAGCGGGTCGAACGGCGAGTACTTCGCCGCCGCGAACAGCCCCGCGGAGACGGCGGCCGTGACCGGCACGATGAAGAGCAGGCGGCGCCCCACCATGGCCCAGACGTCGCGGTGGCGTCCGCGCCGCAGGTCCCGCACCGAGGGTGCGGCGTCGTGCCCGGGGCGGGAGGCGCCGTCGGGCACCGTACCGGCCGGGCCGGGCGCGACCGGACGCTCCCCGCGCCCTGCCTGGACGGTGGTCATCGGTCCCGCGTCCAGGACTGCAGCGACCACCACGGGCCCCACGTCACGCCGTGCGCGTGCGGCTCGAGGACGGGGCCCGACATGGTCCAGCCCGAGTCCTTCGAGACGTACGTGTGGTCGAGGAACACGAGGTACACGTATCCCGGGTCGGCGACGTAGGCGTCCTGGACCTCGCGGTAGGCGGCGTCGCGCTCGGCCTGGTCGAGACTGCGGCGACCCACCTCGAGCGCGGCGTCGACCGTCGCGTTCCGGTAGTCGCTCGGGTTGTCGTAGATGCTCCCGACGCCGGGCTCGACGAACACCGAGCTCAGCGCCCCGTAGGCCTGGGTGTCCGGGTCGAACGGCTCGTCGCCCCCGCCCAGGAGCGTCGGGTCGGTGTTGATGCGCGGGTCGATCCGGTCCCAGGACAGTGCCTCCAGGTCGACCTCGACGCCCACCGCGAGCGCGTCGGACGCGAACGCCTGAGCGAGGTCGCGACGGACCGTGTCGACCGAGTTGTACATGAGGGCGAACCGCGCGCGCTGCCCGTCCTTCACGCGGATCCCGTCCGCTCCCTCGACCCAGCCCGCGTCGGTGAGGATCTGCTCGGCCCGGGCCGGGTCGTGGTCGAAGACCGCCCCCGGCTCGTACGCGTCGCCGTAGACCTCGGGGACGGGCGTCGCCGCGACGCGGCCGTGCCCGCCCAGGACGTTGTCGATCATCGACTGCCGGTCCGCGGCCAGGTTGAGCGCCAGGCGGACCGCCGGGTCGCCCGCGACGGGGTTGTCCGCCGGGAGCGAGAGGCCGCGCCAGTCGGCCGACGTGTGTGCGGTGACGGTCACGCCCTCCTCGCCCTCGAACGTGTTCGCGAGCAGCGGCGGCAGGTTGGTGCCGTCGATCTCTCCCGAGGCCATGCGCTGCGCGCGCGTGTTGTCGTCGGGGACGTAGAGCAGCGTGAGCCTCTTGATCTCGGGCGCGCCGTCCCAGTAGTCCTCGTTGGCCTCGAGGACCGCGCGGTCCGGGGACAGGTCGACGAGCGTGTACGGACCGGTCCCGATCGGTGCGGTGTTGAGCGACGACTCGGCCGCGAGGCCCGGCGTCGCGACGGACTGCGCGGGGACGATGCCGATGAGCAGCTTCGTCAGGAAGGGCGCGTAGGAGTACGCGAGGTGGAACTCGACCGTGTCGTCGCCGACCTGGACGACCTCCTCGACCATGTCGAACGACGACCTGGCCTCGGACGCGGACGCCGGGTCGAGGATCGCCTCGTACGTCGCGACCACGTCCTCGGGGCCGAACGTGCTGCCGTCGGAGAACGTCACCCCCGGGCGGGTGGTCACGGTCCAGACGGTCGCGTCGTCGTTGGCCGTGGGGAGCTCGGCGGCGAGCGCGGGCTCGAACCCGGGCATGCCCTCGCCCCCCGTGAGGCGGACCAGGCCGTCGTACATCTTGGCCTCGCCCGCGGCGCCGTAGCCCGCGACGGGGTTGTACCCGCCGAGCTCGTAGCCGTCGGCGAGGACGACGGCGTCGTCCCCGGAGGAGGTGGCGTCGACGTCACCGCCGGGCGCGGTGCAGGCCGTCAGCGCCAGGGCGGCGCCGAGGGCGATCACCGGGAGAACGGGACGTGCTGCTCGCGTTCGCGCCACGACGTTCCTCTCGCGGTGAGCGCCACTGCGCTCACCTGGTCGGTGGTCCGGGTCCTCGCCATCGTCACACTCCTGCGACCTTGTCGCATGAGGAGACGGCGCCCGACGACGTCGCGCACCCTTTTTGTCAGCACCCTGGCCGATTCCGGGAAGCAGTGACGCCGGTCACCCGATGGGGCCTAGACTCGCCCCGTCGGGGCAGGACCGGCCCCGACGCTCGACGGGCCTCTCCCCCTCCCGACCGTTCGCCGGCCGGGGGACGGCGCGTCGCGAGCACCGCACCAGAGTCGATGCGCACCGGAGGTAAGAGTGCCTGAGAACGAGTCCACCACCGCAGGGCCGGACGCCACCCCCAGCCTGGAGAACCTCCTCCACGAGACCCGGAGCTTCCCGCCGAGCCCGGAGTTCGCCGCGCAGGCGAACGCGCAGCCCGAGCTCTACGAGGAGGCGCGGGCCGACCGGCTCGCGTTCTGGGCTCGCCAGGCGAACGGCCTCGTCACGTGGCGCACGCCGTTCACCGAGACGCTCGACTGGTCGCAGGCGCCCGTGGCCCGCTGGTTCGCGGACGGCACGCTCAACGCCGCGTACAACGCGGTCGACCGGCACGTCGAGGCCGGGCTCGGCGACCGCGTCGCGATCCACTTCGAGGGCGAGCCGGGCGACACGCGCACGGTGACGTACGCGGAGCTGCAGCGCGACGTGTCGCGCGCCGCCAACGCGCTCGCCGCGCTCGGCGTCGAGACCGGCGACCGGGTCGTCATCTACCTGCCGATGATCGTCGAGGCGGTCGTCGCGATGCTCGCGTGCGCGCGCATCGGCGCCCCGCACTCGGTCGTGTTCGGCGGCTTCTCGGCCGACGCGCTGCGCAGCAGGATCGCGGACGCCGAGGCGAAGCTCGTCATCACGGCCGACGGCGGGTACCGCCGCGGCGCCGCCTCCGCGCTCAAGCCCGCGGTCGACGACGCGATCGCGCCCAAGGAGGGCGCGGCCCCGACGACGGTCGAGCACGTGCTCGTCGTGCGCCGCACCGGCCAGGACACGGCGTGGACCGAGAGCCGCGACGTGTGGTGGCACGACGCGCTCGAGTCCGCCGACCAGACGCACACCCCGGTGTGGGTCGAGGCCGAGCACCCCCTGTTCATCCTCTACACGTCCGGCACGACCGGGAAGCCCAAGGGCATCCTGCACACGACCGGCGGCTACCTCACGCAGGCCGCGTACACGCACCGCAACGTGTTCGACCTCAAGGCCGAGACCGACGTCTACT
>CAZFUQ010000039.1:0-4829 GCA_964521905.1 uncultured Cellulosimicrobium sp.
CGTCCCACCGCGGGTCGAGGTAGCGTAGGTAGTATCAGCACGATCCGGTCCAGTTGGGCATGGTGTTGGTGTCGCGGTGGTACTGTTTCGGTCCGTCACCGAGGTCGAGCGTGACGTTGACCCACTCGTCGTTGCGCCCGAGCGGTGCCTCGGGCGACGAGTCGGCGTCGTCGGCGTCGAAGGTACGCGGGGCGTAGTCCGGGACGTCCGGCAGGTCGACGGGCAGCAGCGCGTCGGGGATGGCGACGGGCTGGTCGTTCTCGTCCCACACGATGGGGAACGGCTCGCCCCAGTAGCGCTGGCGGCTGAACAGCCAGTCGCGCAGGCGGTACGTCGTGGTGCCCTCGCCCAGTCCCTTGGCGACGAGCCACCCGGTGATGCGCTGCTTCGCCTCGGTCACGGCGAGCCCGTCGAGCGAGACCTCGTCGTTCGACGAGCCGACGGCGACCCCGTCGCCCGTGTACGGGCCCGTGAAGTCCTCGGGCAGGCCACCGACCGGCTCGACCGTGCGCACGACCGGCAGGCCGAACGCCTCGGCGAACGCGAAGTCGCGCTCGTCGCCGCCCGGGACGGCCATGATCGCGCCGGTGCCGTACCCCATGAGGACGTAGTCCGCGGTGAAGACGGGGATCGTCTGGCCGTTCACGGGGTTGACCGCGAGGTGCCCGGTGAACACGCCCGTCTTCTTGCCGGCGTCGGCCTGGCGCTCGACGGCGGTCTTCGCGGCGGCCTCACGGCGGTAGGCGGCGACCGCCTCGACCGGCGAGCGGTGCCCGCCCGTCCACGCGCTCGACGTGCCGTCGGGCCAGTGCGCCGGGACCTCGTCGAGCAGCGGGTGCTCGGGCGAGACGACCATGAACGTCGCGCCGAACAGCGTGTCGGGGCGCGTCGTGAAGACCTCGATCTCGCTGCCCGCCTCGACGGCGACGTCGTTCGCCCCGTCCGCCGCGCCCTGCACGGCGAAGCGCACGAGCGCGCCCTCGCTGCGACCGATCCAGTTGCGCTGCATCGCCGTGACCTTCTCGGGCCAGTCGATGAGGTCGAGGTCGTCGGCGAGACGGTCGGCGTAGGACGTGATGCGCATCTTCCACTGGCGCAGGCTGCGCTGGAAGACGGGGAAGTTGCCGCGCTCGGAGCGACCGTCCGACGTGACCTCCTCGTTCGCCAGGACGGTGCCCAGGCCGGGTGCCCAGTTCACGGGCGACTCGTCGACGTACGCGAGGCGCTGGGAGTCGACGACGGTGCGCCGCTGCTCGGGCGTGAGCGTCGCCCAGTCCGCACCCGCCGCGACACCGTCCACCCCGTCCGGGACGGGGCGGGCACCGGAGGCGAGCTCGGCCTCGAGCTCGGCGATGCGGCGCGCGCGGCCACGGCCGCCGTCGGGGCGCAGCGCGTCGGCGTCGTACCAGGAGTCGAAGATCTGCAGGAAGATCCACTGCGTCCAGCGCACGTACTCGGGGTCGATCGTCGCGAACGTGCGGCGCGAGTCGTGCGCCAGGCCGAGGCGGCGCAGCTGGCGGCGCATGTTCGTGATGTTGGCCTCGGTCGTCACGCGCGGGTGCTGGCCCGTCTGGACCGCGTACTGCTCGGCGGGCAGGCCGAACGCGTCGTACCCGAGCGCGTGCAGCACGTTCTCGCCGCGCATGCGCCGGAAGCGCCCGACGACGTCCGTCGCGATGTACCCGAGGGGGTGCCCCACGTGCAGGCCCGCGCCCGAAGGGTACGGGAACATGTCCATGATGAAGTACGGGCTCGCGCCCTGCGGGCCGTGGCCGTCGCCGTCCGTGAGGCCGCCCGTGGGGTTCGCGGCGAAGAACGTGCCGCGCTGCTCCCAGAGCTCCTGCCACTTGAGCTCGATCTGCTCCGCGAGCGCCGGCGTGTAGCGGTGGGCGGGGCCGCCCGCGGCGGGGGCGTCCTGGGCGGGCGAGATCTCGGTGGTGTCAGGCGTGGTCACCCGCCCGAGTTTACCGGCCGGCGGGCGGCCCGACGGCGGCCCGCCGGCCCGTGCGAGGATGTGCGCCGTGATCATCGTCACGACCAACGAGGTGCCCGGCTACCGCATCGACGCGGTGCTCGGCGAGGTGATGGGCATGACCGTGCGCAGCGCGAACATCGGGGCGAACTTCGTCGCCTCGTTCCGCTCGATCGGCGGCGGTGAGGTGACCGAGTACACGAAGCTGGTCTACGAGTCCCGCCAGGAGGTCATGCACCGCATGGTGCAGGAGGCGCAGCGTCGCGGCGGGAACGCCGTCGTCGGCATGCGCTTCGACACGGGCGACATCGCGCAGTCGTTCTCCGAGGTGTGCGCCTACGGGACTGCCGTCGTGGTCAGCCCCATCCCGGCCGGGCAGCCGGGTGCGACGGCGCAGTCCGCGCACCAGGCGCAGGGAGCCACCCCCGCGCCCCAGCAGGGAGCCGCCCCCGCGCCCCAGGCGCCCGGTCGCCCCGGCTACCCGCAGGACGCGGCGCCGGACCAGCCCTGGTCCTGACCCGCCGGTCCGGGCCGCCAGGCCCGGGCCGCCGCCGCCGTCACAGGCTGGCGAGGATCACCGGGCCCTTGGCGACCAGGATCCACGCGACGAGCGCGACGTAGCCGATCGCGAGGAACAGGTGGCGGTTGCCGACGAGCGTGCGCCGCAGGCCGTCGCCGGCAGGGAGGTGCCCCTCCTGCACGGCGTGCACCAGCTGGTACCAGAAGAGCGGGAGCATCACGGCCCAGACGACCATGCAGTAGGGGCACATCGCCGAGATCGCGTACATCGTCGTCCAGACGAGGAAGACGATCAGCCCCAGGGCGAGGGTCGTCACACCGAGCAGCGCGAGCCAGTACCAGCGCGGCAGTCGCGCACCGACGAGCAGGACCACGCCGGTCGTGACGACGACCGGGAACGCCGCGACGCCCAGCAGCGGGTTGGGGAAGCCGAGCAGCGCCCCCTGCCACGAGCCCATCGCGTCGCCGCAGTCGAGGAACGCGTTGATGCTGCACGACGGGACGTGGTTCGGGTCCGCCAGCTTGAGGTACTTCTCGATCGCCAGCGCGCCCGAGGCGACGAGGCCGATCGCCCCGAGCACGACGAGCAGCCACCCCATCGTGCGGGTGCTGATCGGGCGGGGGCCGACGGACGGCAGCAGCTCGTCGTCGGACGCGGCGGAGACGCCCGTACCGGCGGTGGCGCTCTTGCTCACGGGGACGCTCCTCGTGGGTCACCGGCTCCCGCCGGACCGTGACGTGCGCGCACGGCGGTGCACGCACGGGCCAACCTACCGCGCGTCGCTGGGACCTGGCTGTGAGCCGACGGCGGGTCGCACCTCTTCTCCCGACGTCGCCGAGGCGTCGGCGACGACGGGTGAGATCTCGTCCGCGCCGGGCGCGCCCGACGACCCCTGCGAGGCCGCGTCGTCGGGCAGGGTCGCCACGACGACGCCCGCGGGGCGGCGGCCGACCACGAGGATGACCGCGAGGCCGGCGACGGTGAGCCCGACCCCGGTCCACGCGGGGGCGAGATAGCCCCAGCCGGCCGCGATGACGAGGCCGCCGAGGAACGCTCCGTTCGCGTTGCCGACGTTGAGCGCCGAGTGGCACAGCGCGGCGCCGAGCGACGGAGCGGCGGGTGACAGGTCCATGAGTCGCGTCTGCAGGGACAGCCCGAGGACCTGGGAGGTCACGCCGAGCAGGAAGAGCGACGCCACCGCCGGCACGGGGTGCTGGCCCGTGAGCGCGAACAGCACCAGCGCGACGCCTGTGGAGGCGAACCCCAGGTAGACGGTGCGCATGACCGACCGGTCGGCGAGCCGGCCCCCGAGGACAGTGCCGACCGTCATGCCGACCCCGAAGATCGCGAGGACGAACGGGACGGCGCCGGACGCCAGCCCCGTGACCCGCGTGATCGTCGGCTCGACGTACGAGTAGACGGCGAACATCCCGCCGAACCCGATCGAGGCGCCGACGAACCCGATCCACAGCGGGCCGTTGCGCAGCGCGCCGAGCTCACGCCGGACGCTCGAGCCCTCATTCCCGGCACCCGCGGGGATGAGCCACCACAGCGCCGCGAGGGTCACCAGGCCGAGCCCGCCGACGACGACGAACGCCGCGCGCCACCCGAGCTGCTGCCCGGCGAAGGTCGAGAGCGGGACGCCGACGACGTTCGCGATGGTGAGCCCCGCCATCATCGTCGCGACCGCCCGTCCGCGGCGTCCGGGGCCGACGACCGCCGCGCCGACCGCGGCGCCGACCCCGAAGAACGCGCCGTGCGGCAGGCCCGCGAGGAAGCGGCCGGCGACGAGGCTCTCGATGCTCCCGGCCGTCGCGGAGAACAGGTTGCCCAGCGTGTAGAACGCCATGAGCGCGATGAGGAGCGTCTTGCGCGGCAGCCGCGCCGCCGCGACCGTGAGCAGCGGTGCGCCGACGACGACGCCCACCGCGTACGCCGTGATGGCGTGGCCCGCGGTGGGGATCGACACGTCGAGGTCGGTCGCGATGTCGGAGAGCAGGCCCATCGTGGCGAACTCGGTCGTCCCGATGGTGAAGCCGCCCATCGCGAGCGCGAGCAACGCGGGCCCGGCGCCTCGCAGGCGGCCGGTGCCGGGCGGCGTGGAGCTGACGGTCATGGCGTGTTTCCTTCAGGGCGTCGGGTCGGCGGGTTCCTCGAATCGATTCGAGGACTGTCGGCGACATCGACGACGAGAATCAGGGGTGCAGCGGCAAGTCTAGGCGGAGACCGGCTCCGCGCGCACGACCCACACGTGGTCCGCAGCCCTCAGGCCGAGCTGTGCGGGCGGCGCCGGACGGGCGTCCCCCGCGTCGTCGGCCGGGCCGGGGCCCTCGTCGT
>CAZFUQ010000039.1:4929-9095 GCA_964521905.1 uncultured Cellulosimicrobium sp.
GCGGGCGGCGTCCACACGACCGAGAGGATGCCCGCGTACTCCCTGCGCTCACGCACCTCCACGCCCGTGTCCAGGCCGACACCGATCTCGGCGAGGTAGCGCAGGACGTCGGGGTCGGCGTCGGAGATCCGCACGACCGTCCCCCGGTCCCCCACGACGAGCTCGGCGAGCCGGACCGCGGGCGGGCGGACGACCGTCCCGTCCGGACCGGGGATCGGGTCCCCGTGGGGGTCGCGCGTCGGGTGCCCCAGGCGCGCGTCGATGCGCTCGACGAGGAGGTCGGACACGGCGTGCTCGAGCACCTCGGCCTCGTCGTGGACCTCGTCCCACCCGTAGCCCAGCTCGGAGACGAGGTACGTCTCCAGGAGGCGGTGGCGACGGACCATGGCGAGCGCGAGCGCGCGACCGCGCGGGGTGAGCGTGATCGCCCCGTAGGGGGCGTGCTCGAGCAGTCCCTGGGCGCTGAGCCGGCGCACCGTCTCGGAGACGGTCGAGGCCCCGACGCCGATGCGCTCCGCGAGCAGCTTGGTCGTCACGCGCTCGTCCGACCACTCCTGGGCACCCCAGACCACCTTGAGGTAGTCCTGGGCGACGGCGGTGAGGTCGGTCGGGCGTTCCACGCGGACCACCCTAGGTCACGCGTCCCGGCCGGGGGCTCAGGGTGTCGAGGGGCGGACGAGCTCGAGCCGGACCTCGACGGTGCCCTCGTCGCGCACCTGCACCGGGGCGTCGGGCGGCACGGCGAGGCCGAAGTCGGAGAACCGCACCGCGATCGCCCCGGTCGCGAGCACGCCCTCGCCCGAGCGCTGCACCTCGAGCGCGACGGTCACCGGCTGCGTCTCGTCGCGCAGCGTGAGCGCCCCGTCGACCTCCAGCAGCACGGGCTCGGTCGTGCTCGACAGCTCGCTCACGTCGAGCGGCGAGATGATCGAGAAGAGGGCCGTCGGGTACAGGTCGCTCTCGAGGGCCTGGTGGAGCTGACGGTCCGCGACGGCCGAGCCGGTCGTCAACGTCGAGGTCTGCGCCCTGAGCGTCGCCGGACGGAGCTCCCCCGAGCTCACGCGCAGCGTCCCGGAGACGTCCGACGTCACGCCCAGGAGCACCTCGTCGTCCACGGGCACGTCCTGCACCTCGGCACGGAACCCCGCCTCGGAGCCGGGGCCGACCGTCCACTCCCCGTCCACGTCGAACGGGCCCGGCTCGGCGGGGGCCGCGGACGCCGTCTCCTCCCCCGGGCTCTGCAGCCCCAGCGGGGGCGGCGTCCGCCCCTCCCGCACCTCCGAGTACACGAACGGCGCGAGGAGGACCACGACGAGCGCAAGGACCACCGAGACGACGATCCAGCGCGTGGACCTGCTCATACACCCCATCCTGCCGTGTCGTGCACCCCGCCGCGAGGACCGACGCGCGACGGCTCAGTCCTCGACGGTCGGCGCGCCGGTCTCCGGTGCACCGTCGTCCGGCGCGTCCCCCTCCTGGTCCTCACCGTCCTGCTCGTCCCCACCCTCCTCGTCCTCGGGTTCCTCGACCACGGGCACGCCGGACGGCGTCGGCCAGGCGATGCGCGGCCAGACCTTCGCCGACTCGTCGGTGCCGATCTGCACGAGCTGCCAGTCGACGATGCGCCGGCGCTCGGGGTCGAACCGCAGCACGGTCATCTCCGCCGTGCCCTTCAGCGGGCCGATCCGCAGCTGGTCCTTCACCGCGCCCGCGGTGCTGCCGCTCACGTACCGCACGCCACCGCCCAGGCCCTCCGGCCCGGAGCGCGTGTGCATGTGGCCGGAGATCTGGTTCGGCACGCAGCCGGAGTCGAGCGCCTCGTTCCCCATCCGGGGCGTGTGGATCATGAGGATGTCGATCGCGTCGCCGTCCTCCTGCTCGGCGCACGCGAGCTCGGTGAGACGGGCGGCGTACTCCTCGGGCGTCTCCTCGCGCGGGGGCTGGCTGCCGAGCCCGAGGCGCGTCTCGAGGGGGTCGCGGTCGCCGAGGATCCGGATGCCGTCCACCTCGACGACCGAGCCGTCCAGGACCGTCTGGCCGTTGGCCCGCTCCTGCGCGGACGTCTCGACGCTGTCGTGGTTGCCGTCGGCGACGACCATGGTCGCGCCCTTCGGCACCGCGGAGGCGAACGAGTCGACGCAGAACGACTCCACCGCCGTGCCGTTCATGGTCGTGTCGCCCGCGTTGAGGACGATGCTCGCGCCCGAGCGCTCGGCGACGGTCCGGATGAGCGGGGTCATGCCGGTGTTGCAGTGCAGGTCGCTCACGAGCAGGAGCGTGACGAGGTCCTCCTCCGCCGCGGGGCCGGGCGTCACGTCGGTCGCGCGGCCCGTCCCCTCGCCGGTCCGGGCGTCGTCGCCCGTCGGCGCGTCGGTCCCGGCGCCCGTGCCCGACGCCGGCCCCTCGGTCGTCGCGTCGTCGCCGCCCGGGGAGCCGGTCGCCCTGCCGGGCGAGGCGCCGTCGGCGGCCGTCGCCTCGTCGGCGGGCACGGCGCCCGCGGACCGCGGCGCGGTGAGGCGCTGGATCCGCTCGCGCCGGTCCCACGCCGCGACGAGGTTGGTGTTCGCGCGGTCGTAGAAGTCCTCGTTCTCGCGGTACAGGTCGATGAGCATCGAGCCGTACGTGTCCACGACCCCTGCGAGCCGGCCGGTGATGCGCGCACCCTCGAGCGGCGTCCCGTCGAAGACGGCGGACGCGCGCTGAGAGGGCCCGCGCGTCGTCCCCGGGTCGCTCGCGGCGAGCGACGCGGCGACGAGCGACACGAGGACGACGCTCGCGGTGATCTCGTACGTCCGTGGCGCGACGCGCGCGGCGAGCTCGCGGCGTCGGGCACCGCCGAGCAGCAGGTACAGGCCTCCGCCCGCCACGGCCACGACGAGGATCGCGAAGCCGGTGCGGCGCAGCGCGTCGACGACCAGGGCCCGCGAGACCGCGCCGATCGTCTCCTGCGGACCGCCGAAGAAGCGCAGGTAGTCCTCGAGGTCCTGGGAGAGCCCCTCGAGCGTGTCCGCCTGGCCGACCGCGGTGAGGTCGGCCGGGATCTCCTGCACGGTGACGTCGGCACCGAGTCCGAGCGGCAGCGGAGAGTCGATCTGCAGCGTGCCGAGCGGGCCGAGGTCGACGGTGACCAGACCGTTCGTCGTGACCTCGTAGAGGGCCTCGTGCGGGCCGAGGCTGCGCTCGGCGGTCGCCGTCGTGACGCCCCACACGACGCACGGCACGAGCGCGAGCAGGGTCCCGAGGGTCCAGCGGAGCCAACGGGGCGGGGTGCGGTGCGGACGACTCATCAGGGCTCAGCCTCCCGGATCCTGCCTCGCCTCGCCAACTCCGGGGTCGGCGAGGTGGGGCGGGACGGCCGGGAGCCACCGATCTCAGGACCGCGCGCCCCGCAGCGTGACCAGCGCCACGGCCGAGGCCACGAGCATGAGCACGACGCCGATGAGCGACGTCACGCCCACGCCGCTGCCGAACGCCGCGTGCGCGGAGTCGAGCAGCGCCTGCGCCTGCCCGGCGGGCAGGGTCGAGGCGACCTGCGTCGCACCGCCGAGCGTCTCGGCCGCGGCGGCGGCGTCGGCCGCGGGCACGCCCGCCGGGACGACGACGTTCGCGTGGTACGACGCCGTGAGGATGCTCCCGAGGACGGCGGTGCCGAGCACGGCACCCACCTCGTACGCGGTCTCGGAGATCGCCGACGCCGCGCCCGCCTTCTCGGCCGGGACGGACGAGACGATGAGGTCGTTCGACACCGTCTCGGCCGCGCCGACGCCGAGCGACAGCACGACGAACGCCGCGACCAGGAGGCCGAGCGTGCTCTGGCCCGCGCCCGCGGCGACGATCGCGTACCCCGCCGCGGAGAAGAGCAGCGCGACGGCCACGACGTGCGCCGGACGCACGCGGCGCACGACCCGTACGACACCCAGCCCCGCGACGACCGTGACGACGAGTCCCGGCAGGAGCGCGAGGCCCGCCCGCATCGGCGTGAGCCCGAGCACGAGCTGGACGTCCTGGGACACGAAGAACAGGAAGCCGACGAGCGAGAACACCGAGAGCAGGTTGACGAGCACCGCGCCGCTGAACGCCCCGCGGGTGAACAGGCGCACGTCGATCATCGGATCGGGCCGGCGGAGCTGGCGGCGCACGAACAACGCCCCGGCGACCAGCCCGAC
>CAZFUQ010000039.1:9105-18296 GCA_964521905.1 uncultured Cellulosimicrobium sp.
TGGCGAGCATCTTGATGCCGTAGACGACGGGGGTCATGGTCGCCATGACGAGCACGATCGACAGCACGTCGATGCGACCCGGTGCGGGGTCGCGCGACTCGGGCACGAAGAACGGCGCGAGCGCGAGCAGGACCACGAGCACGGGGACGGCGAGGAGGAACACCGAGCCCCACCAGAAGTGCTCGAGAAGGAACCCGCCGACGATCGGCCCGAGGGCCGAGCCGGCCGCGAACCCGGCCGCCCAGATCGCGATGGCGAGACGCCGCTCCTCGCGGTCGGTGAAGACGTTGCGCAGGAGCGAGAGCGTCGACGGCATGAGCATCGCGCCGAAGAAGCCGAGCGCGGCACGGGAGGCGACCAGGGCCTCGGCGCTCGCCGCGTAGGCGGCCACGACCGACATCGCGGCGAAGCCGACGGCGCCGACGAGCAGCAGACGACGGCGGCCGACACGGTCGGCGAACGAGCCCATGGGCACGAGCAGGCCCGCGAGCACGAGCGGGTAGATGTCGACGATCCACAGCAGCTGCGTCCCGCTGGGGCGCAACGACTCGGAGATCTGCGGCAGCGCGAAGCTCAGCACGGTGTTGTCGATCGACACGAGCAGCACCGGGAGCATGAGCACGGCGAGCGCGAACCAGCGACCGGCGGCGCCGCGCACGGGTCCGCGGGTGGTGGGAGCGTCCTGCGCAGCCCGGGTCGTCGTCACGAGGGTCGTCACGGCGAGGGTCCTTCCACGATTCCGACGGCGGGGCGGCGCGATGGCGCCGAACTTCCAGACCGTCCAGACGGTACAGTAACGGCTGTCAAGGCCACCTTCAATCCCGAGCGGGGTGTGACGCTGCGCACCGCACCGCCCCACTACCCTCGGAACCATGCCGCCACCCCCCGCCGCCCGCGCCAAGGTCCTGCGCGCGTTCGCGTCGCTGCTCGTCGAGCAGGGCGAGCGCGCCGCCACGCTCGAGGCGGTGGCCGATCGGGCCGGGGTGTCCAAGGGCGGCCTGCTCTACCACTTCGGGTCCAAGGACGCGCTCGCCGACGGCCTCACCTCGCACCTGCGTGAGCTCACCGCCGCCGACGTCGAGGCGATGCGCGCCGCACCCGCGGGCGCCGTCGACTACCTCATCCGTACCTCGACGCTCGTCGACACCGAGTTCGAGCTCGTCTACCTCGCCGTCTCGCGCCTGGCGCAGGGGTCCTACCCGCGCGCCCGCGCGGCGCTCGACGGCGCGCACGACGCGTGGACGCGCGCCGTCCTCGACGAGGTGGGCGACCCCGTCGTCGCGAACGCGATCGTCCTGCTCAGCGACGGGCTCTACGCGCACGCCGCGCTGAGCAGCGACGTGCTCGGGCGCGTCACCGGCGGCGACGAGGTGGACGACGGAGACGACACCGCCGGTGAGGACCTCGCCTTCCGGGGGCCGCGCCCGGGTGACGACGTCGACGACCTCCTCCGGCTCATCGGCGAGCTCGTCGCGCTGCGCCGCGCGTCGACGGGCTGAGCAGTCCCCTCACGCGGGAGGGCCCGGTGGCACGTCCGTCGACGCGCCACCGGGCCCTCGTGCTCGGGCGTCGCCCGCGCCTACCCGCCGAGCCAGAACGGGACGGAACGCTCGCGCGTCACCGACTCGCCGTCGACGTCGGCCGTAACGGAGACGTCCACCTTGCCTCCCACCGGCTCGGTCGTCCGCACCGCGAACGCCTGGTACGCGCTCGCTCCCGCCGCGACGCGCGGGAAGTGCTTGCGGCCGAACGGCGTCTCGACGCTCACGTCGGCGGTGCTGTCACCTTCGTTGAGCACGCGCACCGCGAGGTACGGCTTGCCCGCGACCCAGCGCTGGCTCACGTCGACGGAGAAGTGCGGCCCGGGGTCGTCGGCGCAGGGGTCGGCCGTCGGTGCGTCCTCCCAGACGACCACGTGGTACTGCGAGTACGACATGCCGTCGACCCAGACCCAGGCCCCGAGCCTCAGATCGATGTCGTCGAGCTTCCACGTCGGGTCGTTCGTCGGCGAGACGGTCCCATCGTCGTTCGTGATGAAGCCCGGCCAAGGCTCCCGAGTCGTCCACGGGTGCCCGAACCCGGCATCGCCGTAGACGACCTCGTACGGACCTCCTGGACCCTCCCACTCGATGTAGAAGGTCGAGTTGTCGTCTGTGGCGCCCGCCGGAGCTGCCACCGAGATGTCGACGTACGGCACACCGTCCTGGCAGACCGGCTCGACCGTGACGTTCTCCAGGTCGCAGCGGGGCTTGACGACGGCATACCAGCCGAGACGGAGCTGGCCGTCACCGTGCGTCTGCCACTGGTCGAACCAGAAGGGAAGCTCGTACCCCGGGGACGCCGTGGCGACGATGCCTGCGTCCGTGCGCGTGTACGTGATCGCTTCGGTGTCCTCGGGCAGCACGACGTCGTCCGGCGTGGCCGAGCAGTCCGTCACCACCTCGGGCGACACGGGCTCGACCGTGGTCGGCGGCACCCAGCAGGGCTCGGACGACCCGGTCTCGACGCGGTCGAGCGCGTCGTCGGTGGCGTCGATCTCGACGGTCCATGACGTCGCCGACGTCCCGTCGATCGCCCACTCGCCCCAGAAGTACCCGCTCTCGTCGATCGCGCCCTCGCCGACGACGCCGTCCCCCGCGCGCACCGTGACCGCCGTGCCCGCCGGGTACCCCTCGACCGAGACCGTCAACGTCTCGCAGTAGGCGTTGACGTAGACGCGCAGGCTCGGGTCGAAAGCGCAGGGCTCGGTGGTCCCCGACCACGTCCGGTCGAGCGTGTCGTCGGGAGCGTCGAGAACGACGGACCACTCGTGCGACGACCGCCAGTCGAGCGCCCACAGGTTCCAGTAGGAGCCGTCGAACACCTCGTCGGCGAGGACGGTCCCGTCGACCGTCGTCACGACGTGCGAGCCGACGGGGTACTCGGTGACGCTCGCCGAGATCTCCCCGCAGGTGGCGTCCGTCCACGCGGAGGTGTTCGGGTTGGTCTCGCAGGGGGTGGTGGCTCCCTTGTCGGAGAAGTCCCCGTCCGCGCCGTCCGGGGCGTCGACGTCGACGCTCCAGTCGTGCGGTGTCAAGAAGTCGAAGTCACGCCAGAAGGAGTACGACGCGTCGAACGTCGTGCTCTCGACCGTCTCGCCGTCGAGGGTCACGACGACGGAGGTCCCCTCCGGGTAGTCCTCGAGGCTGATATAGAGAGAGTTGCAGGACGGCTGCACGTACTGGGTAGCGGCGGCTGCGGGGGTCGCGGTGGCGACGCCCAGCCCGCCGAGGGCCAGCACCGTCCCCACGGTGCCGGCAAGGAGCTTCTTCACTCGGTGTCGTGGTCCTTCACGAGAGGACGGCGCGGGCCGTCGGCGGAGATGACGAACGCATTCAACCAGACCTGGGCACGGTCTGGACATCTCCGGCGTACCACCTGTGGATCTCCGGTCGGAAGGCCGGAGGGGTCAGCCGTCGAACGCCGCCCGCAGCGGAGCCAGCTCGAGCTTTGCCTGCGTCATCATCACGTCGACGACGCGGTGGACGCGGGCGGGGTCCGGGTCCTGGAGCATCGCGAGGAACTCGACGGGGACAACCTGCCACGACAGCCCGAACCGGTCCTTGAGCCAGCCGCACTGCGACTCCTGGCCGCCGTCGGTGAGCGCGGCCCAGTAGTCGTCGACCTCGTCCTGCGACTCGCACTCGACGACGAACGACACCGCCTCGGTGAACGGAAACTGCGGGCCGCCGTTGATGGCCGCGAACCGGTGCCCGGCGAGCTCGAAGTCGGCCGACACCGCCGTGCCGTCGGGCTGGCGGAACACGTCGCCGACCTTCGCGTCGGGGAAGACGCTCGAGTAGAAGGTGATGGCCTCCTCGAGATTGCCGTCGAACCACAGGCTCGGCACGATCGCGCGCATCGTCGTCTCCGTTCGTCACAGGTCCCGAGGCGGCCGGACGACCGTCCTCACCGTTCCGACGCGCGCCGGGCGCCGAACTCATCGCCCACCGCCCGGTCGCGACCGGCAGCAGCGCCCGGGCTCCCTACGCGGACGCCTTCTTCCGAGTCGTCCTCGCCGTCGTCTTCTCCTTCGAGGACGAGGAGCGGCTCGAGGTCTTCTTGGCGGCGGGCTTCGAGCCCTCGTCCTTGGTCCCCGTGCTCTTCGCCCGGGAGCCGGAGGAGCTCTTGCCCGACGACGAGGCGGCCTTGCGGCTCGAGCCGCCCTTCGCCGTCGACCCGCCGGACGATCCCGAGCCGCTCGCGCGGCTGCTCTTCGACGACTCGACGGACTTGCGCAGGGCCTCCATGAGGTCGATGACCTCCGCGCCCTCGCCCTCCTCGGGCTGCTCGCCGAACGTCTCGGCGGTGTCGAGCGCGTCACCCTGCTCGATCTTCGCCTCGATGAGCTGGCGCAGCTGCGCCTGGTAGTCGTCCTCGTACTCCTCCGGGGTGAAGTCCGCCTCGAAGCTCGCGACGAGCTGGGACGACATCGCGAGCTCCTTCGCCGTGACCCTCGCCTCGTCGTCGAGCGACGGGAACGCGGCCTCGCGCACCTCGTCGGCCCACAGGAGCGTCTGGAGGACGAGCACGTCGTCGCGCACGCGCATCGCCGCGAGCCGGGTGCGCTGGCGCAGCGCGAACTTCACGATCGCGGTGCGGTCGGTCTCCTCGAGCGTGCGCCGCATGAGGACGTACGCCTTGTTCGACGCCGAGTCGGGCTCGAGGTAGTAGCTGCGGTCGAGCAGCAGCGGGTCGATCTGCTCGCTCGGCACGAACTCCACGACCTCGATCTCGCGGCTGCGCTCGGCGGGCAGCGCGGCGAAGTCCTCGCTCGTGAGCACGACGGTGCGCTCACCGTCGTCGTACGCCTTGTCGATGTGCTCGTACGGGACGACCTCGCCGTCGATCTCGCACACGCGCCGGTAGCGGATGCGCCCGCCGTCCTTGTCGTGCACCTGGTGCAGGGGCACGTCGTGGTCCTCCGTCGCGGAGTACACCTTGACGGGGACGTTGACGAGCCCGAACGTGATCGCACCCTTCCAGATGGCCCTCATCCGTCCATGGTGGCGCCCGTCCCGCGCCCCCGCCAGGGGTGGCCACCCCCGCGCGTCCTGCACGACGACGCCCGCGCGTGTGGGTGGTGCGCGGGACCATGGGTTCGTGGCGGGGACGAGGTTCGAGTTCGAGGCCGAGCTGTGGCGGTGGCAGGCACGCACGGACAGCTGGGTGTTCGCCGCGCTCCCGGAGGACGTGAGCGACGAGATCGCGGACCTCCCGCTCCCGCCCGCGGGGTTCGGCTCCGTCAAGGTCGAGGTCACCCTCGGTACCCAGCGCTGGTCCACCTCGGTCTTCCCCGACGCCGGGCGCAAGACGTTCGTCGTGCCGATCAAGGCTGCGGTGCGACAGGCCGAGGGCGTGGACGTCGGGGACCGTGTGCGGATCGGTGTCGAGACCCTGCTCTGAGCGTCGGGACCCTCAGCCGAGGAGGCCGTGGTGCAGGGCGCGCAGGACCGCGCGCGTGCGGTCGCGCGCCCCGAGCTTGAGCAGCACGGTCGACACGTGGTTCTTCACGGTGCCCTCGGCGAGGAACAGCGCGTGCGCGATCTCGCGGTTGGAGTACCCGGCCGCGACGAGCCGGAGCA
The DNA here is from genome assembly GCA_964521905.1 of uncultured Cellulosimicrobium sp. Classification (GTDB taxonomy): domain Bacteria; phylum Actinomycetota; class Actinomycetes; order Actinomycetales; family Cellulomonadaceae; genus Cellulosimicrobium. The sequence continues at coordinate 14,730 of CAZFUQ010000039.1, forward strand.
CCTCGAGCTCTCGCTCGGTGAGCTCCTGGACCGTCATCGCGCCGTCGGCCCCGTCGTCGACCGGGGTCGCTCCCCCGCGGACGGCCCGCAGGAGCCGGTCGGTGATCGACGGCTGGACGAGCGTCCCTCCCCCGGTGAGCGTGCGCACCGCGCCGGTGAGCTGCTCGAGCGTCACGTCCTTGAGCAGGTAGCCGCGCGCTCCCGCGCGCAGCGCGCGGAGCACCAGCTCGTCGTCGTCGAAGGTCGTGAGCACGAGCACGGGCACCTCGATCCCGCTGTCGCGCAGCGCCTCGAGCGCCCAGATCCCGTCGTGGCGCGGCATGCGCAGGTCGAGGAGCACCACGTCGGGACCGTGCTCGCGCACCGCCGCGAGCGCCGCCATGCCGTCCTCGGCCTCGGCGACGACCTCGACGTCGGTCGCGATCTCGAGCAGGCTGCGGATCCCCTGGCGCACCAGGGTCTGGTCGTCGACCAGCAGGACGCGGATCACCGCGCCGCTCACGGCCCGGCGTCGTGCGCGACGACGGCTCGGCGCTCGGGGGCCAGCTCGATCTCGACCCGGAAGCCCGACCGGCCGTCGACGCGCACGCTGCCCCCGTACGCCTCCACCCGCTCGGAGAGGCCCCGCAGGCCGTTGCCCGGCTCGACGCGGTACGTCCCGCGGCCGTCGTCCTGGGCCACGACCCGTGTCCTGTCGCCGTCCGCGTCGACGTCGACGGTCAGCTCGGTCGCGTCGGCGTGCCGGATGGTGTTCGTGACGATCTCCTGCACGGCGCGCACGAGCACGACGGTCTGCTCCTCGTCGACCACGACGTGGTCGGCCACGAGCACGCGCACGCGCGGCGTGCCCACCCGTTCGACGAGCGACTCGAGCGCCTCCTGGAGGCTCGGCGCACGCCGCCGCAGCTCGCCCACCGTGGCGCGCACGTCGCCCAGCAGCTCGCGCGCGACGGCCTTGGCGCGCAGCACGTGCTCCCGCGCCCGCTCGCCGTCCTGGTGCGTGGCCGTCTCGAGCTCGAGCGCGAGCACGGTCAGCTGGTGGCCGAGCACGTCGTGCAGCTCGCGCGCGACGCGCAGGCGCTCGTCGGAGCGGGTCGACTCGTCCCGCAGCACGGCCGCGGCGCGCAGCTCGACGTGCGCGGCGGCGAGCTGCTCGCGCATGCTGCGCTCGCGCTGGAGGGCGAGCGTCGAGCCGACGCTCGCGACCTGGAGGAGCAGGTAGATCACGCCGGTGAGCAGCGCGTCGGCGAGCGACGCCCGGAGACCGACGGAGACGCTCACGACGACGACGTTCACGAGCACCACGACGACCGCCACCCGCACCGGGACCACGTACACGCTCAGCGCGGCGACCGCGACGAGCAGGATCGGGAGCCAGCCGGCGCCGGGAGCGGAGAGGACCAGGAGTCCGACGAGCACGACCTGCACGGTGAGCAGCGCGTACGCGCGCGGCGTCGCGAACCTGGCGCCGAAGACGAGTCCCACGGTGACGACGACGAAAGCCGCGAACACGGTGAGCCAGGCGCCGACCGGCAGCGTCATCGCCTCGCGCGCGGCGATCGGGACGAGCGCACCGAGCCCGAGCACGACGACGAGCATCGCGACGCCCGCCCACGTCTCCGGGTCGGTGCGTCGCATCCCCCTACCCTACGGACCGCTCGCGCCGGCGCGACGTGCCGGAAGTCATGGCCGGCACCGGTGACGACCGGCACGCGCGGCCCCTTCGCCGCGATCCCTAGCGTCGAGGGACCGCCCGCGGACCGGCCGCGGCGTCGCCGACGAGGTGACGGCGGGAACGTGACGAGCACCGGACAGGAAGGACGTGGGTCGCCATGAGCGCCGTCGAAGCACGGAACCTCACGAAGCGCTATCGCCGCAGGCACGAGGTGAAGGTCGCGGTGGACGACGTGAGCCTCGCCGCCGCCGACGGGGAGGTCCTCGGGATCCTCGGTCCCAACGGGGCGGGCAAGACGACGACCGTCGAGATGATCGCGGGCGTGCGCCGGCCCGACGGCGGGACGGTGCGCGTCGCGGGACTCGACCCGTTCGCCGACCGGGCCGCGGTGCGCCAGGTCCTCGGGGTGCAGCTCCAGTCCGGCTCGCTCCACGGCGCGCTCACGGTGCGCGAGCTCGCCCACCTGTACCGCACGTTCTACGGCACGGGGCGCGACCCCGACGAGCTGGTCGGCGCGCTCGGCCTGGACGAGCAGCGCGGCGTGCGCTACGAGAAGCTCTCGGGCGGTCAGCAGCAGCGCGTCGCCATCGTCCTCGCGCTCGTCGGCGACCCACGTGTCGTGATCCTCGACGAGCTCACCACGGGGCTCGACCCCCAGGCACGCCGTCAGGTCTGGGGCGTCGTCGAGTCGTTGCGCGACGGCGGTACGACCGTCCTGCTCGTCTCGCACCAGATGGAGGAGGTCGAGCGGCTGTGCGACCGCGTCGTCCTGCTCGACGCCGGGCGCGTCGTCGCGCACGACACCCCGGAAGGTCTCGTGGCACAGGCCGGGCTGGCCCAGCGCGTGCGCTTCCGTACCGTCGATCCGCTCCCGGCCGAGCTCCTGGACGCCGTGCTCCGCGAGGTGCCCGGCGTGGGCGACGTCGAGGTCCGTGGCGACCAGGTCGTCGTGACCGGGGGCGGCGACCTGCTCCAGGAGGTCAGCACCGCGCTCGTGCGCGCGGGCGTCGTCGTCACCGAGACCCGGCTCGAGCGCGCGACGCTCGACGACGCGTTCCTCACGCTCACCGGCCGTTCCGTGGCCGAGACCCCGACCGCGAAGGAGTCCGTCCGATGACCGCCACCGCCCCTCCCCGCACCGCCCCCGCCCGCCCCCTGTCCGGGCCACGTCCGCGTGCCTGGGCGGCGCTCGTCGCCGCCGAGGCGAGGACGGTCGTGCGCGACACCGCGGGGCTCGTCATGCCCTTCGGCATGCCCGTGCTCATCCTCGTCATGTACGGCATCAGCGAGGCCACGCAGATCGTCGTGCCGGGCTCGGGCGGCCGCTCCGCGTTCGACGTGTTCGTCGTCCCGGTCGTGCTGGCGGTCGTCGTCGGGATCATCGGCGTGGTGAACATGCCGAGCCTCCTCGCGTCCTACCGCCGCACGGGGGTCCTCAAACGCCTGTCGGTCACCCCCGCGTCGCCCACGATGGTGCTCGTCGCCCAGGTCGCGGTGAGCGCAGCGCAGACCGCGCTCGGCGTGGCGGTGGCGCTCGTCGTCGCGGCGACCGCGTTCGACGCGCGGATGCCCGCCTCCCCGTGGGTCGCGCTCGGCGTGCTCGCGCTGTCGGCGACGGCGATGTACGCGGTCGGGATGCTCGTCGCGGCGGTCTCGCCGACGCCGAACGCGGCCCTGGCGATCGGTCTCGTCGCGTTCTTCGCGTTCGGCGCGACGGGCGGCATGTTCGGGGACGTGTCGAACCTCCCCGAGCCGGTCGCGCGCGCCGGAGAGCTGCTGCCGTTCGGGGCGTCGGTCCAGGCGCTCGGCGACGCGTGGGCCGGCCGGCCGGTGGAGGCCCTGCACCTCGCCGCGCTCGGCGGGACGGTCGTCGTGAGCTCGCTCGTCGCGGC
>CAZFUQ010000039.1:18396-22464 GCA_964521905.1 uncultured Cellulosimicrobium sp.
CCGGGACCTCAGCCGTCGTGACGCCGCTCGTGGAAGGCCTCGTCGGCGACCTGCGCGGTGCGCATGAAGTCCTCGATCATCTCCCGCGGCGACACGAGCGCGTCCGTGGTCTCGGACGGCTCCGGTCCGCCGTCGAGCTCGCGGACCTCGTCGTGGATGCGTTCCATCGTCGTGTCGAGCGTCGCGGCCACGTCGGCGGCGAGCTTGAGGGCGTCGGTGAGGTGCTGCGGGACGTCGCGCTGGTACTTGTAGTAGATCTTGTGCTCGAGGCTCGCCCAGAAGTCCATGGCGATGGTGCGCAGCTGGATCTCGACGACGACGTCCTCGACACGGTCGGACAGGAACACGGGCACCTTCACGATGAGGTGCAGGCTCTTGTACCCGTTGCCCTTCGGGTGCGCGATGTAGTCGCGCTCCTCGAGCACGGTGAGGTCGCGCTGCCCGACGATCATGTCTCGCACGCGGTAGATGTCGGACACGAAGCTGCACGTCACGCGGACGCCGGCGATGTCGAACATGTTCTCCCGCACGCCCTCCGGCGTGAGGTCGATCCCCTTGCGGCGCGCCTTGGCGAAGATCGAGTCGATCGACTTCAGCCGCGACCCGAGGTGCTCGATCGGGTTGTAGTCGTGGATGTGGCGGAACTCGTCGCGCAGCACCGTGATCTTCGTCATCACCTCGTCGATGCCGAACTTGTACGTCATCATGAGCCGCCGGAACTCGCGCACCCGCGGACCGATCTCTGCGGGGAGCGGTCCGTCGGTGCTCGTCAGGTGCGTCACGGGGTTCCTCTCGATCCTGCCGTCGTCCCGGCGCCCGTGTGCACGGAGCGCCTCCACCAGTGTGCACGGTCGGGGGCGCCGGGAAGTTCCCGCCCTCTCGCGGTCCGGGCCGTTCGTCCCGGTCCGGGGACCGCCCGGGACCGCCCGCCGCGCGACGTCGTCCCGTCCGCGCCACGATGGGGCGCATGGCCACCTCATCGAGCCGCAGCGCGGGCGAGACGGTGAGCGTCGGGGGCCACCGTCTCAAGCTGACGAACCTCGACAAGGTCCTCTACCCGACCACCGGGACGACGAAGGCGGACGTGCTCGCCTACCTCGCCGCCGTCTCGGAGGTCATGCTCCCCCACTGCGCCAACCGCCCCGCGACGCGCAAGCGCTGGCCCGACGGCGTGGACGGGCAGGTGTTCTTCCAGAAGAACGCCGGGCAGGGCGTGCCGTCGTGGGTGCGCACGCGTCGCATCGAGCACAAGCACTCCGCGAACGACTACGTCCTCGTCAACGACCTCGCGACCCTCACGTGGCTCGGCCAGACGGCGTCGCTCGAGCTGCACGTGCCGCAGTGGCAGTTCGGCCGCACGGGCGTGCACCTGGACCCCGACCGGCTCGTCCTCGACCTCGACCCCGGACCGGGGGCCGGGCTCGCCGAGTGCGCGGAGGTCGCGCGCCTGGCCCGGCAGATCCTCCAGGGCATGGGTCTCGACCCGCTGCCCGTGACGAGCGGGTCCAAGGGCATCCACCTGTACGCCGCGCTCGACGGCAAGCAGGACGCGGCGGCCGTGTCCGCCGTCGCGCACGAGCTCGCCCGCTACCTCGAGGCGGAGCACCCGGACCTCGTCGTGAGCGACATGAAGAAGTCGCTGCGCGGCGGCAAGGTCCTCGTCGACTGGAGCCAGAACAACGGCAACAAGACGACGATCGCGCCCTACTCGCTGCGCGGGCGCGAGCACCCGACCGTCGCCGCGCCGCGCACGTGGGACGAGCTCGACGACCCCGACCTGCGCCAGCTCGACAAGGACGAGGTCGTCGAGCGGGTCCGCACGATCGGCGACCCGCTCGCCGCACTGACGACGGGCCACCTCGCCGCGCTCGAGCCGACGCCCGAGCGCATGGCCACGTTCGAGCGCAAGGGCGCGACGACGTCGGGCAGCCAGGGCGGCCGCACGCACCGCGCCCGGGCGGCACACGACGACGAGGGCGCCGACGACGAGAGCGACGCGGACCGACCCGACCGGCTGCACACGTACCGCTCGATGCGGGACGCCGCGCGCACGCCCGAGCCCGTCCCCGCCGAGGCTCCCCCGCCGACCACGGGCGACGGCTTCGTCATCCAGGAGCACCACGCCCGGCGGCTGCACTGGGACTTCCGGCTCGAGCACGACGGCGTCCTCGTGAGCTGGGCGCTGCCCCGCGGCGAGCCGACGGACCCGAAGAAGAACCACCTCGCCGTCCAGACCGAGGACCACCCGCTCGCCTACGGGTCGTTCGAGGGCACGATCCCGGGCGGCGAGTACGGCGCCGGCGAGGTGACCATCTGGGACGCCGGCACGTACGAGCTCGAGAAGTGGCGCGACGGCGAGGAGGTCATCGTCACCCTCCACGGCGAGCAGCACGGCACCCGCCGCCTCGCGCTCATCCACACCGGCGGCCGCGACGGCCGCGACGACGACAACTGGCTGATCCACCTCATGGCGCCGAAGCCGGAGCGGGCGGGCGACGACCCGCGTGGTCGGGGCGCGGGGGGCGGGGAGGGGGCGCCTCGCCGTTCGCGCGGGTCCGGCACCCCGACCGACCACGACAACGGACACGGGCACGACGAACCACGTCCCGCCCGCACCGACTGGCGGCCCATGCTCGCGTCTCCCGCGACGGCCGCCGACCTGCACGACGGCGACGACTGGGCGTTCGAGATGAAGTGGGACGGGTTCCGGACGCTCGCTCACGTGTCGCGCGGCGCGGTGCGGCTCGTGAGCCGGTCGGGCAAGGACATGACGGTGACGTACCCGGAGCTGCAGGCGCTCGCGGAGCAGGTGCCGGCCGAGGCGCTGCCGCTCGTGGTCGACGGCGAGATCGTGGCGCTCGACGCGCGCGGTCGTCCGAGCTTCGGGCGGCTGCAGCAGCGTGCGAACATCGCGAAGCCCGGGGACGTCGCGGCGGCGCGCCGGCGGGTCGCGGTCGACCTCATGGTTTTCGACGTGCTCGAGACCGGCGGGCGGTCGCTCGCGAAGTGCCCGTACGACGAGCGTCGGGAGGTCCTCGGCGAGGTGCTCGCCGCCGCGCACGCCCCGATCCACGTGCCGCCCGCGTTCGACGGCGACCTCGACGCCGCGATGGACACGTCGCGGCGGCTCGGGCTCGAGGGTGTCGTGGCGAAGCGGCGCGACGGCACGTACTCGTCGGGCCGCCGGTCGGCGCTGTGGCTCAAGCTCAAGCACGCGCAGTCGCAGGAGGTGGTGGTCGTGGGGTGGCGCCCGGGGCACGGGGACCGGTCGCACCTCATGGGCTCGCTCCTGCTCGCCGTGCCCGACGACGGGCGGCTCGTCTACGTGGGCCGCGTCGGGTCGGGCTTCACGGACGCCGACCGCCGCGACCTGGTCACGGACCTCGGCCGGATCGAGCGCTCGTCGCCCGCCGCGGTCGGTGTTCCGCGCGCGGACGCGTCCGACGCGCGGTGGGTCTCACCGCGGCGGGTCGCCGAGGTCGTCTACGCGGACTGGACGGGTCCGGGCGAGGACGCGCCGGGCGACACGCCACTGGGAAAGCTGCGGCACGCCGTGTGGAAGGGTTGGCGGCGCGACAAGTCCCCGCAGGAAGTGGTGCTGGAGCGTCCCTCGGGGAACTGACGGGCCGGCCACGACACTCGCTCGGGCCGGAGAGGTCGTCAATGTCAAGCCCCGGGTTTGGTGGAGGGTGGGTTATCTGGCGTTCGTGAGGTCGGGGACGGGTTCTGACGTGGCCGGCAGGCCGTGGGGGTGAGCGGCCCGGTAGGCGTGCGGGGTGAGGCCGCCCAAGGCGCCGTGGGGTCGGAAGGTGTTGAACCAGTGGACCCACTCGGCGGTCGCGATCTCGACGTCGTCGATGCCGTGCCAGGGTCCGCGGTTGCGGATGAGCTCGGCCTTGTAGAGCGAGTTCAGCGCCTCGGCGAGCGCGTTGTCGTAGGAGTCGCCCTTGGAGCCGACGGATGCGACCGCGTCCTGCTCGGCGAGGGCTTGGCCGTAGCGGATGGCACGGTATTGGGCGAGTTCAACTGGTCGACGCAACACCGGGCTGTTGTAACGAGCGTAGTTGC